>BQJQ01000018.1 GCA_021604785.1 Phycisphaeraceae bacterium
CGCGGGTCGGCCGGCTCGCCCGCGTGCCACCCGCCGGTGCCGGCCGAGTCGATGTCGAAGCGGTCGAGCACGCCGCGCTCGCGGGCGAGGTGGATGAAGATGCCCTCGGCCAGCGGCGAGCGGCAGATGTTTCCCAGGCAGACAAACAGCACGCCGGTCTTTGCGTCTCGGGGCGGGGGCGGGTCGGTCATCCGGCGAGCGTACTCGGAACCTCGCCGGCGCGGGAGCGTTCGATCGCCTCGATCACAGGCCCGGCGAGCCCGGGTGTGTGACGGAGCTTGCCCGGTGCGACCTGCCCCCAATGCACGATCGGTACGCCGAGCGCCTCGCACCAGCGCGTGATTATCAGGTCCGCACCCGAGCCCTGCGTGACCGAGGGCGGGACGAGCGCGAGGTCCGCCACACCCAGCACGGCGAGCGACGAAACCTCGGCCTCGAACACGCGGCACGGCTCGTGCAGGGCGTTGATGTGACGCCGAGCGAGCGGGCCGTGCAGCGCCTCGCGGGCGAGGAGCCCGGAGATGTTCCGCCCCGAGACCGCGAGCAGCCCGAGCAAAAAGCCGAACTGGCGGGCGTCGATCGCGGACGGGCGGTCACCAATGGGGCAGAGCATGATGGTGCCGTCCACGTCGAGGCGCCGGCGGGCAGCCTGGTCGTGCGCGCGTCGGCTGGCCGCGAGGGGGGCGAGGTCTGGCGGGTCCACGATCGCGGCGCCGATGCCGACGTCGGCCCACGCGAGCCGGTCGGGCTCGGTGAGGACCTCGACGTGTCGGGCCCGGCGGGCGCGGGCGAGCAGGTGAGGCGTGGGGGGGGAGAACGCCCGTAGTACCGACGCCGCTCCGGACGAGACGGGTCCGCGGGTCCCGGCGTGCCAGAGCAGTTCGGTGCCGTGGTGTGTCGGGGATCCCGGGCGCGCGGGACGGTCGAACGTCGCGCGTGGCGTGAGGCGTCTGGGGATGACGCCGATCGGGTTCATGTCCAGCTCGCGCACCGTGCGGAGGGCGGCGTCGGTTCCGACCACACAGACGTCGCGGGGGCCCGGCGTTTCAGCCAGCCGGTGCGCGGCGCACGCGAGCAGTGCGGCGTCGGACCCGCCCTCGCGCGTGCCCGCAGCCCACCCGGGTTCGACGACGTGCAACACGCCGAACCCTTCGGTCGGGTCACGCTCGCTCATCGCTTGGCGCTGTCGAGGGACTCGTGCTTGTAGAACATCTGGGCGATGGCGAGCCCGAAACGGTTCGCGAGCTGCTGTTCGAGCTCGACGGTCCGGTTCGGGTCGTTCGCGACGTCCGCGGCGCGGTACTCGGGGCGGAGCCGGACGGACGCGCCCGTGGGGTCTTCCGGGAAGACACGGCGCCCTTCGCGGATATCGATCACCTTGACGTTGGCCGAAGCGGACTGGAGCGCCGAGGCGCCGTCCGCCGAGAGCGTGAACTCGGTGAGCAGGACGTAGATCACGACGTCGGCTTCGACGGCCTGGCCGATCTCGGTGATGCTCAGGGGTTTGCCGTCCACGGGCTGCGACGCGAGCGCGAGCGCGGAGCGGGGCTCGATCATGTCCGTGACCAGGCCCTTGTTGAGCAACACCGTCGTCGCGGCGGAGGCGATCTCGGCCCGCAGGCGGCGCACACCCACCGTGCTGCCCGGGTCGTCCACGAGGATCACCGTCGCGGCGTTTGGATCAAGCTCGTACTCGGGCAAAATCTTCTCGGGCCCGTGCACCGCGTAGAAGACCGGGCCGATGACGTTGCACGCGGGCTGGGTGATCAGCGCACCGCACGCAAGGGCGGCGAGCAGCGTTGTCTTGAATCGCGAGATCGGTTTCATCAGTACGCCAGCTCGTTGGGTTCGCGGTGGTCGAAAAAGAGCCACGCCGCCCGGTTGACCAGACGGTTGGAAAGCTCGGTGGTGACGGCGCTGCCCGGGATGTCGGCTTCCATGTATCCCGGGGAGTCCGGGAACCGGACCTGCACGACCTTCTCGTAAATCGGTTCGTCCGGGATGCCCGAGTCGGCGGCGTAGACGAGCACCGTCGCGCGGGCGAGCCCGTCCCACACGTGGCGGTTGCCCGGCTCGGTCAGCCGATACTCGGCGAGTTCGATCCAGACGAGGCGCTCGACGCCGAGCATCTCGGCGACCTCGCCCGGCGGCATCGCGTGCCACTGGGGTGTGTTGTAGAGCACGGCAAGAAGGTCGCGGCTGGGGATGCCGTGCGACCCGCCGGCGGCGACCATCAGGCGGTCGTTCACACGTTTCATGATCCGCGCGCTGAGCCCGGGCTCGCCCGCCTCGATGACGCGGTCGGCCGAGGTCACAACGGTGAACGACTTGCCCTGCAGCCCGGTGTACTCGGCGAGGACCTCGTGGTCGCCGAAGCGCTCGGCGGAGCGGGCCATGCCGCCGACGAGCGTGCCGATCACGCACCCGGGCATCGCGGTAAGCGTGACCAAGGCGCACGCGCCGAGCAAAGCGAGCCGGGCGGGTCGGTTGGTCATGAGACTGGCGGGGTTCACAGGCGTCCCTTCCGCTGCTGGACTGGTGGAGTGTACCCGAGCCCTCGGCGGGCCCTCAGCCGCCCCAGGTCGCGAGCTTGTAGGCCCACGCCGCCAGCCCGAGGCCGAGCAGCACGAGCAGGGCCCGCCCGTTGACGGCGTGCATCGCGACGTGGGCCGATCGCGAGCCGGTCAGCGCCGTGTGGGCGCCCGCCCAGAACGCCGTGGCGGCGCCGAGTGCGAGCAGGAACCCGAGCGGCTGGGTCGCGGCGGCGGTCAGGTACGACGCGTCCGCGGTGTGGGCGAACGAGGTGGTCATGCCGCAGGTCGGGCAGGGCTTATCGAAGAGTTGGACCCACGCGCAGTCGGGCAGGCCGATCTGGGTGTGGGTGCCGTGCCCGTCGCCCGAGGGGCTGAGCCAGGCGGCGAGCCCGAGCACGCCGGCGCACCCCGAGGCGAACACGCCCGCGCCGATCCGCTCGCCGGTGGTCGCGCGGGCGGGGGCTCGTTGCGGCGGGCTGGTCGGTGGGGAGGGATCGGTCACGGGCAGTCAATACGCGGGGGGCGGCTGGGCGGATGCCCCATCCTCCGGGGGCCGGCTCAATCGAACCGGAACACGCCCTTGCGGTACCCGTACAGGTACGCCACCACCGTCGTCAGCAGGAAGAACATGATCCGCATCAGCCACACCAGCGACTGGTGCGACCCGGCCTCGAGATTGGAGAACGTCGCGGCCCAGGGGTACAGGAAGATCACCTCCACGTCGAAGACGAGGAAGATCATCGCGATCAGGTAGAACCGCACGTTGAACCGCTTGCGGGCGGTCCCCACGGGGGTCATGCCGGACTCGTAGGTCTCGCCCTTCCGCTCGCCGAGGCGGCGGGGGCCGATGATCATGGTGCCCACAAGGTTGATCACGGCGAACCCGAGGGCCGCCATCACCATGATCAGTATCGGCAGGTAGCTGGACAGGTCGGTCACGATCGCGGGCCTCCGTGCGAACGCGATGATAGCACGCGGGGCACGTGGATGCCCGGGCGGGTCAGCCTCCGGTGCGCGTGGCGGTGTATCCGTAGACACCCTCGATGAACGGCTGCTCGGGGTCCGGGCGGATGTCCAGCCGGACCTCGAACGAGTCCTCCGAGATATCGGAGAAAGTCATGCGGTTGTACCCCGCCCGCTCGTTGAAGAGGTTGCCCGATTGGGTGACGACGAACCGGTCGTCCTTCCATTCGCCGTCGAGCTCTTTGCGGTTGCCGAGCGTGTTGACCGACGAACCGGTGACGGTCTCGGACGGGTCGTGATAGACCCATACGCGGACCTCCTCGTACGGCGGTCCCGGCGGGAGCACGAACCCCGGCCCACCGCCGTAGGTGTGGTGCAAGGTCTCGATGCCCACGCCGCCGAGGATCCAGCGGGCGGAGATCCGGGACGTGCCGCCCTCGGTCCGTGTGCCATCCGGCCGGGCGAACCAGGCCTGCACGTCCCACTCCCCGATGATGAATCCGAGGCGTTGGATCTCCTCCGGCGCCTCCGAGTGGGCGGAAGCGGGGAGCTCGGGAGCGGGCGCAACCCCCAGCACGCAGGCGAGCAGGACGGGAACGGTCAGGATCAATCCAGCGACGACGGTGCGGGTGGCTTGGGTCTTCATGCGAGCCTTTACCGCCGAGGCCGCCCCGCGGGCGCAGCCCCGCGCGCGGGGGGTCGATCTTGATAGCCCGCCTGTCACCTTGGCAGGCCCGGGAACCCCGGAACCGCCCCCGGCAGACCGGGCCGGGCACCCCGCCCCGGTTCTGCGAGCGCAACCCCTGTCAGCAATGGATTTGCGCCAACCGACCCGCTGGCACCGGCGTTGCCAAGGTCCGCCCGGCGTGGTCCCTGCGCGACCGCCGCCCACAGACCGAGACACACGCCCCCGAGGACCGTGGGGCGACGAAAGAGGAGCGATTCGCCCATGGCTACCAAGGAACTGACCTTCGACCTCGAGGCTCGCCAGGCCCTGCTCGCCGGCGTCGAGAAGCTTGCGTCCGCCGTCAAGGCGACCCTCGGGCCCCGCGGCCGCAACGCCGTCATCGACAAGTCCTGGGGCGGGCCGACCGTCACCAAGGACGGCGTGACCGTCGCCGAGGAGATCGAGCTCAAGAACAAAGCCGAGAACATGGGCGCCCTGCTCGTCAAGGAGGCCGCCTCCAAGAGCTCTGACGACGCGGGCGACGGCACCACGACCGCGACCGTCCTCGCCGAGGCCCTGTTCAAGGAAGGGCTCCGCCATATCGCGGCGGGCGTCGATGCCAACGCCCTCGTCCGGGGCATGAAGAAGGGCGTCGAGCTCGTCACCAAGTCGATCGACGACCTGGCCACCCCCATCAAGGGCAAGAAGGACATCCAGAACGTCGCGACGATCAGCGCCAACAACGACCCCGAGGTCGGCAAGATCATGGCCGACGCCTTCGAGAAGGTCGGCAAGGACGGCGTCATCACCGTCGAAGAGGGCAAGAGCCTCGAGACCGAGGTGACGGTCGTGGAAGGCATGCAGTTCGACCGAGGCTACCTCAGCCCGAACTTCGTCACCGACGCCGACGACATGAAGGTCGAGATCGACAAGGCCCTCGTGCTCATCCACGAGGACAAGATCGACAACATCACCAAGCTCGTGCCCCTGCTCGAGAAGGTGATGAAGGCCAAGAAGCCCCTGCTCATCATCGCCGAGGACGTCACGGGCGAGGCGCTCTCCACGCTCGTCATCAACAAGCTCCGCGGCACGCTCCAGGTCGCGGCCGTCAAGGCCCCGGGCTACGGCGACCGCCGCAAGGCGATGCTCCAGGACCTCGCGGTCCTCTGCGGCGGCGAGGCGTTCATGAAGGACCTCGCGACCGACCTCGACAAGATCGAGCTCTCCCAGCTCGGGCTCGCCAAGAAAGTCGAAATCACCGCCGACACCACGACCATCATCGAGGGCGCCGGCGCCACCAAGGACATCCAGGCCCGCGTCCAGATCATCCGCAACGAGATCGCCAACTCCACCTCCGACTACGACCGCGAGAAGCTGCAGGAGCGCCTCGCCAAGCTCGCCGGCGGCGTCGCCCAGGTCAACGTCGGTGCGGCCTCCGAGATCGAACTCAAGGAAAAGAAGGCCCGCGTCGAAGACGCCCTGCACGCGACCCGCGCGGCGCTCGCCGAGGGCATCGTCCCCGGCGGCGGCGTCTCGTTCGTCCGCTCGCAGGCCGCGATCGAGAACGCCAAAGAGTGGAAGGCCGTCTTCGGCAAGGAGATGTCCTCCGACGACGCCGGGCGGTTCAAGTACGACTACGCGGCGGGGCTCGAGGTCGTCCGCAAGGCGCTCGAGGTGCCGCTGCGGACCATCGCCGACAACGCCGGGGCCAAGGGCTCGGTCGTCGTCGCCAAGGTCGCCGAGGGCGAGGGCACCTTCGGGTACAACGCCCTGACCGACACCTACGAGGACCTGCTCAAGGCGGGCGTCATCACGCCGGCCAAGGTGGACCGCAGCGCGCTGCAGAACGCGGCATCGGTCGCGACGGTCCTGCTCGCCGCCGACTGCATCGTCACCGAGAAGCCCGAGGAAGCCGGCGGCCACGACCACGGCGGCGGCGACCCGATGGGTGGCATGGGCGGCATGGGTGGAATGGGCGGCGGCATGCCGGGCATGGGCGGCATGGGTGGCATGCCGGGCATGGGTGGGATGGGGTTCTGATTCAGGAGTAGTCAACGATGTCGTTTGCTACGCGCAACTCCCCTGATCACCTACCGCCGGGTCCGTTTGAGTGGACGCCGGAAGTATGGGATAGCGCGAAGAAGGAAGTTCGTGCAGCATTGATTGAGAGAGCAAAGCTCAGGGGGATGATCACCTATTCAGAGCTTGCTGATCAACTTACGGCGATCAAAGTTGCCCCTCATGATGTTCGCTACTTCTCGCTGCTGGGCGAGGTCTCAATAGACGAGCACAACGAAGGGCGTCCCTTACTCAGCGTCTTGGTTGTGCATAAGTCTGGTGACGGGGAGCCTGGCAAAGGGTTCTTTCAACTTGCCAAGAGTCTCGGCAAGAACACCAACGAAGTGACGGCCTTCTGGGTCGAGGAATTCAAGAAAGTCCACGCCTACTGGGCGTCTTAGACGGAGAGTTTGCAATGGCAGTCAAACCACTCGAAGACCGCGTTCTGGTCAAGCCGATCGAGAAGGACAGCATGACCGAGTCGGGGCTGTACCTGCCCGAGGCGGCCAAGGAGAAGCCGATCCAGGGCAAGGTCATCTCGACCGGCCCGGGCAAGGTGCTCGAGAACGGCACCCGCGCCGAGATGAGCATCAAGAAGGGCGACACGGTGGTGTACTCCAAGTACGCCGGCACCGAGGTCGAGATCGAGGGCAAGGACCACCTGATTCTCCGCGAGTCCGAGCTGCTCGGCGTCATCGGGGGCTGACCCCGGGCCGCACGCGGGATCATCGAATAGCACACCACGCCGGCGCACGCGCGAGGCGACGAGAGGAACGACCGATGGCGCAGAAGCAGATCATGTTCGACGACAAAGCCCTGATCGAGATGAAGAAGGGCATCGACCAGCTCGCCGAGGCTGTCAAGTGCACGATGGGGCCGTCCGGGCGCCACGTGGTCATCCAGAAGTCCTTCGGCGGGCCGCACGTGACCAAGGACGGCGTCTCGGTCGCGAAGGAGATCGAGCTGCCGGCGCCGTTCGAGTCCATGGGCGCGAAGATGGTGCACCAGGTCGCCAAGAAGGTGGCCGACAAGGCCGGCGACGGCACGACCGCCGCGACGGTGCTCGCCCAGGCGATCTTCACCGAGGGGCTCAAGCATGTCGCCGCGGGCGCGAACCCGGTGCACCTGCAGCGCGGGATCAACAAGGCCGCCGAGACGGTGGCCGAGGCGATCGACGGCATCGCCACCCCATGCAAGGGCAAGGCGGACTACAAGAAGGTCGCGACGGTCTCGTCGAACCACAACGAGGAAGTCGGCGAGCTGATCGCCGAGGCGATCTCCAAGGTCGGCGCGGACGGCGTGGTCGAGGTTGAGGACGGGAAGTCCGCCGAGACGACGCTGGACTACGTCGAGGGGATGCAGTTCGACAAGGGCTACCTGTCGCCGTACTTCATGACGGACCCGAAGTCCGCCGAGTGCGTGCTCGAGGACCCGTACATCCTGATCCACGAGAAGAAGATCAGCAACCTGGGCGACCTGTTGCCGCTCTTGAACAAGATCGCGACCACGGGCAAGCCGTTCCTGATCATCGCTGAGGAGGTCGAGAACGAGGCGCTCGCGGCGCTGGTCGTGAACCGTCTCCGCGGCGTGCTGCAGGTCGCGGCGGTCAAGGCCCCCGGCTTCGGCGACCGGCGCAAGGCAATGCTCGGTGATATCGCGACCGTGACCAACGGCACGTACTTCGCCGAGGACCTCGGGCGCTCGCTCGAGTCGATCGAGCTCAAGGAGCTCGGCAGCGCCAAGAAAGTCGTCGTTTCCAAGGACAACACGACGATCATCGAGGGCGCCGGCAAGAAGAAGGACATCGCGTCCCGCGCCAACCAGATCATGAGCCAGCACGCCAAGAGCACCTCCGAGTACGACAAGGAGAAGCTCATGGAGCGCCACGCCAAGCTCACCGGCGGCGTCGCGATCATCAACGTCGGCGGCGCGTCCGAGCAGGAGCAGAAGTCCCTCAAGGACCTCGTCGATGACGCGCTGCATGCCACCCGGGCCGCGGCCCAGGAGGGGTACATCCCCGGCGGCGGCGTCGCGTACATCCGCGCGATCGAGGCCGTCGAGAACGGCAAGCGGTCGGCCAAGGGCGACGAGAAGCAGGGCTTCGACATCGTCGCCGCCGCACTCGAGTCCCCCGCCCGTCAGATCGCGGCCAACGCCGGGTACGACGGCGACCTCGCGGTCGAGACCATCAAGGAAGAGGACGCCAACTTCGGGCTTGACGCCTCGACGGGCGAGTACGTGGACATGGTCAAGGCGGGCATCATCGACCCCGCGCTGGTCGCCAAGAGCGCGATCGTCAACGCGGCGTCCGTCGCCGGGCTCATGCTCACCACCGACGTGATGGTCTCGGACCTCAAGGAGGACGCCGAGGTCACCGTCGGCGCCGTTTCCTGACATAGCACGCAGAGAGAGACACGGGGCGCGCCGCGGAACCGGCGCGCCCCGATTCGCAAGAACCGCTCACGAACGGGGGCCCATGGCTGACGAGCAGAAACAACCCGAGGTCACGCCTGACATCGCCGTCTTCAACTGGGGGCGACAGACGATGACGCTCGCTCAGATGGTCCGCGCGGGGCGCGAGGGCATCACCGAGACGCGCGAGACAACCGAAGCCGCGATGAAGGTGGCGCACGAAGCCGCCCAGATGCTGTGGCGCGACGCGGTGACGGCGGCGGGCGAGGCGCCCAAACTCGGGCAGGTGATGGAGGGGTACATTCCCGCCGTGCTCGGGTGGGCGAACGAGCACCTGGACGCGAACGGCTGATCATCATGGACGCGGCAAGCATCACTCAGCTCGTATTCTCTGGCGTTGTCGCTGCTGCAACCGTTGTGTATGTCATTGAAACCATACGGCTTCGTCGCGCTCAGCAGGATCCAGTGATACAAGTCTCGACAGAGTTGATGGATCCTCGCGGGGATCACGTGTGCGTGATTTTGGAGAACGTAGGGAAATCCCCCGCGTATCAGGTCAGAGTTAGCGCTGAAGATTGGGTCAGAAATGCACTCACGAAGCCTACAGGCTCTTCCGCCATTTCGATCTGCAATGACATTGCCGTGCTAAGCCCTGGGCAACGACTCGCGTATATTTGGGGTCGGCATTCAGACATCATCACCGCATGTGGCGGGCGTGTCCCTGAAGTTCGATACCGCTGGAATTGCGAGCCTACGCGACGCCGGATTGCTCGAGAGACCAAGCTGCTTACAAGCGGCACAGATAACGCACTGCTATCACCGCCGGGTATTTTTCGACAGTTCGAGGCTGCACTCGCCCCAGTAGTACGCGCCATTGAGAATCGCAATGGCGGAGCAACACGATAACGGAAGCACGGATGCCCGCCACACGCGACTACTACGAAGTCCTCGGCGTTGAGAAGTCCGCGGACGCGGACGAGATCAAACGCTCCTATCGCCGCCTGGCGATGAAGTTCCACCCGGACCGCAACCCGGACGACGCCGAGGCCGAGGCACGGTTCAAGGAAGCCGCCGAGGCGTACGAGGTCCTCTCGGACGAATCCAAGCGGAAGATCTACGACCAGTACGGACACGAGGGCCTGCGCGGGCGCGGGGCCGCGGCCCACGACTTCTCGCGGATGGATGTCGATGACATCTTCTCGATGTTCAACGACATCTTCGGCGGCGGCGCCGGCTTCGGCAACCGGGGCGGGCGCCCCGGCGGTGGTCGACGCGTCGCCCGCGGCTACGACCTCGAGCACGAGGCGCGGCTCGACCTCAAGGACGTCCTCAACGGGTGCACCCGCGACGTCGAGTTCACCCGCCTGGACGTCTGCGAGACGTGCACCGGCTCGGGCGCCAAGCCCGGCACCGAGCCCGAGACGTGCGACACGTGCAAGGGCCAGGGCAAGGTCCAGCAGGCCGGGCTCGGGGGCATGTTCCGGATGGTCACCGCCTGCCCCGCCTGCCGGGGGCGTGGCAAGATCATCAAGGAGAAATGCTCGACGTGCCACGGCAAGGGCCGCTCGCCCAAGAAGCGGAACCTGAGCGTCAAGATCCCCGCGGGCATCCAGAGCGGGCAGGCCGTCCGCGTCGCTGGCGAGGGCGAACCACCCGGACCCGAGCTCTCGCCGAGCGGAGAGGGCATCCGCGGCGACCTCCACGTCGTCGCCCGCATCGCCCAGCACCCGGTCTTCGAACGCGAAGGTGATCACCTGCTGCTCGAGATGCCGATCAGCTTCACGCAGGCATCGCTCGGGGCGGCGGTCGAGGCGCCCACACTCGAAGAACCGCGCACGCTCGACATCCCCCGCGGCACGCAGTACGGCTCGCTCTTCCGCATCGAGGGCGCGGGCCTGCCGAACCTCCGCTCCGGGCACCGCGGCGACCTCGTCGTCGTCGTCAAGATTGAGACCCCCAAGAAACTCAGCGCCCGCCAGGAGGAACTGCTCCGCGAGTTCGCCGAGACCGAAGACAAACATGTGAACCCCGAACGCCACGGGTTCCTGAAGAAGATCACCGACTTCCTGGGCAAGCAGTAAGCCGGCAGAGGTTTGCAATGACCAAGCATGACGCCCCGAACACGGACCCCGAGGTCACCGAATACGACATCCCCGAGATGGACGCCGAGCCGGACGTCGCCGATGCCGACCGCGCCGACCGCGTCGAGGAGATCCAGCGGCTTGCGCGATCTGGCGAGCTCGAAGCACCGTCCGGGGCCGAGGAGATCGTCGAGGCGCTGACCGAGACGCTCAACGCGCACGACGAGCTGTTCGCCAAGCTCCAGCGTGCCGTCGCGGACCACCAGAACTTCCAGCGTCGGGCGGGCATCAACGAGCGAGAAGCGGGCACGCAGGCGCTGTCGGGCGTGCTCCAGGGCATCATCCCCGTGCTCGACAACTTCGACCTCGCGCTCGCGCAGGACCCCGAGACCGTGACCGCCCAGCAGGTGGTGGGGGGCGTCGCCGTCATCCGCGACGAACTGATGCGCGTCCTCCGGTCCTACGGCGTCGCCCCGATCGCGCCCGCCGTAGGCGACGAGTTCAACCCGGTTGAGCACGAGGCGATGCTCCGCCAGTCCGCCGAGGGCGTCGAGCCCGGGCACATCGCGCTGGCGTTAGGCGTCGGGTACAAACTGGGCGACCGCGTGATCCGCCCGGCCAAGGTCGCCGTCGCCCCCGCAGAGGATGACGCCTGATGCCGACATACGACTACAAGTGCAACGGGTGCGGGCACGAGTTCGAGCTCTTCCAGAAGATGTCCGATCCCATCAAGCGTACCTGCCCCGCGTGCAAGAAGAAGCAGCTCGAGCGACTCATCGGCACCGGCGCCGCCGTCATCTTCAAGGGCTCGGGGTTCTACGAGACCGACTACCGGTCGGAGTCATACAAAAAGTCCGCCGACGCGGACAAGAAAGCCGCCGAGCCCAAGAAGGACGACGCCAAGAAGTCTGACACGAAGAAGGACACCAAGGCAAAGACCGAGCCCAAGCCCTCGTCCAGCAAGCCCGCGAAGGAATCCTGACCATGCCCGTCGTCGGCATGGGCGTGGACTTCGTCGGCGTCGAGCGCATCGCCGAACTTCTCTCCCGCCACGAGGACCGGTTTCTCGAACGCTGCTTCACGCCCGCCGAGCAGGAGTACGCCGACGCCAACCCGAAGCGCCGCACCGAGCACCTCGCCGCCAGGTTCGCCGCCAAGGAGGCCGTGCTCAAGGCATTGGGCACCGGCTGGTCCGGCGGCATCGGGTGGACCGACGTCGAGGTCACCCGAAACGACGCCGGCCGCCCGGGTGTGTCGCTGACCGGGCGTGCCGCCGAGATCGCCCGCGAGCGCGGCATCACCAGCTGGCACCTCTCCCTCTCGCACGCGGACGGCTTCGCCCTGGCCAGCGCCGTCGCCGAAGCGCCCTGACGCGCCCGGCTATCCTCTGCCGCGATGCCCCTGCCCACCGTCCTAATGACCGACGTGATCCGCTCGACCAAGCAGGGCGATTCGCACGGCGGCGCCTACCTCGTAGACCTCGAACAGCGATCGTTCGACAAGGTCCTCGACTGGAACACGATGGACATCGACTGGGAGGGCCGCGGGTCGGGGCGCGGGCTCCGCGGCATCGCGTTCCACGGCGACGAGATCTACATCGCCGCTTCGGACGAGCTGTGCGTCTTCGACCGCTCGTTCAACCTCCTCCGCACGCACCAGAACCAGTACCTCCGCCACATCCACGAGGGCTTCCTCGAGGGCGACCGCCTGTTCCTGATCTCCACGAGCTACAACGCCGTGCTCGAGTTCGACATCGCCAAGGGCGCGTTCGTCTCGGGCTTCTGGCTCGACGCCGAGGCCAAAGCGCAGGGCCCCGACGGCAAGAAGACCGCGACCATCACACCCCACACGTTCGACCCCAACGCCCCCGGCGGCCCCGAGCGCGGCGACCAGATGCACCTCAACATGGTCTGGCGCCACAACGGGCACACCCTCGTCTCGGGCCTACGCACGCCCGTCCAACTCGCCTTCGACGGCACCACCCTCACGCCCACCGCCCGCCTCCCGTGGTTCACGCACAACTGCCGCCCGTTCGGCAACGGAACCCTCTACCACGCAACAAAGGATGACGCGGTCGTGGTGAGCACCCGCGACGGCCGCGTGGCCCGGCGCTACGAGCTGCCCCGGTACGACGAGGCAAAACTCGAGCACGCCGACGTGCCCGACGACTACGCCCGCCAGGCGTTCGGCCGCGGGCTGTGCGTGTCCGATGACGGCCTCATCATCGCCGGCTCGAGCCCCTCAACAGTCACTGCCTACGACCCCAAGACCTGCCAGCCCCTCGCGAGCGTGAACGTCACGATGGACGTCCGAAACTGCCCCCACGGGCTCGAGATCTGGCCCTACTGACCCCGCGTTGACAGGCAGGCGTCCGCACGCCAGCATGTGCGACTCTCGGCGGACGCCGAAGACGGGGGAACCGATGGGACACAGCGTTCACCGCCCGATCATGTGGACGCTCGCGACGCGCCCGCGCACGCCGGCGGTCGTTGATGACCGCCGCACGTGGCGCGGGCTCGACCTGCTCGGCGCCGCCTTCTTCATCGCCCGCGAGCTGCGCCGCCTGGGCGCGGGCGGGCCCGTGGGGATCATGGTCCCCACCAGCGGCGTCTTCCCCGCCGCCGCGCTCGCCGCGTGGATACTCGGCCGCCCGATCGTCCCGCTGAACTACCTCCTCTCGCGCGACGAGCTCCAGTACATCATCGACGACGCGGATATCAAGGTCGTCCTCACCGTCGGCCCGATGCTCGACCACCTCGGGCACGAGCCCCACGCCGAGCACGTCGTCCGCATCGAGGACATCCCGATGAAGGGCCTGCCCCCTCTCCGCTGGCCCAAGGGCGCGCCCAAGGACGACCTCGCCTGCCTTCTCTACACCTCGGGCACCAGCGGCAAGCCCAAGGGCGTCGAGCTCACCCACGCCAACTTGCGCGCCAACATCACGCAGATCGCCGAGTGGGTCCACTTCACGTCCGACGACGTCATGCTCGGGGTGCTCCCGCAGTTCCACAGCTTCGGGCTCACCGTGCTCACGCTCGTCCCGCTCTGGTGCCGGATGAAGGTCATCTTCCGCGCCCGGTTCGTGCCCAACCGAATCGTCGCGGACTTTGCCAAGCACAAGCCGACGGTCTTCATCGGCATCCCCTCGATGTACCGCGCCATGCTCAGCGTCAAGAAGGCCAAGCCCGAGGACTTCACCTCCCTCCGCTACGCCGTATCGGGCGGCGAGCCCCTGCCCGACGACGTCGCCCGCCAGTTCACCGAACGCTTCGGCGTCACCATCGCCGAGGGCTTCGGCATGACCGAGTGCTCGCCCGTCACGCACTGGTGCCGCCCCGACGAGTTCAAGCCCCACTCGGTCGGCAAGGCCCTGCCCCGCGTCGAGCAGCGCGTCGTGGACATCGAATCGGGCCAGCCCGTCGGACCCGAAGCCGAGGGCGAGCTCCGCGTCCGCGGGCCCAACATCATGCGCGGCTACCACAAGCTCCCCGACGTCACCGCCGAGACCTTCGACGCCGACGGCTTCCTCCGCACCGGCGACATGGCCCGCATCGACGCCGACGGGCACGCCTACATCACCGGGCGCATCAAGGAGATGCTCATCGTCGGCGGCGAGAACGTCTTCCCCCGTGAGATCGAAGAAATTGTCGAATCGCACCCCTCCGTCGCCGCGACGGGCGTGGTGGGGCTCCGCGACCCCGTCCGCGGCGAGGTCCCCGTCGCCTTCGTCCAACTCGAGGAAGACGCCGAGTTCGACAAGCAGGCCCTGCTCGACGTCTGCCGAGAGAAGCTCGCCGGGTACAAGGTCCCGCGCGAGATCCGGGTCCTCGACGAGCTCCCCCGCAGCGGCACGGGCAAGGTGCTCCGGCGTCGCTTGTCGGAGATCCTCACCGCCGAGTCAGAGTCCGCCGCGGGCGAACTCACGCGCGTCACTCGACCTCGAACATAAACTCGACCTCGACCGGCGCGCCCAGCGGCAGGCTCGGGCACCCGACCGCCGCCCGTGCGTGGCGCCCGCGCTCGCCGAAGACCTCGAACATCAGCTCGCTCGCCCCGTTGGCCACCTTGGGGTGGTCCGTGAGCGCCGGGCCGCACGCGACAAAGCACCCGAGCCGGACCACCCGGGTCACCCGCGCGAGGTCCCCGATCTCCGCCTTGAGCACCGCCAACCCGTTGAGCGCGCACTGCCGGGCGCACGCGATCGCCCTCTCCAGTGAGACCTGCCCCGGCACCACGCCCCGCGCAATCAACTCGCCAGCCCGCATCGGGATCTGCCCGCTGACCAGCACGAGGTTCCCCGTCCGCACCGCGGGCACGTACGACGCCACGGGCTTGGGAGCCGCAGGCAGCTCGATCCCCAACTCGCGTAACCTGCCTTCAGGATCGAATTCGGGCATTGTCCGGGCCTCCGAAACCGTGTTTACGGCGTGGTCATGTGTGAAAACGGGCAACCGTGGGCCCCAACATCACGAATATGCTACAGTAATCCCGTACGGGTTCGCGGAGTGTCCGGCCTGATTGATTCGACTACCCGCACTCATTGGCGAAGTTTCGCCGAGTGATTCCAGGGCCGCACACTCGACATTCTGATGTCCGAGACCCCGCCAGCCGGTATCGCGCCATCGCGACTTGGCCAGCGGGGGTCGTGTGGCTCTCGCGGCGTACCCTCGCCGCCTCCCCTGAGAGACCAACAAATAATCACTGGTGATCGGTGCCGGCGCAGGGGAGCGCGGGCACCCGCAATCGGAGTACATACATGTACGCAATGATGAAAAAGAAGGACAAGGGCTTCACGCTCATCGAGTTGCTGGTGGTCATCGCGATCATCGCGCTGCTCATCGGCATCCTGCTGCCCGCGCTGGGCAAGGCCCGCCGCAGCGCTCAGCAGCTCAAGGACAAGACCCAGGTCCGTGGCATGATCCAGGGCATGGTCATCTTCGCCCAGCAGAACAAGGACAACTACCCGCTCCCCAGCCGCCTGGACTCGAGCAACTTCACGATCGCCGACGGCGCGGACTACACCGCCGTCGACAACGCCCGTGAGAAGGACATCACCCGCAACATCTACTCGAAGCTCATCTTCGACGGCTTCATGCCGCCCGAGCTCGGGTTCTCCCCGGTCGAGGTCAACGGTGCCTACGAGGAGTTCCAGAACTACCAGTTCGACGAGCCCGAAGGTGCTGACGAGTGCGGCGGCGAGGCCGAGAAGGCCCTCTGGGACCCGGCATTCCGTGCCACCCCCAACGACACCGACGCGCACGACGTCCCCTCCCGCTCCGGCGACAACGCCGGCGAGTCGGGCGGCTTCTCCTACGCCCACACGCCCCCCTTCGGGCGTCGCCTGGCCCTCTGGCAGAACACGTTCAACGCCGTCGAGCCTTCCGTCGGCAACCGTGGCCCCGTCTATGAAGAGGGCGACGAGATGGACGAGTGGAAGCTGATCGGCCCCGGGCAGGGCGTCATCGACGGCACCAACCCGCAGGGTGAGGAGTCCCTCACGCTGAACTTCAACGGCAGCCGCACCTCGTGGTCCGGCGTCACCGGGTTCAACGACGGGCACGCCGAGACCCTCGACGCCCCCAACCCCGCCTCGATCACGGTGACCTTCACCGGCATCACCCAGACCGAGTTCAAGACCCAGGGCGACAACATCTTCGTCAACGAGGACGACTCGCTTCGCTGGGTTACGGGCGAGACCGACGAGACCGGCGATGCCTTCCAGGTCTCGGGCTCGAAGGGCAACAACCGCAACGCCTACCTCCGTCAGTACTCCCAGGTCGACCAGTCCGACTCGGACATCGAGATCTACCCCTACTACGACTGATCCGCTTCTGACGGATTCTTGTTGAACTGACAGGCGGCCCGGGTTCACCCGGGCCGCCTTCTTTCTGCGCCCATCGCACACACAGCAGGGGGTAGTATCGCCCGGACGCCCATGACCACGCTCCCCCAAACACCCCGCGCCCACGCCACACCGCCCCGCGACGCGGACGCCCTGTGGCGGGACCTCACCAACGCCATCCAGGGCGAGATCCGCCTGAGCCGTTTGGACCGCATGCTCTACGCGACTGATGCGTCGATCTACCAGGTCGAGCCTCGCGCCGTGCTGATCCCTGCGGACGCCGACGACGCCGCACGCGCCCTTGCCTGGGCCGCCAGCAACACCGTCCCCGTCCTCCCCCGCGGCGGGGGCACCAGCCTCGCCGGCCAGTGCGTCGCCGAGGCGCTCGTCATCGACATCTCGGCCAGCTGCGACGCCATGCTCTCCCTCGACACCGCGAGCCGGCGGTGCCGCGTCGAGCCGGGCATGACCATCGACCGCCTAAACACCCTGCTCGCCCCGAGTGGGCTGCTCTTCGCGCCCGACCCTTCCACCGTCCGTCAGGCGACCATCGGCGGGTGCATCGGCAACAACGCCGCGGGCGCCCGCTCGGTCCGCTTCGGACGCACCAGCGACAACGTGCTGGGCGTGGACATCGCCCTCTCCGACGGCCGGCGTGCTCGTCTCGACGAAGGCGCCGCGGCCCGGGACCCGGTCGCCGGTGAACTGACAGCGGGCGTGACCGCGATCGTCCGGCGTCACGCCGACGCGATCCGCCAGCGGTTCCCCAAGACACTCCGCCGCAGCGCCGGGTACCATCTCGACGTCATCCTCGCCCAGCTCGAAGCCTCAGGCTGGGACGAGTCACGCGTGAACCTCGCCCCGCTCCTCTGCGGCTCGGAGGGCACCCTCGCGATGACGCTCGGCGCCGAGCTGTCCCTGGTCGCCCTCGCCCAAGACGAGGCCCTCGCCGTCATCGCGTACGAACGCTTGGACGACGCGATCCGCGCCGTCGAGTCGCTGCTCGCGTTGGACCCGACCGCCGTCGAACTGCTCGACGACGTGATCATCGGGCTCGCCCGGACCAACCCGGAACAGCGTCGCCACGTCGAAAAACTCCCCGCGCCGCGCACGGGCCCGCCCGAGGCGTTCCTGTTCGTCGAGTTCCAGGGCACGCCCGCCGAGGTCGCCGACGGGCTTAAGGAGTGCGCCGCCATCGCGGGAAGCGCCCCAACCGCGGTCTACACCGACGCCGCCCAGATCCGCTCGGCCTGGGCGCTGCGTCGCGCCGGTGAGCCCCTGCTCCATGCCGTCCCCGGCGCGCGCAAGCCACTGGGCTTCGTCGAGGACAACGCCGTGCCCGTCGAGCATCTGGGCGATTTTGTCCACGGCGCCCGCGCCATCTTCGATCGCGAAGGCACCTCCGCGTCGTTCTACGCGCACGCATCGGTGGGGGTGCTGCACCTGCGCCCGATGCTCGACCTGCGCGACCCCGCCGACGAACAGCGGATGCACCGCATCGCCGCGGACATCGCCGATCTCGCGCGCTCCCTTGGTGGTGTCATGTCCGGCGAGCACGGCGACGGCCGCGCCCGCGGCCCACTCCTCGATGACTACTTCGGCCCCGAGATCATGGACGCGTTCCGCGCCGTCAAGGACCTCTTCGACCCCGCCGGCGTCCTCAACCCCGGCAACATCGTCTCGCCCAAGCCCATCGAGTCCATCTCCGGACCGACCCGCGTCCGCGCCGCGGGCACGGCACACGCCGCCGATGCGCGCACGTTCTTCGACTTCACCCCCCAAGGCGGGCTGACCCACGCCGCCGAGCTGTGCAACGGCGCCGGCGTCTGCCGCTCGACCACTTCGGGCTCCATGTGCCCCGCGTACAAAGCCACCCGCGACGAACGCACGAGCACACGCGGCTGGGGCAACGCCCTCCGCCTCGCCATCACCGGCCAACTCACCGACGACCCGGGCCCGGACTGGGACCACGCCGACACCCGCGCCTCGCTCCATTCCTGCCTCAGCTGCAAAGCCTGCAAGTCCGAATGCCCGACCAGCGTGGACGTCGCCCAGCTCAAAGCCGAGTACACCGCCCGCTCGAACCTCGCCGCGGGGGTCAGCCCCCGCCAGGCGCGCTTCTTCGGCGGGTTTGACGACAAACTCCCACTCCTCTCACCCTTCCGCGCACTGGCCAACACCGTGTCGTCCCTCCCCGTGACGCGCTCGTTCATGCGCGCCCGCTACGGCATCGACCCGCGTCGCTCGCTGCCGAAGCTCGTCCGCCCGCTCCACAAACGCTGGGTCCACCGCGACACCCTCCCGGACACCGCCCCGACCGTCGTGCTCGTCGCCGACGCGTTCACGACGCACTTCGAGCCCGACGTCGGACTCGCCGCGCGGCGCGCCTTCGAAGCCTTCGGCTACCGCGTCGAGCTCTTCCTCTGCGGCGACCTCGCCCGCGCCTCGATCTCCGTCGGCATGCTCGGGCGCGCCATCGCCGAGATCGACGACTGGATGGAACGCCTCCGCCCGTTCATCGACCACCGCCCCGACGTCGCCGGGTTCATCGTCTGCGAGCCCTCGTGCTTGTCGGCGATCGCCGACGAGTGGATCGCGCTCAAGGGGCGCACGCCGATCGCCCTCCGTCAGACGCTCGCCGATCGCTCGTACCTGCCCGAGCAGTTCATCGACCGTCATTGGGACGAACACCCCGTACGCCCCGCGTTCAAGCCCATCGCCGGGCGCGCCGTCGTGCACACGCACTGCCACCAGCGGGCCCTCTGGGGCGGCGCCAGCGCCATCCGCCCGCTCGCGCGCATCCTGGGCGATGAGCGCGTGCTCGCGCCCGAGACGACCTGCTGCGGCATGGCCGGCTCGTTCGGGTACACCGCCGACCGGTACGACCTGTCGATGAAGATCGCCGAGCTGAGCGTGGTGTCCACCGCCAAGCTCGCAGGCGAGGGCGATGAGCTGATCGCCGCGGGCACGTCCTGCCGCCACCAGATCCTGGACACGACGGGCAAGCGGGCCCGCCACCCGATCGAGCTGATCGCGGACCTGCTCGCCGAGGCGTAAGTGCAGTAGGGGTCTCAGCCCCCGGCGTCGTCCGGTGCTTCGACCACCGACGCGCGCTCGCCGTCGTACACGTACACCTTGCCGGTTTCTTCGACCTTGCACGCCTTGTGCGACCCGTCGCACATCGGCAACGTCTTACTCAGCCCGCACGCGCATACGAACACCGGCTTGTCCTGCGGGTCGATCCGGACCGGGCCGGTCGCGTCGAGCTTCACGAGTCGTGCCATGCCGGTCGTCTCCGTGTTTCTACAGCGGTGCCTGAACGCTCTGGGCCGCCCGCCGGATCGCGACCGCCGCCCGCTCCCAGTCCACGCCCGCCGCGGACTCGCGGAGCAGCATCCGGTGCGCGCCCACCGCCACGACATTGTCCAGCACGTCCTCGGGGATCACGTGATCCCGGTGGTCCATCAACGCCGTCGCCCGGGCCGCGTGCGCCAGCGCGAGCGTCCCCCGCGGGGACAGCCCGACCTGGATCTCATCCTCGTCCCGCGTGGCGCGCGCCACCGCGACGATGTAATCCCGCACCGCCGGCTCGAGCCGCACCTCGTCCACACGCCGCTGCAGCGCCACCACGTCGTCCGCGTGCAGCACCGGCTCGAGTTCCTGCAGCACCGTCGCCGCCGGGCGAAGGTCCAGCAGGCGGGCCTCAGCTTCCACCCCGGGGTACCCCAGAGAGATCCGCATCAGGAACCGGTCGAGCTGGTTCTCGGGCAGCAGGTACGTCCCGGCAAATTCGTACGGGTTCTGCGTCGCGATGACCATGAATGGCTGCCCGAGGTCGTAGACCTCACCGTCCATCGAGACCCGCGCCTCGCTCATCGCCTCGAGCAGCGCTGTCTGCGTCCGCGGCGTCGTCCGGTTGATCTCGTCAGCGAGCAGGATGTCGGTGAACACCGGGCCCTTGCGGAACTCGAACTTGCCCGTGTCCTGGTGGTACATCGTCACGCCCAGTACGTCCGAAGGCAGCATGTCGGGCGTGAGCTGTAAGCGCGTGAACCGGCAGTCCACGCTGCGGGCCAGGGCCGAGGCGAGGATCGTCTTGCCCACGCCCGGCACGTCCTCGATCAACGCGTGCCCCCGCGCCAGCAGGCACCGGACGAGTTGCTCGACGGCGTCAGGGTTCCCGAGGTAGACGCGGCCCACGCTCTCAAGCAGGCGGTCGATCTGATCGTTCATGGGGATGGTCGTGCTCATGGTGTGGGCTCCGGGCGGAGCGGTCGGAGTATACGGGCGGGCCCGCGGGGCGCCGGAGAGATCGGGGATTCGCCCCGCGCGCCCCGCGAACGTCCCTGTATGCTGATTGTCCCGCGTGCCGACCGCGTCGGGGGTCTCATGGGTGATGAATCGGAGCACAACCTGACAAGCGACGGGGCCACGCCGGCCGCCGCCCCCGCGCGCCCGAGCCAGGCCCGCGAGCTCGCCCGCGAACTTACGGGCGATCTCCCGTGCTCCCGCTGCGGGTACAACCTCCGCGGGCTGTCGATCCGGTCCGGGTGTTCCGAGTGCGGGCTGCCCGTCCGCACGACGATCCTCGTGCTCGTCGATCCGCGGGCGGACGAGCTCGTGCCCCTCTCCTCGCCGCGGCTGACGGCGTGGGGCATGATCGCGTGGATCGGCGGGGCGCTGGGGTGCGCCGCCGCGGTGCTCGCCCTGCGGATGGGCGACTTGCTTGACGCCCAGTTCAGCGTCGGGCTTCCCATGTCGGATATCGCGTGGGCCGGGCTCGCGATGCTGGGGTTGTCGGCCGTCGGTTCGTGCGTGATCGTGCGCCCGCACGCGTCCATCCCGATCTCACGCAGAGTGCTCACCACCATCGGCGTCCTCCTGTACGTCCCGCTTCTTGCGCTGTTTCACCGGATCCATCTCGTTGTCGATATGCAGGACCCGATGCCATATGTGAACCCGGGCTCGCTCGCGGGGGATCGGGTGGTGTGCCGCTTGGCGTTCGCGGCGGTTGCCGTCCTACTCGTGCTGGCGCTGCGTCCGGGCGCGCGCCACCTCGCTGCCCGCTCGTTTATCTTTCGGACCGGGCTGATCGACCGCCAGTCCATGTACGGGATCGTCGCCGCCTTCGCCGTCACGCTCGCCGGCGACGGGCTCAGGTTGGCGCACGTCTCGGGCCCGCGCCTCTCCGAGTACGTCTCCCTCGGCGGCATCACCCTCATCGCGCTCGGTTCGTTCCTGCTGGCCGTGGGCATCTTCGCCGCGTTTACCGACGTGCTCCGCCTGCGACGCGTTCTGATCTACGAAGGCATCGGGCTCGCCCAGATCCTCGAGACAAACGCCAGCCGCGCGCGCCGGGCGGGGTCCGACGCGTGAACGACGCCCAGCGAGCCCGGTTCGACGAGATCGTCGCCGAGGAGCTCACCCGCCTGCCAGGGCGGTTCGCGCCGCTGCTCGACGAGCTGCACATCATCGTCGAGGACCTCCCCGACGCCGAGATGCTCGCGGACCTCGGCATGACCCCCGCCGAGGCCGACGAGCTCTGCGGGCTGCACACGGGCGTTTCCCTCACCGACCGCTCCGTGGAAGAAGACAGCGTCCTGCCCACCCAGATTCACCTTTTCCGCACCGGCATCCTCTTCACCGCCGAGGGGTGGGACGGGCCGCGGGGCGAGGAGGGCGTCCGGGCTGAGATCCGGATCACCCTGCTCCACGAGCTCGGGCACCAGCTGGGGCTCGACGAGGACGATCTTGCGGATCTGGGGTACGCGTGAGCGATCCGGCGGGTCCGGCTGCAACTGGCCCGCCCCAAGCCCGATAGAGTTGTCAGAACCCCCTGCCGATCAGCCCCGTCGTCGCTGGTCTCATCCGTGGTCTCCGCGCGCCCAGCGCACCGAAGGGAATGATCCGTGAACACCCGAAAGAGCCAAACCCTGGCCCTGCGAGCCGCCGGCACGATCGCCGCCGCCGTCGCCACGACCGCCGCCCCCGTGCTCGCCCAGACGCCCTCGGTCGCCGTCATCGAGATCGAGGGCACGCCCGCCGCCCGCTCGGCCGGCATGGCCTGGCTGGGCGACGAAGCAAGCACCCTCCGCGAGTACGTCGAGACCTTCGACACCATCGCCTACGACGACGAGTTCAACGGGCTCGTCATCCGGCTCAAGGACTCCGCCCTGGGCCTGACCCAGGTCGAGGAGCTCGGCGCCGCGATGCAGCGCGTCCGCGAGGAGGGCAAGAAGGTCCACGTCTTCGCCGAGGGCTACGGCCCGGGCGAGCTGATGCTCGGCGCCTACGCCGACGAGATCCTCGTCCAGTCCGGCGGCATGGTCTCCTTCCCCGGCATGCACATGGAAGAGATGTACCTCGCCGACACCCTCGGCTGGCTCGGCGTCAAGGCCCAGCTCATCCAGGTCGGCGACTACAAGGGTGCCAACGAGACCATGACCCGGTCCGAGCCCTCCCCCGCGTGGAACCAGAACATCGACTCGCTACTCGATTCGCTCTACGAGTCCCAGCGGATCATCGTGGGCGAGGGCCGCGGGCTCGACAGCGCCCAGCTCGACGACGCGATGCAGGTCGCGTGGTGGGCCGACGCGGACCAGGCGATCAACGCCGGGCTCATCGACGCCGCGATCGACCTCCCCGAGATCCGCGAGCACCTCGCGACCACCTACGGCGAGAAGCCCCGCTGGGTGAAGGACCCCTACACCGTTACCAGCACGCTCGACACCTCCAACCCCTTCGCGATGATGACCGAGATCTTCGGCGCCGCACAGGCGCAGATCACGGTGGACGGGCCCTCGATTGCCGTTCTCCACATCGCCGGCACCATCATCGACGGTGACTCCTCCTCCGGCGGACTCTTCGGCGGCGGCGAGTCCGTCGGCTCGCGCACCATCCGCAACACCATCGAGGACATGCTCAAGGAAGACGACATCAAGGGTGTCATCGTCCGCGTCGATTCCCCCGGCGGGTCCGCGATCGCGTCAGAAGTCATGTGGCAGGGCATCGAGCGTCTGAAAGCCGAGAAGCCCGTCTGGATCTCCGTCGGTGGCATGGCCGCCTCGGGCGGGTACTACGTCCTCTCGGCGGGCGACAAGGTCTACGTCAACCCCTCGAGCATCGTCGGATCCATCGGCGTCGTCGGCGGCAAGTACGCCATGGGCGACCTCTACGACAAGCTCAAGGTCAACGTCGTCGAACGCTCCCGCGGCCCCGCCGCAGCGCTCAACAGCTCGGCCCGCCCTTGGAACGAAGCCGAGCAGCAGCTCATCCGCATGAAGATGACCGAGACCTACGACCTCTTCGCCAGCCGCGTCACCGCAGGACGCCCCGGCATCGACCTCTCCATGACCGCCGAGGGGCGCCTGTTCACCGGGCGTGACGCCGTCGAGTTGAAGATGGCCGACGAGATCGGCGGGCTCGACGACGCGATCACCGATATGGCCGCCAACGTCGGGCTCTCGCACTTCGAGGTTGTGGAGTACCCGCTGCCCCCGACGCTCGACGAGATGCTCGAGCAACTCCTGGGCGGGTTTGTCGAGGCGCCCAGCGTCGCCCAGCACTCCGAGCTGGTCGCGGCCCTGCGTCTGGTCCTGGGCGAGGAGCGGTTCGCGGCGATCCGCGACTCGCTCGCCGCCCTGACGCTCCTCCGCGACGAGAGCGTGCTGCTCGTCTCGCCGCGGGCGATCATCGTCAAGTAACCCCGAACCGGACGACGTTCAAAAACAAGAACACCGGGCGCCCGCGGGCGTCCGGTGTTCTTTCTTGTGTGCAACGCCTCGCGGTGCGGTTCAGATCTCGGTGATCTCTTTCGCCTTCGACGCGATGTGCTCCTCGACCTTCGCTTCGTACTTCTTGAGCAGGTCCTGGATTTCAGCGTGAAGTGTCTTGACCTCGTCCTCAGACAACGCGTCCGACCCCTTGCCCAGCGCGTCGGCCTGTTTATTCGCGTCCCGGCGCGCGTTGCGCATCGCGACCTTCTGCTCCTCGCCGACCTTCTTCGCCTGGGCAACCAGCTCCTTGCGCCGGTCCGAACTCAGCGCCGGCAGGTTGATCCGGATCTGCTTGTCCTCGATCTGCGGGTTCAGCCCCAGCCCCGCCTGCTCGATCCCCTGGCGGATCGAATTCAGCGTCCCCGGGTCGAACGGCTTGATCAGCAGCTGGGTCGGCTCGGGCACCGACACCGCCGCGACCGCCTTGAGGTCCGACTGCGCCCCGTAGCACTCCACCTTGACAAACTCGACGATCGCCGGCGTCGCCCGCCCGGCGCGGATGCCCCGCAGCTCGTGCTGCAGGTAGTCCACCGCCTTGGCCATCTGCTCTTCGGCGGTCAACAAAATCGTGTCAGGGTCGGTCGTCATGGGTGCTCTCCGGTCCTCCCCGGCCAGCCCGGCCGAGGGGGGAGTGGATCATAGAGCCCGCCCCGGCGCCCGGGCAGGACATCAGGACAGACGCGTGCCGATCGATTCGTCCCCGTCGATCACCCGCCGGATGTTGCCCCGCTGCCAGAAATCAAAGACCAGCACGGGGATGTTCCGCTCTTCGCACATCGCCAGGGCCGTGAGGTCCATCACGCCCAGCCGCTGATCGATCGCCTGGGCGTAGCTCAGCGTGTCGTACTTGGTCGCGGTGGGGTCCTTCTTGGGGTCAGCGGTGTAGACGCCGTCCACCTTGGTCGCCTTGAGCAGCAGGTCGCACTCGAGCTCGCTCGCGCGCAACGCCGCGCACGAGTCGGTCGTGAAGAACGGGTTGCCAGTCCCCGCCGCCATGATCACGACGCGCCCCTTCTCCAGGTGCCGCAGCGCCCGCCCCCGGATGAACGGCTCGGCCACGGCACGGATCTCGATCGCGCTCATCAACCGCGTCGGGACGCCGACCGTTTCGAGCATCTCCTTGAGGGCCACGCCGTTGATCACGGTGCCCAGCATGCCCATGTAGTCCGCCGTGGACTGGGGAATGTCCCCCTGCTTCGCGAGTTCGGCCCCGCGGATGATGTTCCCGCCGCCGACCACCACCGCGATCTCGGCCCCGTTCTCGCGGGCCGATTTGATCTCCTCAGCGATCACCCGCAGTTCCTCGCGGTCGATCCCGAACCCGCCGACGGTGCAGAACGCCTCGCCCGAGAGCTTGAGCAGCACCCGCCGGGGAGTCGCTGTCGTGCTGGGGGAGGTAGGCTGGAGCTTCGGGGTCGTCTTGGGCATGCCGCCTCCCTGACTTTGCTGGGCCCGGGGACCGCGCCCCGCCGATGGCACAG
>BQJQ01000019.1 GCA_021604785.1 Phycisphaeraceae bacterium
ACCACGATCTCGTCGATGCGGTTGAGCAGCTCGGGGCGAAAGAACTGCTCGCGCATCCCGACGCCCAGGCTCGCGTTGAGGTTGCCCGATTCGATGTCGGGCGTGAGCCCCTTGCCCGAGATATCAGCGCCCGGCCCGCGCCGGATCAAGTCGCGGACCGCCGCCTCGATCTCCCAGTCCTCGGCGCCCGTCTCGGTCATGTCCTGGATCTTCTGCGACCCGAGGTTGCTCGTCATGATGACGACGGTGTTGCGGAAATCGACCGTGCGCCCCTGCCCGTCGGTGAGGCGTCCGTCGTCGAGCAGCTGCAGCAGCACGTTGAACACGTCCGGGTGCGCCTTCTCGACCTCGTCGAACAGGATCACCGAGTACGGGCGTCGGCGGACGGCTTCGGTCAGCGCCCCGCCCTCGTCGTACCCGACGTACCCCGGGGGCGCGCCGATCATCCGCGACACCGCGTGCTTCTCCATGTACTCGGACATGTCTACACGGATGAGCGCATCCTCGGTCTCGAACAACTCGGCTGCGAGCGTCTTGCACGTCTCGGTTTTGCCCACGCCCGTGGGCCCGAGGAACAGGAAGCTGCCGATGGGCTTGTCCGGGTCGCCCAGGCCCGCCCGAGAGCGGCGCACCGCGTCCGCCACGGCCCGCAGCGCGTCGTCCTGCCCCACCACCCGCTCGCGCAGGTGATCCTCCAGGTGTGTCAGCTTCTCTCGCTCGGTCTCGATGAGCTTGCTCACCGGGATCTTCGTCCACCGGGCCACGATCTCAGCGACCTGCTCCGCGTCGACCTCCTCCTTGACGAGCGTGTCGCCCTTCGCCTGGCGGGCTTCGATTGCCGCTTCGGCCGCGTCGAGTCGCGTTTCCAGGTCGCGGATCTCGCCGTACTGGATGCGCGCCGCCGCTTCGAGGTCGCCACGCCGCTGCGCCTGCTCGAGCTCCACACGCTTGCGCTCGATCTCGGACTTCACCGCGCTCACCGCGTCCAGCTCGCCCTTCTCGGCGTCCCACCGCGACGTGAGCACCTGGTTCTGCTCCTGCAGCTCGCCCAGCTCGCCCTCGATCCGCTCGAGCTCCTTCTTCTGCGCCGGCGTGTCCGCGTCGCCCTCGAGCTTGATCGCCTCGCGCTGCATCTCGAGCTGCATGATGCGGCGCCGAAGCTCGTCGAGCTCCGTCGGCATCGAGTCGATCTCCATCCGAAGCGAGCTCGCCGCCTCGTCGATCAGATCGATCGCCTTGTCCGGCAGGAACCGGTCGGTGATGTACCGATCACTCAGCGACGCGGCCGCGAGGATCGCGCCGTCCTGGATCCGCACGCCGTGGTGCGTCTCGTACCGGTCCTTGAGCCCGCGCAGGATCGCGACCGTCTGCTCGACCGATGGCTGCCCGACGAGCACCCGCTGGAACCGGCGCTCAAACGCCGCGTCCTTCTCGATGTGCTTGCGGTACTCGTCGAGCGTCGTCGCGCCGATGCACCGCAGCTCGCCGCGCGCCAGCGCCGGCTTGAGCATGTTCCCCGCGCTCACCGCGCCCTCGGCCGCGCCCGCCCCCAGAATCGTGTGCAGCTCGTCCACGAACAGGATGATCTGCCCCTCGGACGCCTCGACCTCGCGCAGCACCGCTTTGAGCCGGTCCTCGAACTCGCCGCGGTACTTGGCGCCCGCGAGCAGGCTGCCCACGTCCAGCGCCACGATCCGCTTGTCCTTCATCCCCTCGGGGCAGTCGCCGTTGACGATGCGAAGGGCGATGCCCTCGGCGATCGCCGTCTTGCCCACGCCGGGCTCGCCGATCAGCACCGGGTTGTTTTTGGTGCGCCGGCTGAGCACCTGCATGCACCGTCGGGTCTCCTCGTCGCGCCCGATGACCGGGTCGAGCTTGCCCTGCTGGGCTCGCTCGGTCAGGTCGATGCCGTACTTCGCCAGCGCGTCCAGGTTCGCCTCGGCCGAAGGGTCGGCAACGTTGGTGACGCCGGACTTGGCGCGCAGCTGTGTGATCGCCTCGGCCAGCGCCTTGCGCGTCACGCCCAGCGTCGTCAGCACGTCCTTCGCCTGCCCCTTCACCTCGATCAGACCGAGCAGCAGGTGCTCGGTCGAGACGTACGCGTCGCCCAGCTGCTGGGCCTCTTGGTCCGCCTTGGCGAGCATCTCGAGCAAGCCGCGCCCGCCCTGCCCGGCGCCCTCGCTCGTGCGCGGCAGCCGATCGAGCTCGGCCCCCACCACCGCGCGCACCTTGCCCGCGTCCACGCCCGCCTTGGCGAGGATGTTGCCCGACGGCCCGGAGTCGTCCGCCAGCAGCGCCCCGAGCACGTGCAGCCCGGTCACCTCAGGATTGCCACGCCCGACGGCGTCGGTCTGCGCCTCCGCGAGGGCTTGCTGGGCGAGGGTCGTGAATTTATCCATCCGCATGGGTCCGTCCTTCCCGGGGTGCCCGCGCCGGCACCCGACCCCCAGAAGGCAAACGGCGCGCCGGGTCACGATGTGCCCAAGGCCCGCCTCAGAGCCCAAAATCAACGACGCCCCTGCCAGGTTGACACCCGCAAGGGTCGAATCGGCAGCGGTTTGTGTGTGTTTGGCGCCTCTCGGACACCCGCCCTTGGCCGGCCTACCGCGGGTTACGCCGTGACGTCGATCCCGCCCCTTTGGGCAGCCGCGGCGGACCGCTGGGCCTGCTGGCCCGCGTCCCCGGCGTCCTTGATCATCTGCACGACCTGGTCGCCCTGGGCCTGCTGGCTGTCGAGGGCCTTGCGGGCCACGGCGACGCTGACAGAGCTGGACAGATCGACCCCGGCGACGGCTGATGCGGCGTTCATGCGGGCCTCATCGTCCCGCCGAGGCTCCGAGATCAAGAGGATGCGACGATCGGACGCAAGCCGGGTGTCCGAGAACGAACAACGGCGCGGCGCCGCGGGCCGACGGCTTGTTCGAAACCCCAGATCGAGGTGGGTGCCTTCCGAACGAAACCCGGCGATCCCCTCGTAGGAGGCTTGGCCATCGCTCGCCCGACCCGGCTCCCTCTGGAGTCGTTTAAGGGTTCGAACAATGCGGCGCCGGGCCGCGGCGTCGCGCCGCTGTCCGTCACGGGGGTGAGATTACCACGCCGCCCACGCCGTCGCCCGTGGAATCTCAGAGCAGTTCCAGGTTTCACAAACCCCTCGCACGCGGTGGGAACACCCGGGGGCCCGGGGGCGAATATCGACGTGATGGGCGATTGACCGGGCCCCTAGAGTCCGGTACAACGCTCCACCGGCGCCGGACAGGCTGGCCGCGCCGAGACCCCCGCCCCCCCGCCGACGCCGGCGGGACCTCAGGCGGGAACACCATTGTTTCGAGTTCGCCGGGCCATGATGGGTCGGCGTGCAGATCGCGGTCCCCGTCCCAAGACCCGTTCCGAGACCTGTCCCGAGAAAGGCTGTGTCCCATATGGCATCCACCACGACCACGCGCCTCCGCGGCGTCTGCCTGCTGACCGCCGTCGCCGCTGTGACCTTGGCCGCGGGCGGGTGCTCGTCGTCCGGGTCTGCCGAGTCCCACCACGCGGGCGACGTCGTCGCGCTGCGGAAGAACCCGTCGCCCGCGATGGAGTCCCTGAACCGGCGCCAGTCCGACAAGCGGAACCGCCGGGCGTGGGCGAACGACACAAGCCTCCGGATGATCCACGACGACATGGCCCGCATTTGGCACGCGGACTCGCCGTCGCGCCTGACGCCGGTCACCAAGCCCTACTGATCGAAGCTCGCCGCCGGGATTTGGGACGCGGGGGTATGTGCGCGCCCGATGTGTGTGTCTGTGCGCGCAAAGAACCGCCGGCGCGAGGGCGCACCGGCGGTCGGGTGTTGAAGCCGGCCCGCGTTACTTCGCGGTGTATTGGCCGCGCGAGATCTTCTTGATCCGCTTGTCGCGCAGCAGCGTCTGATTCACGATGGTGCGGAAGTTCGCCGCCGAGGTGCGGTAGCCGGCCGCGAGCACCGCGTCGGCGACCTCGGACACGCCCATCGTTTTGCCCTTGAGCACCGCGACCAGCGCGTCGGCGAGGTTCGTGTCGTTACGAGGGCGGCGGCGGATGCTGCCGCGGGCCGTCGTGCCGAACCCGCCTGCGCCGCCGACCGCGTTGATCTCGCGTTCGACTTCAGCAAGCTGAGCGGCGAGTTTGTCGCGCTTGGCTTCGAGGCGGCCAAGGTCCTTCTGACGTCGGCGCAGCTCGGTCGCGAGCGCGTCGGTGGAGACGGACCCGAGCTTTTGCCCGCGCTTTGTCGTCGCCTTCGTGGTCTTCTTGCGGGTGTTGCTTGCGCGCTTGGTGGTGCGTTTCTTACTCGCGGGGCGCTTGCGCGTCGTGCGTTTCTTGCTTCGCTTCTTCGCCAACTTGAACTCTCCTACCGGCGGTGCCGGGATTTATCACTCAATCCTGAGCGGGGCGCCACGGCCGAGACCCGGGCGCGTGGCAACGCGCACCATACACCCGCCTCAGGAGCCTGTCCATGGGCCGAGATACGCGAGTTCTTGGGAGAATTATGCGAAATTACGATGTTCGGGACTTAGTCCGGGAGGTTGTTCATACCGAGTCTCGAGAGCAGATCTTCAAAATGATCAAGCCCATAGAACTCGACCGAGAGGCTGCCCTTCTCGCCGGACGCGCTGGTCTTGAGGCGGGCGCGCGTGCCCAGATGCTCGCCGATGCGGCGCTCAAGATCGCGCAGCGCCACAGAGCCGTGCGCGGGCGCTCCGGGGTTGTTCGGTGTCGGAGCACCCCCTGACTCGGCCCCCCCGCTTTGCTTGTTGCCGACTTCTTCCTCCAGTCGGCGCACCGACCATTCTTCGTGCGCGCACCGAACGCCCAACTCGGAACGCCGGGTTGTGTCAGGCACCGAGAGCAGCACCTTGGCGTGCCCGGCGCTGAGCGCCCCGGACGCGACGAGCGCGAGCAGGTCGTCGCCCAGGTCGAGGAGTCGGATTGTGTTCGCGACGGTCGGGCGTTTGATGCCGGCGGTCTGGGCGATCTCGCCGTGGGTGAGCCCGAACTCGTCGACAAGACGCCGGAACGCGCGCGCGCGCTCCACCGGGTTCAGATCACGCCGCTGGACGTTCTCGACGAGCGCCCATTCAGCAGCGGTCCGGTCGTCCACGTCGCGGACGACGGCGGGGACATGCTCGAGCCCGGCGCGCTGGGCAGCTCGCCAGCGGCGTTCGCCGGCGATTAACTCGTACCCCTCGCCCGAACGGCGAACCACGATGGGCTGGATGACCCCCGAGCGGCGCACGGAGTCGGCGAGCTCATCAAGGGCGGCTTCATCCACGGCTTCGCGCGGTTGGAACGGGCTGGCGGCAACAGAGCCAATCAAAACGCGAACAAAAGATCCGTTTGATCCGTCACCCGCAGGAGCATCGTCGCCCTCCGGAGGGTCGACCGGCTCAGGGCGCCCGCCGGTCAGCACCTCGGCGGGCGGGGTTGGCCTGGCCATCGCGGCCTGCGACTCGCGGACGGCGGACGAGGCTTCGTCCACGAGGGCTGCGAGCCCGCGTCCGAGGCGTCTGGGGCGGGAGCCGGGCTTGGGGGTCTGGTCCGTCATGGCGGTCCCTCCGGGCGAATGTGGCTGTGGGAAGCGGGCTGGGTTGCTCGGACTCCCGCCGGCCCCCCCGCTGCCCGCGTTGGGCGTGCAGAAGGTAGGATCGGCGTATGGGTGATTCGAAGCGTATCGAGTTTATAGCCCGCGGGGTCCACACCCGCGGCGGCACCGTGCTCCTGTGCCGGAACGTGAAGCACGGGTACTACTACCTCCCAGGGGGGCACGTCGAGTTCGGCGAGGCCGCGGCGGTCTCACTGGCCCGCGAGTTCGAGGAGGAAGCGGGGGTGGTTGCCCAGATCGGCGGGCTGCTCCTCGCGACCGAGCAGGTCTTCGACGACGGCAAGCGGGTGCACCATGAGTTCAACCTCGTGTTCCACGTGGAACACCTGGCCGATGCCGACGGGACTCCCAGCGGGGAGATCCAGTCTCGCGAGGATGAGATCGCGTTCGAATACGTCGAACTCGCGGCGGTGCAGGAGCTTGACGTCCGCCCCGCGGAGGTCCGCGCGTGGCTGGCAGCGGGGGGGCTGGGCGAGAAGGTCGCGGGATGGATCAGCGGAGCCCCCGGCCAAGGCTGAGACACAGGCCCCCCACCGTTGGGCGCGGCCATGGGCATTGGGCACGTCTTGCCTCATCTGCACAACCCGGACACAAGTCATGGTTGGTTCCGGACGATCACGCTCCGGGCGATCCCCGCCCGGAGCTGTCGCTGTGACCGACCGAGCCCACGCATCATTTGATACCGAGCGTCTCGACGCGCGGCTGTCGCACGTAGACGCCGGGCTCGATGCTGTCAGTTCCGATCTTGAGCGGCTCAATCGGCTGGCGACCTTGGGGACAGCCGCGGGCATGATCGCCCATGAGATCCGAGGCTTGCTCACGCCGGTGCAGGCCTACGCGCAGATGGCCCGGCAATCGCCGGGCGACACGGAGCTGGTGCTCAAGGCGTTGGAGAAGGCGGAGCAGGGATCGGCGGCGGCGGTCCGGATCTCCGAGACAATCCTGGCGCTGGTAGCCGGGGTGAACAGGGACGAGGTGCCCGGGCCGAGCGACGAAACGGCTGCCGCTTTCGGCATCGATGTCGGCGAGGTTGTCGACCGTGCGTTCGAGGCGGTTCTGCCAGTGCTCGAGGATGCGGGCGTGACGCCGGACGTTCGGGTCGATCCCCGGGTGCGCGCGGCGATGGGAGAGGTCGAACTCCAGCAGGTGCTGGTGAACCTCTTCGAGAACGCTGCGAAGGCGATGAAGGGTGGGGGTGTGCTCGCGGTGACGGGGCGGTGTTCCACGGGGAACACGCCTGATCAGGCGGGAACGGTTGAGATCGAGATCGCTGACACGGGTGCCGGGATCGACGCCGCGGTGGTCGAGCGGGTGTTCGAGCCGTTCTTCACGGCGGGCGCAGGCTCGGCCCCTGGCGCGGCGGGTGCCGGGCTTGGGCTGGCGCTGTGCCGGGCGTTGATCGCTCAGGCGCGCGGGCGAATCAGCGTGTCATCCGAGCGGGGCTCGGGGACACGGTTCCGGATTGTGCTCCCAGCTGCGTCCTAATGTTTGTATTTTGTTTGTGTCTTAGGGGCAGCCGGACAAGAACGACGCGACGAAGCAGTCGATGTCGTCGATGTTGCACACGCCGTTGCCGTCGCAGTCGGAGGTCTCAAGATCGCCCGCGAGGAAGCCGGTGACGAAGCAGTCGATGTCGTCGACGTTGAGCGTGCCCGATCCGTCGCAGTCCGCGAAGCAGGGGTTGGGTGCGGGTGTGATGCTGAACGCGCCCTCGCCCGAGCCGTTGAGGGAGCGGAAGAGAAACTTCACGCGGTAGCCGCTCGAGTTGGGAAGCGTCAGCGTGGTCGAGCCGGACGCTTGCTCGGCGGGCGCGAGGCCTTGGTAATCGAAGACCGTTGCGAACGGTGACGTGGAGAGCAGCTCGAACGTGCGGTTGCCCGAGCTGAGCGCGGTGTCGACGTCCCAGGTGATCAGCACGTCCATGGTGTCGGCGACGAGGAAGTCTGTGGTGGCGGCGGTGTAGTTGAAGTAGGAGAGGCCGTCGGACTTGATGTTGGTGGCGGAGAGTTCTTCGGAACTGAGCACGACGCGAGAGAAGTTGGTCGTTGTGCTGCCCGCGACGTAGGCGGAGGCGGTGGTGGGGCCGAAGGGGGCGGCGATGTGGGCGTCGTACGCGAACCCGCCGTCGAGTGTGTAGACGTAGGCGTAGGGCCCGTCGGTGTAGCCGCCGTTGTGTGTGGTGGCGCCGATGATGAACTCGTCGGCGTGGGCTTCGGCCGCGGCGAGGCCGGCGGCGAAGACGGCGCCGCCGAAGAGGCAGGCGCGGAGGGTGTCGCGGGTCATGGGGTACTCCTGGGGCTCGACGGGGAGGCGCAGGGTAGCGGAGCGTTGGGGGGCGCCGGGTGCAAAACCGTCAAAAAACCCCGTGATTCCGAGGGTGAGAAGGTGGGTGGGTGTGTTTGGGCTGTCGGCGGGGGTTCGGTCGGGCTTGGGGCGGGTCGCTGCTAAGGGCAACCGCCCACGAACGATGCGACGAAGCAGTCGACGTCGTCGGTGTTGAGCGTGGTGTTGGCGTCGCAGTCGGCGAAGCAGGCGGTGGCGAGGGCGGCAGCGATGGCAAGTTTCGGGCGCATGCCGTGCTGCTCCTTGTTCCGCGTCCTGTCAGGGTGCAGTGTCGGAGCGAGCCAGTGGAGTTGCAAAAGCTGATTCAAAATCGGCCATCAAGACGAGGACAAATCTTTGATGAACGAAACGCCGCACGAGTGCGGTCGTGGTGTTGCGAGCAAGGAAATCACTCGTGGGCGAGGACGACGACGTCGGCGGGGTCGATGGTCAGCCCGACGCGATCGCCAGGCTTGAGCTCGGCGTGCGACGCGGTGGCGCCCAGGGGGTTGAGCTCGGAGACCTTGACGCCCGGGTGGCCCGGCAGGTCGATCAGGTGGTGTGCGATCTCGCCCATGTACGTGGACTCGGCGACGGTGCCGCGGAGGGTGCCGGCGGGCCCGTCGGTGGTGATCCGCAGCGCTTCGGGGCGGAGGGAGCAGAGGACGTCGGAGCCGTCGGCGGTGGGGGCGTGGTCGTGGGCGCGGGCGGCGATGGTGCCGGCCTGGGAGTCGAGCGTCATGTCGCGGTCGATGTGTGACGCGATCTTGGCTTCGATGAGGTTCGTTTCGCCTAGGAATTCGGCGACGAAACGCGATTTTGGCGCGCGGTAGAGCTCTTTGGGCGTGCCGAGTTGGACGACCTTGCCGTCGCGCAGCAGCGCGATGCGGTCGGCCATGGACAGGGCTTCCTTCTGGTCGTGGGTGACGTAGATCGTCGTGAGCCCGGAGTCCTTGCAGATGCGGCGGATCTCGAGGCGGAGGTCGTTGCGGAGCTTGGCGTCGAGGTTGCTCAGCGGCTCGTCGAGCAGGAGGACGTCCGGGCGGATGACCAGGGCGCGGGCGAGGGCGACGCGTTGCTGCTGTCCGCCGGAGAGCTGGTTGGGCTTGCGCTTGGCGTAGGCCTGCATCTGGACGTCGGTGAGGGCTTCGAGGGCGCGGCGGGTCTTCTCGTCTGCAGGGACCTTGCGGACGCCGAGGCCGAAGGCGACGTTGGCCTCGACGCTCATGTGGGGCCAGAGGGCGTAGGACTGGAAGACCATGCCGGTGTTGCGTTTGTTGGGGGGGGTGTGGGTGACGTCCTTCCACTGCCCGTCGCGGCCGAACTTGATGTGACCGCTGGTGGGGTCGTTGAACCCGGCGACCATGCGGAGGAGGGTGGTCTTGCCGCAGCCGGAGGGCCCGAGGAGGAAGAAGAGCTCGCCGGGCTCGATGTCGAGGGAGACGCCATCGACGGCGCGGGCGGCGGCTTGGCCGGAGCCGAAGACCTTGACGAGGGATTCGATGGCGATGGCGACGGACATGGGCCCAAGGGTAGCGGGCGTGGGGCGTGTGGGGGCTCGAAGACCCCTCACCCAAGCCCTCTCCCCGGCGGGGAGAGGGAGGAAGCGCGGTAGACTCGGCGTGATGGGTGAGACGGGTCAATCCGAGGGCGCGGACCGGGCGGCGGGGGCGCGGCTGGACCGGGTCCGGGGGTATCGCGTGCGCCCGGAGGGCGGTGGGCTGGGCGAGGCGATCGATCGTGCCCGGCGGGCGGTCCGCAAGCGGACCGATGCGGAGCAGGCCGCGGCCGAGGCGTGGGAGGCGGTGGTGCCCGATGAGTTCCGCGAGCGGGCGACGTTCGTCTCTGTGCGGCGCGGGGTCGTGACGGTGCGCGTGCCCGACGCGGGCGTGCGGTACCGGCTCGAAGCGTGGGTCCGCGGCGGGGGGCAGGCGACCTACGCGGGGGTCGCCAAGACGGCGGTGTCGCGCGTTAAGGTGGTGGTGTGAACGACGCAGAAGCGCTGGCGGCGTTTCTGAGCGATCGGCACGTCGCGTGCCCGAACTGCCGGTACGACCTGCACGGGCTGGGCTCGGCGCGGTGCCCGGAGTGCAATCTTTCGTTGGCGCTGCGGGTGAACCTGGTCGAGCCGCGGCTGGGGTTGTGGCTGGCGGCGGCGGTGGGCGTGAGCACGGGGATCGGGTTTCACGGGATCCTGCTGGGGCTCGTTGGGTACTCGCTGATCGTGAACGGCCTTGGGCTCGGGATACGCGACGCGTCGCTGCTCGGCGGCGGGTTCGTGATGAACGGCGTGGCTTTGCTCGTGCTGCTGCGGGCCCGCGGGCCGTTCCGGCGGTGCGCCCGGCCGGCGCGGTTGGCGCTGGCGGTCGGCTCGTGGGCATTCAGTTTGACGACGGCGGTGCTGTTCTTCGCGTTCGTGGACTGACGAGCGTTAGGGGCACCCGCCGAGGAAGCTGGCGACGAAGCAGTCGATGTCGTCCACGTTGAGTACGCCCGAGCCGTCGCAGTCGGCGATGTTGTCGCCTGCGAGGAAGGCGGAGACGAACGCGTCCACGTCGTCGACGTTGAGCGTGCCGTAGGGCGTGGCGAGATCCGCCGAGCACCAGAGCAGATCGCGCAGGCGCGTGTCGCGGGCGCCGATGCGGGTGGCGCGGAACTGCGTGCTCCCGGGCGTGGAGCTCCACTGGAGGGCGCAGTCGGTGGAAACTTCGTGAAACTCGCCGCTCGCACCGACGCAGATGAGGGTGTTGTCGTTGGGGAGGCGTTGGACGCCCGAGATGAACGAGGAGTAGAAGCTCGAGCCGCCGATGGTGTCGCACGTCCAGACCGGGGCGGCGGGGCCGTAGGGCGAGCCGGGATCGCGGGCGTAGGAGCCATCGGGGTTCAGGGGGGGCACGATCTCGTCGGCCGAGGAGTACGCGCCCGCGGGGCGGCCGTTGCCGTTGTTGAAGACCATGAGGTTGCCCGCGCCGGGGAGCCCGTCGTCGATCCACTGTGCGTTGTGTTGATTGAAAAACTGTTGGTCGGCGGGCGTGCCCATGCCGTACGCCTGGGGGTTGCCCCAGCGGTAGAGCAGGTCGGCGTTGTCGCCGGGCGCGTGCGAGATGATCCAGAGCTCGTCGAACGCGTGGCAGCTGATGACGATCTGGTCGAGCTCTTCGTTGTAGTCGAACCCGTTGAAGTGCAGCCAGTCCGGGTTGGCGCCGTTGGGGATGTAGTTGATGTCGATACGGCTGGGGTTGTCGGCCGGCGGGGCGTAGTTGGGCAGCAGCGGGTCGAAGTCCTGCACGAGCGCGTCCCACGCGTGCCACTCCCAGACGACGACGCCGGTGGTGGGCCCGGTGGGCTGGATCTCGAGGATCGCTTCGGACCAGACTTCCGAGCCGAGCGCGTCGGGGTCGCGCCCCATCGCGATGGCGTCCGCCGCGGAGTAGCTCTCCCAGACGATCGCGAGGACGTTGCCGTTGGGGAGCATGAGCGCGTCGTGGTGCTGGCGGTGGTCGACGCCGGCGAGGGGGAAGTCCCACTCGAGCGTGCCGTCCCACGCGATGATCTGGAGGCGTCCGCCCGCGCCGCCGCCGTTGGGACCGGGGAGCGAGGGGTCCGCCGCGGCTCGGAGGATGGCGCCGTCGTCGAGCAGGTAGACGGTCATGCCCGGGAGGTACGCCGAGGGCCAGGTCTTGACGGCTCCGCCCTCGAGGTCGATCAGCGTGGTGGTCGTCGTGGTGCGCGTGCTGAAGAGCGTCCACTCCGGGTGCGGGGCGGCGGTCGCGGGGGCGCAGGCGATCGCCGCGGTCAGGGACGCGAGGCGCAGGGACATGAAAAGCCTGGGGAACATGGGCTCGCCTTCCTGGGTCTCAGCGCGTTGGGACTGGCCAGCGCAGGGTGGGGCCCGCCGCAGGGCCACCAGGCTCCAGCGTACCCGGGTGGACGGTGGGATCCAACGCTTGTTTCAGGGCCTGAATTGGGGGCGAGGGCTTACGGGCACCCGGCGAGGAAGGACGCGACGAAGCACTCGATGTCGTCGACGTTGAAGAGGCCGTTGGCGTCACAGTCGGCGGCGGGGTCGGACGCGAGAAACGCGATGACGAAGGCCTCGACGTCGTCGACGTTGAGCACGCCGTCGGCGTTGACATCAGCAAAGGCGCAGGCTGCTGTCATCGCGAACAAGTAGGCAGAGCCAGAATCAGCCACACTGTTATCGTCACCCGATGCGCCTACTGCAATCGTGTCATTTGCGATCGACACCGAGCCGCCGAAATAATCCTCCGGGTCAGCGTCCTGGGCTGTAAGCTTCGTGATCTGGGTCCCGGTCGCGAGATCGAACAGGTACGCGGCGCCTGCCTCGGTGCCCATCTCGCTGTCCCAGGACGTTCCGACGAGGAGTAGATCGTCGGTCAGCGCAACATTGCCGAACCTATGCCCCTCGGTGATGTCGTCGGGGTAGACCTTGCTCGGGGGTGCTGGGAATGGCAGTGTTGCCGTGTCGTACATGTACACGACCCCGCCGTTGTCGGCCCCATCATCGTGGCCGCTGGCGCCGATCGCGATGACGTCTTGATTGATCGCCATAGACCTGCCGAAACCATCGAATTCGGCACCGTCGCTGGGGACCAGCTTCGCGAACTGAATGCCTATAGCGGTGTCAAAGATGTAAGCCGACCCGGAGTTGGTACCGTTGTCGTCGGCGTCTCGTGGTGCCCCAACTATGACCCACGGAGCGTGGACTGCGACTTCGGCACCAAAGTCATCAAGCAAGGTGCCGTCTGTGGGGGTGAGTTTGGCCACCTGATCTCCACTCGGGATCTCGAAGATGTAGGCAGACCCGCTCGGCATGAACGGCCCGATGACATCGTCAAACGGGGCTCCGACGACGAGTAGATCTTGGTGGATGGCGACCGACCAGCCGAAGAATTGGCCGGACATAGCATCGTCTGGCATAATCTTGGTGACCTGAGTGCCTGTTGCAGAATCGAACAGGTATACCACGCCGCTTTGGATCCCGACGAGGGGGTCGAGGTCATACTCCGGCGCACCGATCGCGATGTACCCAGACCCCATCGCGACACTGAATCCGAAATTGTCATCCGTTTCGATGTCGGCAGGCAGGAGCTTGGTAATGAGTGAGCCGGTCGCGACGTCATAGAGATACGCGGCTCCGGACTCGTCGCCGTTCGCATCGTGCCCGAAGGCACCGACGACAACCGTTGTCCCATCGGTGGCCAGAGAGCTGAAATAATCGTCGGCAGCACCATCGGGAGCCGTGAGCTTGTGCTGCTCCGTATACGTGTCGCCCGCGGCAGCGGCCGAAAGGGTCATCAAGACAAGCAGGGGCATGAGAGTTGTGCGCATGTTCTGTTCCTTATTCGTGACTCAGGCGAGTCCGAAAGTAGAGGAGAGGGGGGGTGTTGGGCAAGGTTGCGGGTCCGAATTTGCTAAGCACAGTTGTAACAGCAGTTTGTGTGTTGCGCAAAATGGGCTGTGCGGCGATGTCAATGGAACCATCGGGGGTGTCGGGCCGATAGACATACAGGAAGCCCATGCCACCGACCACACACAACACCGACTTGACCCCCGAGCTCCGAGCCCACATGGAGCGGATCAAGGCCAAGGCGACCGAGCTCGGGCTCGACTTCTTCGAGGTCGTGTTCGAGATGCTCGACTTCGACACCATGAACCAGATCGCTGCCTACGGCGGGTTCCCCATCCGCTACCCGCACTGGCGATGGGGTATGGAGTACGAGAAGCTCTCCAAGCGTGACGCCTACGGCATGGGCCGCATCTACGAGATGGTCATCAACAACGACCCCTCGTACGCGTACTTGCAAGAATCGAACTCGGTCACCGACCAGAAGCTCGTGATGGCGCACGTGTACGGGCACTCGGACTTTTTCAAGTGCAACTTCTGGTTCAGCCAGACCGACCGACACATGATCGACCACACGGCGAACCACGCGACGCGCGTCCGCCGCCACATCGAACGTCAGGGGCACGACACCGTCGAGCGGTTCATCGACGACTGCCTCGCGCTCGAGCACCTGATCGACCCGCACTCGGCGTTCGTCGCGCGGGCGGGCGAGGGCGACGACCCGGGCGAGGCTGTGCAGCCCGAGCGGCTGCCCGCCAAGGACTACATGGACCGGTTCATCAACCCCGCTGCGGAGATGGACCGCCAGCAGCAGGCGATCGACGAGAAGGCCGAAGCCGAGCGTGCGCGGTTCCCCCGGCGCCCGACGCGGGACGTGCTGCTCTTCCTGCTGCGACACGCCAAGCTCGAGGACTGGCAGGCGGACATCCTCGGGATCGTCCGCGACGAGGCGTACTACTTCGCGCCCCAGGGCATGACAAAGGTCATGAACGAGGGGTGGGCGACGTACTGGCATTCGAAGATGATGACCGAGCACTTCCTCGAGGACGCGGAAATCATCGATTACGCCGAGCAGCACTCGGGCGTCGTGCACATGGCGCCCGGTGGGTTCAACCCGTACAAGATCGGCGTCGAGCTGTTCAAGGACATCGAACGCCGGTGGGACCGCGGCCAGCACGGACCCGAGTGGGAGCGCCTGGGCGGCATCGGCGAGCGCGGGCGGTTCGACGACGGCTCGATGAAGGGGCGCGACAAGATCTTCGAGATCCGGCGGATCTACAACGACGTGAACTTCATCGACGAATTCCTCACGCCCGAGTTCGTCGAGCGCCACCGGATGTATCAGCACGCGCGGGACCCGAAGACGGGCGAGGTCAAGGTTGTCAGCCGCGACTTCGACCGGGTGAAGAAGACGCTGCTCTATCACCTGACGAACATGGGTCAACCGTTTATCCATGTCGCCGACGCGAACTATCTGAACCGAGGCGAGCTGTACCTGGCGCACGAGTTCAACGGGTTCGAGGTGGACGCGGAGAAGGGCGAGGGCGCCCTGCACGCGCTGCGTCGCGTCTGGGGGCGGCCGGTGCACCTCCAGGCGGTGGTCAACGAAGAGATGGCCCTCGCGACGCTGGGCGAGCCTGACGGCGAAATCACGCGCCAGAAGATCTCCGACGACACGCCGCCGCCGGCACATCAGATCATGTGATCGGGCGGCCCGGGTCCTTCGCGCAGGCGTCGCGCCCGCGCCGGATGAGTTCCGTCGCGTCCCCATCGGCGACCCGCGCGTCCCCGCGCGCGAGCACGGGCCCGTGGAAGCAGTCCGTGCAGGCGCTCAGGCAGTCGTGGGGGCGTGCCGGGGGGTCGAGGGCTTCGAGCGCGCGCCGTTCTTCGGGCGTCACCGAACGGAGGCAGAATCGGAGCGGCGCGTCCACGCACGATGGTACGCGCGCAAGGAAAAGGGCCCGCAATGCGGGCCCCTTTCGCGGCGTTTCACGAATGCCGTGGTCTGTTAGCGTCGGCGACGGCGTACCGCCATCAGCCCGAGCGAGCCCAACGCGAGGGCCGAGCCCGGCGCGGGGATGATCAGGTCGGGGATCAGGAAGTTGTCGAACGCGCCCGAGCCGCCGACGTTGATGACGATGGTGTCGAACGCGGTCCCGCCCAGCGAGGAGGCCGAGATGGGGTTGACGCGGTTGGCGTAGTTGTCGCCGTAGATCACGCCCGAGTCGTACGCGCCGCCGGCTTCAAACTCGGAGAAATCGACCGAGCCGACAAGCCCGCCGTCGAGGTAGAAGTCGAGGCTGGAGCTCTCGACGGTGCCCTCGATGTCGACGAGGTCGAACCCGAACTCGGTGACGTCGTTGCCGAATTCAAGCGTGATGGTGCCCGCGGGGCGCCCGGCTTCGTCGTCGGGGTTGTCGAGGATGCCGTCGTTGTTCGTGTCGGTGTCGTTCTCGGCGATGATCAGCATGTTGCCGAGGAAGAAGTTGCTCGGTAGGTTCCCGCCGGACCACGGGTCCTCAAGGTCGGGGTCCGCGCCGCCGGTCGTGGTGGTGTCGTAGACCGCGCCGATGTCCGGGCCCGAGAAGTTGTCCACCGTAATGGTGAGGTACGGCTCGAACTGGTTTGTGATGATCTCGCCGTGGACGAGCGTCTCAAACGTCACGGTCTGCGCGGTAGCGGTGCCGGACAGCACGACCACGGCAGCAGCCGAAAGAGCAGCAGCAGAAAAACGCATGACTTCGATCTCCGGCGCCCACGCACGGGCGCTCATCAAATGAAGGACTTCTCTCTCTCGAACCCCTGTGGGCCGCCGTTTCCGGCGATCCAACCAAAGTGTACGGCGTCCGCGCGGGGACAAAAACACATATTCCAAAAAACGAGTGGCGGCCTGCGGTTGACAATTTGGGAAAAGTGGGCAAGGGGCCCTACCCGTTGGGCATGGATGGAGCCGAGGCACCACCAGGGCTCACAGCACGCTGATCAACAGGACCGCAAATCCGACGTGGGCCAGCCCGATCGCCGCGAATACACCCCATCCGAGGGCCCATTGCCGCCGCAGCGAGAGCCGCACCCACTCCCGCCGCCGACGCAGCAGAACAGCCATCACGACCGCGGACACGACCGTGAACCCGACGAAGAGCCCGAAGAGCGTCGCCGACGATCGCGTGAGGGTCCCCTGGTTCACGAACGCGATGGTGTTGCCGATGCCCAGGATCACCGTGACGACCGCGTCGAACCCGAGCGCCAGCGCCGCGGCGATCACCGCGAGCAGCCATGGCCCGGTCCTCGTTTGCGCGCTCGCGACCGTCAGCCGCAGCTCGGCGGCGCACTCGGGGCAGGTGGGTTGCGCGATGCCGCGGAGGTTGTAGCTGCAGACGGGGCACGGCTCGTCGTGGGTTGCGAGGTATGCCGCGAGGTGTGTGTCAGTCCGTGTGTTCATGACCCAAGTTGCTGGTACGCCGGGCCGCGCGCTTTGTTCGGATGGAACCGGAGACCCAAGTGCAAGCGATTAAACCGTGCCGATCAGTCGCGACGTCGGGATCGCGAGTTTATCGAGGCTGCGCCGGACGTTCCCGTGCCTCGCCCCCCTGGGCCCAGTCATCCACGAACGAACCGATCGTGCGAGCGAGCGCCGCGAGTTCCTGCCCGCGAGGGGTCGGTGTGTACTCGACGCGCGGGGGGACTTCGGCGAACGCCTCGCGCGTCACCAGCCCGAACCGCTCGAGTTTCCGCAGGCGGTCATTGAGCACCTTGCTCGTGAGCCCGGGCAGGGCGCGCTCGATCTGAGACGGGCGCGAGGTGCCCGAGCCCAGTGCGTCGAGCACCGCGAGCGTCCACTTGCACCGGAGGACGTCCGAGACGCGGTGGAACGCTTCGGCCCGATCGATGTGTTCGCCGCTGGTCATCCGGGATTCTCCACCGCGCCAGATCGCCGAGGCACGTACTCAGCCAATACCAACCACTTTGATCGTAAGGCGCGAACCGGTCGCCGTGCGTTGTGTGGTGAACACCGGCGACCTAGACGCGGTTGAATCGGCTTGTTCGCAACTCGTGCAAAGGAGACACACGATGAGGATGACGATGATGACCGTGCTCGTGGCGGCGGGGCTCGCGGGGTGCGGGACGCTGCGGGCACAGGGGCCCGAGATCCCGGGGTACACCGCCGGGCAGCGCACGGTCGCGAGCGCCCCGATCTCGCTCGCGGAACTCGAAGAGCTGCAGAAGTCGCTGCTGTTCACGGAGGACGACGTGCGGGCGCTGCGAATGTCGCGCGAGGTGCTCGAACCCAACGTCGAAGAGCTCGTCGGCGTGTGGTACGGGTTTGTCGGGGCCAACCCGCACCTGCTGGCGCACTTCCGAGACCAGACCACCGGCGAGCCCGACGGCGAGTACCTCGCCCGCGTGCGCGCCCGGTTTGAGCAATGGGTGCTCGACACCGCCGACGCGGAGTACGACCAAGATTGGCTGAACTATCAGTTCGAGATCGGGCGCCGCCATCACGCTCCAGGCAAAAACACGACCGACGGGGCGGACTCGACGGCCCAGGTCGAGTTCCGCCATCTCGTTGCGCTGACGATCCCGGTGACAACAACCATCCGCCCGTTCCTCGAACGCGGCGACCACACCGAGGCCGAGGTGGACGCGATGCACGCCGCGTGGGTCAAGAGCGTGCTGATGCAGACGATCCTGTGGAGCTACCCGTACATCCACGAGGGCGATTTCTAATTCCAGCGAGTTCGCGCAGAAAGATTGCGCACCAGAGCGTGCGCCCAAAAGGAGCAATCATCATGAAGAGTGCCACGTTTTACCACGCCGGGTGCCCGGTGTGTGTGCAGGCCGAACAGTCCGTCGCCGAGGCGCTGGACCCCAAGGCGTACCGGGTGGAGCACGTTCACCTGGGCGAGGACAAGGGGCGGATCGCCGAGGCCGAGAGCGCGGGCGTGAAGAGCGTGCCGGCGTTGGTGATCGACGGCGCGCCGTTCCACATCAACTTCGGCGCGTCGCTGACGGACGTGAAAGGGTGAACCGGGGTCGGGCGTCCGCAACCGGGCGCCCGTCCTATTGAATTTCACACCCGCGCATCCGCGTCATTCCGATGCTCGCGGAACCACGCGATCGTCCGGCGCAGCCCCTCCTCGAACCCGACTTTCGCGTCCCACCCCATCATCTCCTTGGCTTTGGAAACGTCCAGGCACCGGCGCGGCTGGCCGTCGGGCTTGGTGCTGTCCCACCGGATCTTCGCGTCGATCGTGCCCTCGTCGGCGAATCCGGTGAGCCTGGCGATCAGGTGCACGAGGTCTTTGATCGTGATCTCCATGTTTGTGCCCAGGTTGATGGGGGTGGGGTCTTCCATCTTCTCGGCAGCAGTCAGGATGCCGTCCGCAGCGTCCTCGACAAACAGGAACTCACGGCTCGCACTGCCGGTGCCCCAGACTTCGAGGAAGTCGTCCCCCCGGTCCTGCGCCTCGATGCACTTGCGGATGAGCGCGGGGATGACGTGCGACGAGTGCAGGTCAAAGTTGTCGTGCGGGCCGTAGAGGTTCACGGGCAGGACGTAGACGCCGTGCATGCCGTACTGCAGCTTGTACGCGTCGAGCATCTGCCAGGCGGCCTTCTTCGCGACCCCGTAGGGCGCGTTGGTGACCTCGGGGTACCCGTTCCAGAGGTTGTCTTCTTTGAAGGGGACGGGCGTGAGGTTCGGGTAGGCGCAGATGGTCCCGGTCTGGACGAACGTGCCGCCGCGTTCGATCAGCCCGTGCGTGCGGGCCTGCTCGATCAAATGGAGCGCCATCGCCATGTTGGCGTAGAAGTATCGCCCCGGGTTCTCGCGGTTGGCGCCGATGCCCCCGACCTCCGCCGCCAGATGGATGACCATGGTCCAGTCGCCCCCGAACGCGTCGGCGTACAAGCGCGACACGCCCGACGCTTCGGTCAGGTCGTAGTCCTTGCGCCGTGGGATGAAGACGTGGCCCGCGGGGACGCCCCGGGCGGCGAGCCCCCGCTGGACGTGCTTGCCGAGGAACCCGGCGCCGCCGGTGACGATGATTTTGTGGTCGGGCCAGGCGATGTTCATGCGGAGCGCTCCCGGGACTCATTGGGGTGCGATGATAGGGAGTGACGCGCGAGCCTCCCAAGGGACCGGTGAAGTGGGCCAGACGCCGGGTGCTGCCCCTGATGGCACGCCTGGCGGCGCTCGCGGGTGTGCTGCTGCTCGCGGCGTGGCTTACGGGGCGCGTCCTCACGGACCAACACCACTGGTCGCAGTACCTGTGGTGGATGCCGGCGGAGTGGGTGCTCGCGGCGGTCTGGGGGCTGTGGGGGATCAGCGCTCTGCTCGCGCTGGGCTCGACGCGCCTCGGTGGCGCCCTTGTGCGACCCTTCCTCCTCATCGGCATCATCCTCGCGACGGCGTGGGTCCTCTTCGCCGAGTGGCATGCCGAGCGGTACGTCGTCCCCGTGCGCGCCCGCGCCCAGACGGCGCGGATCGCCCACTGGAACCTCAGCGCCAACGACGCTGAGGGCGATGTGGCCCCGTTCATCGCGTCGCAGGATCCCATGGTGGCGATCGTCACGAACTCGCGGTTCGATGTGGACCGCCCGTCGCTCGTCGCCGGCCTGCGCGCGATCGCGGGCGAAGACGACACCCAAACACGCTTCCTCGAGCGCGGCCGCGTGATGGTCGCGTCCCGCCTCCCCATCGTCGGCTTCGGCGTCGCCCGCCTGGGCAAGCTCGACGTCCCCGACGACTGGCCCTCGGCCCACGACACCGGGCAGGTCGCGTATGTCGAACTCGACGCGAGCGAGTATTTCCCGGATCTCGGCCGCCCGCTGGTCGTCTGGGTTGTGGACGTGCCTTCCGACCCGCGCCTGTGGCGTATGAACGTGATGCGCGAGGCCCGCGCCGCGGTGGACGCGTGGGGCGGCCCGAGGTGGCATGCCGACGCGGCCGGGCGCCTGATCGCGACACACGACGAGGCTGCGTTTCCGCTGCCAGACGTAGTGGTGGGGGATTTCAACGCCCCGCGCGGGTCCGCGTCTGTGCGCACGCTGGTAGGCGACATGCGCGAGGCCCACGCCGCCGCAGGCCGCGGGCGAGACGCGTCCTTCCTCTTCCGATTGCGCCTGTTCAGCCCCGGGTTGCAGATAGACCAGTCTTTTGTGGGCAAGGATTGGCGTGCCGCGGGGTACGACCTCGCCCGCCGACCGCCCGTCAAGCACGCGATGCAGTGGGTGGACGTGGAAAGACAGCAGTGAGCACTCAGGCCGGAGCGCTGTAGATCCGGCTGCCCACCGCCCACCGCCCACCGCCCACTGCTCACGCCATCACGATGTGATCGCGCTTGCCGTTGACGTTCCGCAGCGCGTCGCGCGTGTCCACGATCAGGCGCGCGTGGTCGGCGACCATCTGCCAATCGTACGCCGCGTGGTGCGTGGAGACGACCACCGCGTCGTACGCCGCGAGCGCGTCCGGCGTCAGCTCGACCGACTCCATCTTCAGGTCGTACCGGCGCATCTTGTGCGTCGCGGGGACGTGCGGGTCGTTGTATTCGACGTGTGCGCCCAGCGCCCGCAGCTGCTCGATCAGCTCCAGGCTCGGGCTCTCGCGGACGTCATCGACATCAGGCTTGTACGCGAGCCCGAGGACGAGCACGCGCGAGCCGCGGACCGACCCGCCGCGCGCGCCGAGTGCTTCACCAAGGCGCCCGATGACGTACGCCGGCATGGACCGGTTGACCTCGCCCGCGAGCTCGATGAACCGCGTGGGCTGGCCGACCTGGCGGGCTTTCCACGCGAAGTAGAACGGGTCGATCGGGATGCAGTGCCCGCCGAGCCCGGGCCCGGGGTAGAAGGGCATGAACCCGAACGGCTTGGTGCTCGCCGCGCGCACGACCTCGAAGACGTCGATATCCATCTCGGTCAGCACGACCTTCATCTCGTTGACCAGCGCGATGTTGACGGCCCGGAAGATGTTCTCAAGCAGCTTGGCGCTCTCGGCGACTTCCGCGCTCGAGACCAGGATCACATCGGCGACCGCCTGTGAATACAGGGCGTGCGCGATCGTTCCCGAGAGGTCGTCCACGCCGCCGACGAGCTTGGGGATGGTCTCGGTCGGGCGGTCGTGGCGCCCGGGGTCCTCGCGTTCGGGGGAGTAGGCGAGGAAGAACCCGTCGTTGTCGCCGCAGGCGAGCCCGGAGGATTCGAGCGCCGGGAGCATGACGTCGCGGGTGGTGCGCGGGTAGGTGGTTGATTCGAGCGCGACGAGCTGGCCCGGGCGCAGCGTCTTGGCGATGTCGCGGGCCGTCTGCTCGACGTAGCTCAGGTCCGGGTCGAGGTTGTCGCCCAGCGGCGTGGGGACGCAGCTGAGCACCGCGTCCGCCTCGCTCAGGCGCGCAAAGTCGGTCGTCGCTTCGAACCGGCCGGAGTCAGCCATCTCGCGGACGAAGTCGTGCCCGAGGTGCGCCAGATAGTTGCGGCCCGCGTCGAGCGATTCGATCTTCTTCGGGTCGATGTCGAACCCGATCACGCGGAACCCCGCGCCGAAGAACGCCCGCGCCAGCGGCAAGCCGACGTACCCGAGCCCGATCACCGCGACCGTCGCGGAGCGGTCGGCGATGCGGGCTTCGAGCGTCTGGCGGGGCGTGGGCATGGGCAACGTTACCCGCCGCTTCCGGCGGTTGCCCGGTCGAGGGCGTCGGCGAGCGCCCGGGCGTGGGCGTCCCACCCGAACCGGGCCGCGAACCGCTCCATGTGATCGGGGTCGCGCGCGGCGTCGCGGGTCTGTTCGGAGAGCCCCCATTCCAGCGCCGCGACGAGCTCGGTTTGGCTCGGGCGCCGCAGGCACCGCACCGTCGGCGGGAGCTGGTGCGCCAGGTGGCGGTCCGGGCTCGACGGGTTCACGTGTACGATCGGCGTGCGCGCGCTGACAAACTCGAAGAGTTTGCTGGAGACGAGGGCCAGCTCGGCGCGCTCGGGGCTGAGGAACGAGACGAGCAGGTCCGCCCCGGCGATCTGGCGTTGGGCGAGGTCGTGGCGGAGGCGGCCGGTGACGACGAGGGCGTCGCCGAGGGTTTCGCGGATCGCCGGGAGCGTCACGGGGTTGGACCCGACGAGGCGCAGCTCGACGGCACGCCCCGCGTCGCGGAGTGCGCGGACGGCGCGCGCGAGTTCGAGCGCCGGCTGGTCGCCGATGGTGCCGACGGCGCGGACACTGAGCGTGCCGGGGGCTGCCCGGTCGGGCGAGAGCGTTTCCATGGCGCGCGTCGGGGCGGCGTGGCAGAGCTCGACGATCCGCCCGCGCGCCGAGGGGTAGGCCATCCGCGCCCAGCGGGCCTGGACGGGGATCGCGTGGAGGACCGCATCGGCGCGCTCGTAAACGCGGCGCTCGAACGCGCGGTGCGCGGGCCAGGCGAGTTTCGCGAGGCCCGCCGGCTGGAAACGTTCGTCGAGCAGGTGCGGGTCGCGGTAGTCGGCGATCCAGGGCAGCCCGGTCTCGGCGGTGAGGCGCATGCCGGCGAAGTGCACCGAGTGCGGCGGGGAGCTGGAGAGGATCACGTCCGGGCGCACCTCGGCGGCGATGCGGCGCAGCTCGGGCATGGCGCGCGACCAGAACAGCCGCTGCCCGTCGGGGACGACGAACTTGTTCACGGCGAGCGCGGCGGCACGCTTTGCGCGCGCGGGGAGGGAGTGCTTAGCGCCGGCGGGCTTTTTCGCGGGCGCGACGCCGTCGCCGGTCCCGGGCATCTCGACGCGAGCGCCCGAGCTGTCGATCTGGTACACGAGCGCGTCGGGGTGGACCTCTCGGTCGAGCAGCTCGCGCGAGGCTCGGTAGCCGTAGTCCCGGCAGGCGATGACGGGGCGCCACCCGACATCGGGGAGCATGCGCGCCCAGTTGGTCACCCGGACCGAGCCCACGGCGGGGTAAGGAAAGAAGTTCGTGGTGATGATTAGGATGCGTCGCATCAGGCGCTCGCGCCGGCCCCGAGCCCGAACAGGCGCGAGACCTCTTTCCAAACGCCGTCGATCGCGGTCTTCATGCGCGCCTTCGCGTCGCGGATCTCGCCGGTCAGGCGGTCGTGTTCGGCGTCGTCGCAGATGCGACCGACCAGCTCGACGAGATGCTCGGGGTCGTCGGTGCCGCGGTGCTGGAGCTCGGGGACGCCGAAGTCCGCGGCGAGGGCTTCGTATTTGTGCGCCCACCCGAGGGCGACACCCGGCACTCCCGAGGAGAGAGCGGCGACGATGGCGTGGAAGCGCGAGCCGACGAGCAGGCGCGAGCGCGCGATGAAGGCTTTGAGCACGAAGGGGTCGGGGTGGTGGAAGCGGTCGGTTTCAGGCCCGAGTTCTTCGACGAGGCGCTCGGCGAGGTCGTGGTCGCCCTGGTCGCCCGAGTGGACGACGACGACGGGTTGGACGCCGCGGGCGCTGAGGGCGCGGGCAGCGGCGAGCAGGCGAGGGAGGTAGGTGTCGCCCCATTCCTTGCGTCCTTGATCGAGCATGCGCTCGTTGGGGACGATGCAGGCGTAGGGGCGGCCGCGCTGGGGGAGGTCGATATCGCGTTTGGGGCTGAAGATGGTGATGTCGGGGGCGAGGCGGAGGCGGTCGTCGTCACCGAGGAGGGCGCGGGCGGCTTCGAAGGACGGCTTTTCGCGCGCGTAGATGAGTGTCGCGTGGTCGGCGAGGCGTTTGAACTGATCGCGGACCTTGGGTTTGTCGAACGGGCCAAGCATCTGGGGCATGAGGACGACGGGTTTTTTGCGCTTGGCGTAGGCGCGTGCGACGTCCGCGCCGGCACGGGTGCGGACCCACGGGAAGGCGTCGCCGTAGGCGTACCCGGAGATGTCGATGAGCCCGTCGATGTCGTGCCGGCGGACGAGCCCGCACTGGCGGTCGGCGCCGGCGGGGAGGATCGCGGTCGCGAACAGCGCGTCGCGGACGACGGGCAGGCGGTGCATGTAGCGCCGGAGGCGAGCGGGGTAGAGCGAGACGGTCGGGAAGACGTGCGAGAGGCGTTCGGCGGCGCGGCGCTCGTAGGGGGTGTTGGTCGCGGGCTCGACGGCGAGGCGGAGGTCTGGGTCGTGCGCGCGGAGACGCGCGATGACGGTGCGGAGCATGAGCTCGGCGCCCTTGTTCGCGAACCCGGCGCCGTAGATCTCGATGGTCATCGTTGGTTGTAGCTCCTGACCTCGTCGAGGGACTTCTTCTGCGAGTAGGGGACGAGCCCGTCGGGGTCCGGGTAGCCGGCGGACATGCACATGATGACGCGCTCGTCGGGGGAGAGCCCGATCGCCTTGGCCATCATGCGCTCGCGGGAGGCGATGTCGGGCCAGTTGATCGAGCAGGTGGCGACGCCCTGGACCTCGAGGGCGAACTCGAGGGCCATCGCGGCGAGGGAGGCGTCGATGTAAATGACGTGTCGGTCGCGGTTGTAGGGGTAGGCGACGAGCTTGCCGACGATGACGATGAAGACGGGGAACTGGTGGTTGAACCCGCGGGTGCCCATCGGGATCTTGCCCAGCTCGGCGCACAGGGCGGGGTCGTCGTAGACGCGGAGTTCGAAGGGCTGGCGGTTGCAGGCACTGGGGGAGTAGGCGGCGACCTCGATGGCGCGGTCGAGGACCTCGCGCGGGACGGGGCGCTGGTCGTACCAGCGGACGGAGCGGCGGCGCTGGGCGAGCGCAAGCATGTCGTCGATCGAGATGCGAAGGGGGGAGAGGTCGCGCCGATAGGGCGCGCGCTCGGCGGCGGCGTACTCGATGCCCGCGACGGCGCGTTCGAAGACGGCGCGGGCCCGGTCGGCGCCGGGGTCGAGCCCCTCGGCGACGGCGGCGAAGTACTGCGTGAGCACGTCGCCGGCCCATTGGGTCAGGGCTTGCGCGCCCTCGTCGGCCTGGCAATCGCCGGCGGCGGTGAGCTGGGCGAACGCCTCGGCGGTCTCCTCGATGTAGTCGCGGGCGAAGACGTCGCGGCGCGGGCGGGAGATGAGGCCTTTTTCGATGCGGTGGGTGTTGCGGCGGAGCTTGTAGACGAGCCCGGTGCGGACGCCGTCGTCGCGCCGGTTGCGGTAGGCGAGGCGCCCGGCGAGCACGGCACGGTGCTCGTTCTCGAAGTCGCGGTCGAGGCAGAAGTAGAGGTTGGAGAGGTAGGGGAAGCGGACGGCGAGCGCC
>BQJQ01000020.1 GCA_021604785.1 Phycisphaeraceae bacterium
CCGTGCTTTGGGCCGGCGCCGGGGTCGTCGGCGCCTTGGGAGCACCGTCGTGCTTCGCCTGCCCGTTGCCCGCGTTCGCATCCGGGCGAGCCTTCGGTGCCGGCTCGCTCTCCGCGGCCTTCGCCTCGCCGCGCGAGGCAAGCTCGCCGGCGTTGATCGACGCGATGTCCACGTCCGCCGCGTGCGTCAGTTCCGCACGGACCGCCCGAGCCGACACGTTCGCAGCCCGCCGCACCTGCACACCCCCGCCCGAGACGGGCTCGGGCACGACCGTCAGGTCCACCGCGTCCTCGTCCACCGCGATCAGCGACTCGTCGATCTCCGCGTCCGTCACCTCGCCCTCGACGGGCGTCTCGGCGTCCGTGATCTCCTCACCGACGGGCTTCGTCTCGGCCGCGCTGCCCTGGGGGTCCTCGCGGACCTCTTCGGCGTCATTCTCCTCCGCGTCCTCGGCATGCACCGCGTCGTCTTCTTCCGCCGCGGGCTCGGCTTCGCGCACCTCCCGCGCTTCCTCGGGCGCCTCGGGGCGCTCGGAAATCCCCTCGCGGAAGACCGCGTCGCCCAGGAACGCGTCGAACGTGCGCGTGCCCGTCGGCAACGCCTGCGCGGACCCCGCGCGCACGCCCGTCTGAACCCTCGGATTGGTGTCTGGTGTGGCGCTGATCGTCTGCGTCATGTGCCCGGGTCTCCCGGCGGCAGGTCACCGATGCCCCGCTGCCGGATGTCCTCAAGCAATTCCGCTGCCAACCCCGCGTCCTGATCCTTCACGAACTCCGCCATGATCTTGGACCGCACCCGGTCCTCCATCGCGTTCAGATACGCGACAACCTCGACCCGCTTGCCGTCCGCGAGCAACGCCGCGAGCGTCTCCTTCGCCTCGCCCGCCTTCATCGTCTCAAAGACCACCAGCGCGCGCCGGAACTGGTCCCCGCCCTCGACATCCGCGATGGTCTGCCGCTGCGTCCAGAACGTCGTCCGCTCGCTCTCAAACTCCGTCCGCTGCCCGTCAAGCAACCGGCGCTCGCGCCGGACCGCGGCCTGCAGGTCCGCCACTTCGCGCCGCATCCGACGCAGACGCTCCTCGTCCGCCTCGGAACGGGCAAGACGCTCGCCCAGCCGGTCCTCGGCGCTGCGCACCTCGCCGTCGCCCGTGTCCGAGCCGCCCTCGCCGCCCGCGCTGGTCTCGGTGATCGCCCCGTCGTCCTCGGCGCCGCCGAACAGGACATCGCGGATCTCGACGAGCCGCTCTCGGTCGAGCCGGCCCGTCTGCACCAGCCACCCGATGCCCGCAAGGATCGCCATCAGGTTCAAGAACGCGACGACCGACACGATGGTCCAGATCTTCCTCATGACTCACCCGCTTCCCGCGCCGCAGCCAGGCGCGACCCGATCTCGTCGAGCTCGATCCGCTCGCGCTTCTCGTGTTTCGTGCGCCATTCCGTGTACGCCCGCTCGCGGAGCAGCTCCACGGCTTTGCGTTTCGATGCCGCCGCCATGAGCGCTCGCCGGGCCAGTTCGATCCTCGCGAACACCCCCGCCAGCCGCAGCGCCGCGTGGTGCGACCGACGCATCGCGTCCAGCGACGCGTGCGCCTGCCAGCGCGCCCCTCGCAGATCGACCGCCCCGCTCTCGAGCCGGGCCCGCAGGTCCTCGCGCTCGCGGGCAACCGTGTCGTGGCACCCCCGCAGCTCGTTCTCAAGCTCGACCTTCTCACGCTCGATCTCGGCGACCGCGAGCTGGCGCTCGCGCTCCTCGCGCTTGCGCATCTCGAGCACCGGCTGGAGTTTGAAGACGAACCCGCGCACGCGTTACGCCCCCTTCCGCTGCCCGACGCCCCGCGTCGCCGCCGCCCGCTGCACCGCGAGCGACTCGGCCGCCTCGCTCGTCTGCAGCCCGAGCTTGATCATCATCTCGCGTGCTTCCTCGAACCGCGACGCCTCGCCACGCCCCTGCGCCAGCAGCGCCTCGATCGGCTTGTGGAACTCGATCGCGACGTCCGAGTCCGGGTCCGAGCCCGACGCGTACGCCCCGATCTGGACGAGGTCCTCGACCTCGCGGTACGCCGCGAGCACGCGGGCGAGCTGCGTCCGACCGCCTCGGTGGCGCGCATCGGTCACGTCATCCGCGACGCGCGAGACCGAGTCGAGCACATCGATCGCCGGGAAGTGCCCCTTCTGCGCGAGCTTGCGCGACAGCATCAGGTGCCCGTCGAGGATGCCCCGCGCCGCGTCTGAGATCGGCTCGGTCGCGTCGTCGCCCTCAACGAGGATCGTGTACATCCCCGTGATCGACCCTGCCCCGCTTTGCGTATCGACTGTGCCCGCGCGCTCGAGCAAGAGCGCCATCTCCGAGAACACGCTGGGCGTATACCCCCGCGTCGCGGGCGGCTCACCCACGCTCAGCCCGATCTGCCGCTGGGCATGACACAAACGCGTGACCGAGTCCATCACCAGCAGCACATCACGCCCGGCGTCGCGGAAGTGCTCCGCCGCCGCGCACGCGAGCTTCGCAGCACGCAGACGCATAGGGGGCGACTCATCACCCGTCGCGGCGATCACGACCGACTTCGCGAGCCCCTCTTCGCCCAGCGCGTGCTCGACGAAGTCCCGGACCTCGCGCCCGCGCTCGCCTATGAGCGCAATCACGCTGACGTCCGCGTCGGTCGATCGCGCCATCTGCCCGAGCAGCGTGGACTTGCCCACGCCCGGGCCCGCGAAGATGCCCAGACGCTGCCCGCGCCCGACGGGGGTCATCAGGTCGACCGCGCGCACACCGGTGAGGAGCTGCGTGTCGATCCGCCGGCGCCGCATCGCGGCGATCGGCTCGGGGTCCAGCGCCCGCGTATGCCGGCAGTGCGTCGGGGGCCCGCCGTCGATCGGGCGCCCAAGCCCGTCGATCACGCGCCCGAGCAGGCGTTCGCCGACGCGTGCCGCCCGCTCGGTCTGGATCAACGTGACCGGGTCGCGCGCGCGGATGCCGAACGTCTGCCCGAGCAGCATCACCGCCGTCTGCCCGCCGGCGGACCCGACGACCTCACCCATCGCCGCGCCCGTGTCCCGCGGCTGGCCGATCCGCACCAGCGACCCCACGGGCACCGTCAGGTCATCGACGAGCAACGTCAGCCCGCGCACCGCGGCGACCCGCCCCACCACACCCACGCTCTGTACGTGGCGCAAACGCTCAAGCTCGGGCGCGAACACACTCACGCCGCGTCCCCGATCGCGTCAGATCCTGCTTCGGGCGCCGCGTCCGGCTCATCAACCGGAGACGCAGCCTGCTCCGTCGCGGCCTCGCCGTCCGGCAGCAACTCCCGCACAATCCGCTCGAGCTGCGATTCGATGCGCGCGTCGAGCACGCCCCCGCCGTCGGTCACCGCGACGCACGACCCACGCGGCACCGAGCCATCGACCTCCAGCCGCGCGTGCTCGGACCCCGAGATCATCGCCATCAGCGAAGGCAACGCCTCGCGCGCAAGCAGCTCGTCCTCCGGATTCACCCGCAGCGTCAGTCCGGTCGGCCGCGCGTGCGCCTCGAGCACCGCCCGCATCTGCTCAACAATCAGCGTCGGGTCCAGCTCCACCGATCGGCGGACGATCATCTCCGCGATCGCGCACGCCAGCGACAGCACGTCCTCGCGCGCCCTCTCGAGCAGGTCGCCGCGATGCTCCTCGAACGCCCGCAGCGCCCCGGACCACCCGGCGTTGAGCGCGTCGAGCCGCTCGCCCCGCTCACGCATCGCCTCGGCAAGCCCTTCCTCGCGCCCGCGCTCGCGCCCCTCGCCCTCGCCCGCCGCGAAGCCCTCGGCGTGCCCCTGCTCGATGGCCCCCGCGAGCAGACGCTCGCGCTCGGCCTGCGCCTCGGCGACGACCTCGCGCGCGTGCGCTTCGGCCTGCTCGCGCAGCTCGTCGGCCCGCCGGCGTACGTCCTCCACGTCCATCGGGACGGGGTTGTACACCATCGCGTGCTGCTCGGATTGACGTATCAGCGCCACGCGGGCCTCCTCACGCGATCATCTCGGAGTCGCCGCCGCGCCCGGTGATCATGACATCGCCCGACTCCTCGAGCCGGCGCACGACATCCACGATCCGCTGCTGGGCCGCCTCGACGTCCGCGAGCCGCACCGGGCCCATGTACTCCATGTCCTCCTGCACCATCCCCGCGGCGCGCTCGGACATGTTCGCGAAGATCTTGTCCCGCAGCCCGTCGCTCGCGCTCTTGAGCGCCACCGCCAGCTCGGAGTTGTCGATCTCCTTGAGCACCGACTGGATGCCCTTGTCGTTCACGAGGTTGATGTCCTCGAACACGAACATCAGGCGCCGGATCTCTTCGACCAGGTCCGGGTCGTCCGACTCGAGTCCCTCCATGATCGATTTCTCGGTGGCGCGGTCGGCCAGGTTCAGCACCTCGGCCACTGTGGGCACGCCGCCGGCCTTCTCCATGCTCTGCATCAGCATGCTGCTCAACCGGCTCTCGAGCCCCTGCTCCACCTCGCGGATCACCTGCGGGTTCGTCTGCTCCATGTTCGCGATCCGCTTGATCACCTCGATCTGCTTGGCCAATGGCAGCCCGGACAGAATCTCCGACGCTTTGTGGTGCGACAGGTGGCACACAATCAGCGCGATCGTCTGCGGGTGCTCGTCCTGGATGAACGTCAGCAGGTGCTCGCTCTCGGCACGCTGCAGGAACGAGAACGGCGTCTTCTGCACCTGCGTTTGGATCTGCCCGATGATCCGGTCCGCCATCCCCGGGTCCAGCGAACGGCGCAGCAGGTCCTTCGCGTAGTCCAGGTTCCCCTCGGCCGCCGCTCCGGACGCGATCGACAGGTGGTAGAACTCCTCCATCACCTGCTGACGCAGCACCGGGGGCACACGCCCGAGCCCGGCCAGCTCACGCGTGACCTCCTCGACGTGCGCCTGCGGCAGCTCCGTCAGCACCCGCGCGCACTCGTCGGGGCCCAGCTCGAGCAGCAGGATCGCCGCCTTGGTCAGCCCGTCGAGCTCCTTCACGGACTCGGGAAACTTGTCACCACTCTGGCGTGCCATGCGTTCGGGGTCCTCGGGAAATCAGGAATCCAGGCTGACCCAGCGCGAGACGAGCGCCGCGGCCGCCTTCGCGTCGTTGCCCACCAGCTGCGTCACCTGCTCGCGCACCTTGGTGGCATGGATGTCGTCGTCATGCAGCTCGATGCCCTCCATGGGCGAGTCGCCCTCCTGCACCTCGCCCACGAGGTCGGACGGCGTCTGCAGCGCAAGCGGGACGCCCGCGATGTCGGTCGCAACGGGCAGCTCGGGGCGTCGCCCGGCCTTACGCACGAGCAGGAACATCATGAACAGCGCGACCAGTGCCAGGGCCCCGACCACGCCCAGCTCGACCAAGCCCGCGCCCGACCCGCCAGCGCCGCCCCCGGTCAGCGACGCCATGAACGACGACGAACCCCCGCCGCCGCCCTCGCCGGCCTGCGACGCACCGGGCACGAATGCGAGGGTCGGGATCATCGTCACCGACAGCTCGCCGGGCATCTGCTCACCGCTCGGCCCCTGCGCGACCAGGTGCAGGCGGATCGAGTCCTCGATCATCGGGCGCATCGCCTCGAACCGGTCGTCCACCTCCGCCTGCGTGGGCGGCTCAAGCTCTTCGCCGTCCACGACCGCCAACGCCTTGGTCTGCGCGACCAACGCCTCGACCCAATGCTGCGGCACCCCGATGCTCGCCGCCAGATGCGTCGGCATCCCGCGCGGGTCCGTCACATCACGCACCTCGGTGCCCGGCAGCACCGTGATGTCCGTCGTCGAGTCGGAGGTCTCGGTCGCCGTCCCGGTTGAAGAGCCCGCCGCGTTGATGTCCGCCTGCTGGTTCGACCGCACGCCCGGCTCGGCAGCACGGTTCGTGTTCGTCATCGATTCCGTCTTGTCCGTCGAACCCGACAGGATCGCCTCGGTCCCCTCGCCCTTGGGCAGGTGGCGCTGCGTGGTGCTGCGGACGCGGGTGACATCCACATGGGCCGTGACCGAGACGACCACGCCCGGGATGTGCCCGAGCAGGTCCTGGATCTTGGCCTCTTTCATCTTCTCGATCTTCTGGGCGTACTCGAAGTACGTGGACGCGCTCGCGTCCTCGCCCGAGGTCACCGTCCGCGATCGCCCCGAGGACCCGTCGATCACCTGCACGTTGGCCGGCGAGAGCCCCGACTGCGAGCCCGCGACCAGGCGGGCCACCGCGTCCACCGTGCCTTGGGTGATCCCGGACCCGTCCTTGGTGAAGACCGTGACCGAGGCGGTCGACTTTGTCGCCGCCCGCCCAAGCCCGGTGGACATGGGCGTGTCGATCATGACCGTCGCGGACCGGACGTTCCCGAACCCGCCGATGACCCGGGCGAGTTCGTTCTGGAGCGCGAGGATATACCGCTGGCGGTTCTGTTCTTTGGATGCTTTCCAGTCCTGGTGCTCGATCAGGTTCTGAAAGAGCAGGCGGGTGTCGCCGGGCAGGGCCCCGGACTCGCCCAGGCTCGTGACCGCCCGGTGCCGCTGGCTCGCGGGGACCACGACCTGCCCGTCCACGATCTTCGCGTCGATGCCCGAGACCTGGAGCGTCTGGACAAGGTTCGCGTTCGGGTCGTCGGCCATCAGCGCGACCATCGCCGGGCGGGCCGAGTACTGCACGACCAGGAACAGGGTCATCAGGGCGATCACCGCGAGGCTGCCAATCAGCAGCTTCTGCGTCGCGGTCATCTGCCCGAGCGAAGCGCGGGCGTTATCGAGCAATTGACGCAGCATTCAGATCGCGCCCCGGCTTCCAGCCACTCTCGCGCACTCCGTGCGCGTCGCCCACGATTACGCACCGTGCAGCACGTCCCTCGTCGGCCCAACCGGTATTTGCGCTTGATAACAGGGGGGTTGTTTCTGCGCTCGCGCGCGCCGTCCCGCAGGACTTGCGCACACGCCCCGAAATCACCCCGCCGCGACCCGTCAGACGCGGATCTGCTTGACCTCTTCGTACGCGTCCATGACCTTGTTGCGCATCGCCTGGAGCATCTTGAACGCCGTGTCCGCCTTCTGCGTCGCCAGGATCACGCCCTCGAGGTCGTCCCGGTCGCCAGTCATCAGATCCTCGACGGCACGCGACGCGTCCTGCTCGAGCTCATTCACCTGGTCCAGGTTCTGCTTGAGCAACTGGGCAAAGTCCGCCCCGCCCGCCTGGGCCTTGCCGGCCCCTCCGGGGCGCACCGGGGGCAGGTTGCCTGTTCCCCCCGCACCTATCAGCCCGACCGGGTCAGCCATCGCAGAGCCCTCCGCAGCGTCAGAAATATCGCCGCTCAGGCGAGCAGACGCAACGCCTGTGCCATCATCGTCTTGGTCGTCTCCGCCGCCACCACATTCGCCTCGTACGCCCGCGACGCCTCCATCGCGTTAATCTGCTCGACTGTCGTATCGATGTTGGGCATCTTCACATACCCCTCGGCGTCCGCGTAGGGCGAGTTCGGCTTGTACTGAAGATCGAACGGGGCCTGATCCAGCTCGATCGCCGCGACGTGCACGCCCATCGCTTGCCCGGTCCGGGTGGGCGAGGAGGGATCCCCCGGGGCGAACATCGCCGCCCGCCGGCGGTAGGGTTCGTACCCGCCGTCCGACCGCTGCATCGTGTTCGCGTTGGCGATGTTGGCGCTGATGACGTCCAGCCGCGTCCGCTGGGCCACCATGCCGCTCGTCGAGATGTCCAAAGCCCCGTACATGCCTCGAATCCCTTCTCAGCCCGCAGGCTACCTTCTTTAGGTGACCCGCTCGCCGATCGCCGCGTGCAGGCGCTGGGTCTGCATCCGCAGAAACTCCGCCGCCGCCCGGTAGACGCCCGCGTTCTCAACCAAGTCCTGCATGGTCCGCTCGAGGTCGTGGGCCGTCCGGTCGTGGGCGAGCACGCCGCCCGGGTGCGTCTCGGGGCGGAAGTCCAGCCCGCCGCCACGGGTGGGGCGCACCTCGCGTGTGCCCCCGAAGTTCAGCTCGCCCGAGACCCCCCCGTTGCGGGCCCGCCGGTCGTCGATCGCCTCGCCCAACGCCGCGCGGAAGTCGTTGACCGACACGTCCTTGGGCACGAAGTTCGGCGTCGAGAAGTTCGCGATGTTGTGCGCGATCGTCCGCTGGCGGGCGCCCGCGAACCGCATCATCACCTCAAGGGTGGGCAACGAGCCGGCGTTGTGAAGCTCCTTGATCATGCCGCATCCTCTCCAAGCAACCCGCGGGCCACTCCCACGCTCACAGGCTCGCCGAGACCAGCTTCTGCTCTTTCCACTTCTTCAGCTTGAGCCCCAGAGTCCGCACCCCGATGCCCAGCGCCTTGGCCGTCTTGGCCCGGTGCCCGTTGAACCGCTCGAGCGTCCGCACGATCGTCTCGCGTTCCAGGTCCGCCAGCGTGCGGTCCCCCGCGACCCACTTGGGCTCGGCCTCACTCGCGACCACCGGCCTGGGGTGCAGCGGCCGGGCCTTGAGCGTCCCGTTCGCCCGCGGCGTCGGCAACAGCCACGGCTCGAGCAACGCCCGGCTCACGACCGGTGCCCGACCGCGGGCCGCCCCGCCGCTGAGCACCACCGCACGCTCACAGATGTTCGCCAATTCGCGCACGTTCCCGGGCCACTCGTAGCTCTGCAGCAGCTCGATCGCTCCGGGGTCGAAGATCGCCGGGCTCGTCCCCTCGCGGGCCGAGATGTGGCGTGCGAAGTGATCGACCAGTGCCGGCACATCCTCCGCCCGTTCGTTCAACGCCGGCAGGTGGATCGGCAGCACGTTGAGCCGGAAGAACAGGTCCTGTCGGAACTCCCCGTCCGCCGCGGCCTTGGGCAGGTCGCGGTTGCTCGTCGCGACCACGCGGACGTCCACCCCGATCGTCACGCTCGACCCGACCCGCTCGAACGCCCGCTCCTGGAGCACCCGCAGCAGCTTCGCCTGGATCTGCGGCGACACCTCGGAGACCTCATCGAGCAGCAGCGTGCCGTTGTTCGCCAGCTCGAACCGCCCCTTGCGCAATTTGTCGGCGCCCGTGAACGATCCGCGCTCGTGCCCGAACAGCTCGGACTCGAGGAGCGATTCGGACAACGCCGCGCAGTTGACGGCGAGCATCGGGCCCGCGCCCCGCGTGCTCTCCTCGTGCACCGCCCGCGCGATCACTTCCTTGCCCGTGCCCGACTGCCCGGTGATCAGGACCGTCCCCTGCGATTTCGCGACGGCCTGGACCTGCTCCTTCACGCGGCGCATCGCGGGCGAGTCGCCGATGATGCGGCCCACGCCCCGCAGCGCCTCGCCGTTCGAGCCCGCGGGGACGGGTGACCCGCCGCCCCCACCGCCCGAGCGGAGGATCGCGTTCTCACGCACCAGCCCGGCGTGGCGTATCGCCCGCTTGACGGCGATGATCAGCTCGTCCCCCTCGAACGGCTTGGTGATGTAGTCGAACGCGCCGCGCCGCATCGCCTCGACCGCCGTCTCGATCGTCCCGAACGCTGTCATGAGCACGATCGGCAGCTCGTCGTCGATCTGCTGGACTTTCTCGAGCAGCTCGAGCCCGGTCATGTTGGGCATTTTGAGATCAGTCACGATCGCGTCGGGCCGCTTCTTGGCGATCGCGTCGAGCGCCGCCGCCCCGTCGGTCGCCGCGATCACGTCGAAGCCCACACGCGAGAGCGTTGACCCCACACTGTCGCGCATCATGTCTTTGTCGTCTACTACCAGCACCGTCGCGTTCATACGCCTCTCCATGGCTGTTACGCCGCTTGCGTGGGGCTCGCCCCACGCCGCACGCGGACTTCGACCCCGCGCTCCCCCTGACCCCCGCCCGCCGCCGGAACCGGCGCAGGCAACCACAGCTCGACCGTCGCGCCCCGCGCGCCCGGCTCGTGCTCTTCGTTGTTTCGGACGACCACTCGCCCGCCGTGCGCATCGATGATGCGGTGCACGATCGCGAGCCCGAGCCCCGTTCCCGCGGCACGCGTCGTGAAGAACGGGTTGAACATCCGATCGATCACGTCCTTGCTGATCCCGGCCCCGGCGTCGCGGACGCTGACCACGGCGCACGGCGCACCGTCCTCGCCCGCTTCGGTGCGCGCGCCGAGCACAATCTCAGACTGCGTGTCGCCTTCTTCAGCAGTCGCCTCGGCGGCGTTACGGACCACATTGATCAACGCCTGCACGAACAATCCCTCGTCGCACGGCACCACCACGGGCGCCAAGCCGGCGTCATTGCGCCGGACCGGGCCCAGCACGTGCCGGCACCCCTCCACCGCCCGGTCGAGCAGATCCGACGCGTCCGCCGGCGCGACGTCCACCCGCAACTCGCGCGCAAACGTCAGCACGTCCATCACGACCTCGTCGAGCCTCAGCACAGCTGTGCGGATTTTTTGAGCCGTCCGGCGCTCGGGCCGGTCGGACAAATCCTGCTCGAGCAGGCGCGCGTAGAGCCCGATCGACCCGAGCGGGTTGCGGATCTCGTGCGCAATCCCCGCGGCCATCTCGCCCAGCGCCGCCAGGCGGCGCGAACGCTCCAGCCGCTCGTTGGCGCGCCGCAGTTCGGTGTTCAGACGCTCGACCTCCGAGCGCAGCTTGTCGTGCGTGCCCTCGAGCTTGCGTGTGACTTCGTTGAACGAGCCGATCAGCCCGGCAAGATCGGTCTCGGACAGCCCCGCGGCGGTCCCGGCGATCGGCTCAGATGTCGGTGCCTCTGCGCTCACGATCACCCCTCCCGATCCTGATACCGCGGCGAACGCGGGCCCGAGCCCGGCCCATACGCGTTCATCGCCGCCCGGGCGCGCCCGACGCCCGCGATCCGGTCCGCCAGCGCGTTCCGCTGCGTCTCGAGCGTCCGCCGATGCTCCGCGTCGCGTTCGCCGATGCGCCGCCCCATCGCCTCGATCTCGTCGAGCTGCTCGCGAACGCGGTCGCGCGTCGTCGCGTCGAGCGTCGCGCACAGCGCATCCCACCCGCGGACGACCGGGTCCAGCTCGCCGGCGACCGCCGCGATCGAATCCACCACGCCCTGACGCTCGCGGAGCAGGTCGAGCAGCGCATCGACCTCATCGCTCGCGATCAGCGCACTCTGGCGGTTGCTCATCGCGTCCAGGTCCGCGCACAGGCGGGACAGTCGCGACACGAGCGCCATCAGGCGGTCTTCCCACCCCGGCTCGCCCGGGTGCACCGGTCCCGGCGCAACGGCGGCCGCCGCCGGACCGACCCCCGGCGTGTGCGTGTCGTGGTGTGTCTGTCTCGCGGTCATCCGTGACCTCCGCGGGCGCGTCCGGCGCCCCGTGAGTGCTTATCGCTCGGGCAGTTCCTCGCCCGACGCGGTCTCGTACAGCTGCGCGCTCGATTCGAGCCACCGCTCCCAGTCTGCCCGCTCCATGGGCAGGTTCGGGTCGTCCCACGCGTCCTCGGGCAGGCTCAGGTAGAACCGGCGGGCGCGTTCGTTTGCCGTCTGCGCCCGGCGGAGGTCGCCCCGCTCGACGTACGCGTTGACGATCTGCACCATCGCGACCAGCGACGCCGGGTCGTCCGGGTACCGCTCGCGGGCGGTGTCGTAGTGCGTGATCGCCTCGTCGTAGGCGCCCATGTCGAACGCGCAATCGCCCATGTAAAACAGGCTGTTGCGCAGGTGCAGCCGCTCGAGCTCGGTCAGCGTGATCGGGTCGCGGGTTTCGAGCCGGGCGCGGACGCCCTCGAACCCCTCGATCGCGTCGCGGCGCAGCTCCACGACCTGCCCCCCGCGGGCGCGCCGCTCGGCGTCGGGCATCGGGTCGTCCAGCGAGCCCTCGACCTCGTCGGCCAGCTGCCGGCGCGCGTCGGCGAGCCGGAACATCACCGCGTCGGCGCGCGGGTCGTCCGGGTAGCGTGACAATGCTTCATCGAACCGCTCGATCGCCCGCTCGTGCTCGCCCGTCCGGTGGTGCAGCGTGCCCAGCTCGACCAGGGCCTCGCGGTAGTGCGGCGCGTCGGACGTGCCCACTGAGCCCGAGATCGCCGCTTCGAGCAGCTCGCGGGCGTCGGCGTCGTTCTCCGGGTCCGTGTCGAGCAGGTAGCACTGCGCCAGCGGCACGTAGCTCCGCACGCCGAACGGCCCGACCGACCGCCCCACGCCCGACCGCAGCTCGTCCACCAGCCCGAGGTACTCATCGGCGGCCAAGCCGTACTCGCCCATCGCCTGGTGCACACGCCCGACGCGGAACCGCGCCTCGGCGGCTCGCGGGTCGTCGGGCACACCATCGGCGTACGCGTGGTACGCCTCGAGCGCCGCCCGCATGTCGCCCGCGCGGTCGAACTGCGTCGCCGCGTTCCAGAGCGCGTCGGCGTACCGCTCGTTGTCGTCGAGCACGTACCGCTCGGCCAGCTCGCGGAAGTCCTTGCCCGACCGCATCAGGTGCCGCTGCGTCTCGGTCCGTGTGGACGGGTCCATCGCGTCGAGCTGCGCCGTCGAGAGCGGCCCGTCGGCGTTGCTGGGCGTCTGCATGCTCCCGCCCGCGAGCGACTCGGCCGTCAGCCGGTGCCCGTCGGCCATCGCCCGCAGCACGTCGGGCGGCTCGGTCCCCGGCGCGTGCAGCGACGACGCAAGCGACGCGAACCGCAACGCCGCGTCAAACTCATGCACCGTCACCAGGTCCAGGTACCGCTCGAGCAGGCTCTCGGTCACTTCGTCCACCGTGGGCCCGCCCACGGGCCGGGGAACCGAACTCAGGTGATTCACCAGACGGTCGTACATCTCGAGCGATGAATCGATCGAGCCGAGCCCGGCGAGCGTCTGCCCGAGCCCGAGCAGGGCCCCGCCGTACGCGGGCGTGCCGCCGAACCGCGCGTCGATGTCCGCGTAGATGTCGCGCGCCTCGACCAGCTCCCCGCGGGCCTCGTGCACGCGTCCGAGCGCGAGCATCGCGGACGCCCGGTTCGGGTCCCGCTCTTCGGCCAATTCGAGGACCCGGTACGCGTGCGTCTGCACCTCGCGGGTCGCGCCAACGTTCAGGTACGCCTCGGCGAGCTTCATGTGCAACAACGCGGCGCCGGCCCGGTCTTCGCCCGGATCGATCCGAGGCAGCGCCCGCAGCAGCCCCGCGATCGCCTCGTCCACGAACCCCTGCTCCATCTGGACCTCGGCACGCCGGGCGAGCGCCCAGATGCGGTCCTCGGGCTTGAGCTCCGGGTCGGCCAGCATCCCCGTCAGCAGCCCGATCGCTTCTTCTTCACGCGGGACGGCGGACCCCATCCATCGCGTCACCACGCGCCGCTCGACATCCGCCCGCAGCCCGCGCTCGTCCGCGGGGATCGTCCGGGCCCGGCCGAGCGCGACGTCGTGCTCGCCCCGCGCGGCGTAGGTCATCGCCAGCCGGTGCACGTCCTCAGGGTCGAGCACCGCCCCGGCTTGCTCGCCCTTGAGGTACTCGCGCACCACCGACTCGTGGTTTTCCGCGACGTCGAGCCCGAGCTCCTGCTGCCCCTCGTAGATCGCCCGGGCGACCAGCGTGTGGTACCGCCGGGCCGACTCGATCGGGACCAGGTCCGGCTGGGTGTCCATGAACGAGAAGACCCGCTCGTTGAGCACCCGGATCGCGTCCTGATACTGCCCCCGGTCGATCAATTCCTCGGACCGGTCGAGCACCACGTCGAACGTCGGGGCCGGTCGCGTCGCGATCGCGAACGAGACGCCCCCGACGAGCACCGCCACCGCGACCATGAGCACCGGGACCTGCCACAGCCCCCGCCACCCGGCCTTCACCCGCTCGACGGGCGTTCGACTGTCGGCTTCGGGTGCCGGCGTGTCCGCCTCGACGCTCTCGACCGCCTTGGCGATCTCGTCCTCGGGCGTCTGGATGTCCGCTTCACGCTCGGCCAAGACTGCACCTCTTGCGCCCACACGGCGCAGGACCGCCCACAACAGGAGGGTCCGTCCGGGGGGTTATCGGGGATCCATCGCCGTTTCCTTGACGCACAAACGCGGTCCGTGCGCAGATTCTGCGTCGCGGGCCCCGGGCCGGCGGGATCAGGACCCCGCGGACGCGTCGGCTTCGGGCTCGATGTCCACGATCACGACCGCCCCGGCGAGCACATCGCCCCGGTGCGGCACCCCGGGCTCGAACAACGCCAACGCCGGGATCGGGGGCAGCCCCCACTTCACAGCATTGCGGATCACCGACCGGACCACGCCCGGGCTCAGGCCCGAGCCGTCCGAGCGGACCACCCGGCACCCGAGCAGGAACTTGCCCAGCGTCCGCCCGAACGCGCTCTCGAAGACCATCCCGAGCACCGCACCGATGCCCAGCACCGCGGGCACCGCGGCCCACCCGCCGGGCTCGAAGATGACGGTCATCGTCGCGATGTCGAGCACGCTGACGCGGAAGATCTGGGCCGTGATGAACAGGGCGACCAGGAGGTCCACGATCGTCGCGGCGAACCGGCGGCCCGGCTCGGCCAGGGCCGCGGACTCGGGCAGGACAAGTTCTTTCTCGCCCGAGGGCCGGACCGCGATCAGCAACACCGCCGCCGCCACGACCAGCAGCAGCCCGGCGAGCAGGCGGAACTCGCCCGCCGAGACGGGCATGATCGACCGGGGCTCGCCCTCGTAGATCGGGGCGCCGGTCGTCGCGGAGACCTCGGCGACCCGCAGCGGCGGGTCCGCGTCCGGGTCGCGCCAGAGGAGGGCGATCCGCCCGCCGTCGAGCGCGATGGGCGACGCCGTCATCGCGCTGGTCACGCCCGCGACCACGCCCAGCGCGTGCTCGCCCGAAGCGTCGTACGCCTTCAGCGAGACCCCGCCCCCGTCGAGCGCCTCGATCGCGACCATCTGCGAGCCGACGCCGACCAGCGTCGCCCCGGGCGCGATGCGAACCGGCGGCATCGATTCGCGGGACCACGCGTCAGCCGCGTGCGTCCAGACCGAGCCATCGAGCAGGACCAACGCCGGGTCGGCGCCCAGACGCGTGAGCCGGGCGCCGTCGAACGGATCGGAGCCGGACGATTCCGAGACCTCGGGCACGCCGAGCGAGACCCAGCCGTCGTCGCCAAGGCGGAAGACGTCGAGCCCTCCCGTTGTCGAGACGAGCGCAGCCGGCCCGGGGTCCGTGCCCACGAATGCGAGCAGGGTGCCATCGGGGACCCGCGGGTGCGCCTCAAGCCGGCCGACCGGCTCGAACGCCCACAGCCCGCCCACGCTGAGCACGGCGCGCCCGGAGAGCACGGTGTGCCCCGCGCCCTCGTCGTCAGCAAACGCCATGTAGAGGCGCGCCCCGACCGCCGCCGCCCCGACCGGGACCTTGGCGAGCTCGCGTACCTGCCGTTGCGACCCGGGCTCGGCGGGGCGCTCGGTCTGCGCCCGCGGGGGCAGGTGCACGATCTGCGCGCCCTCTTCCTCGCGGGGCACGACCATCCACGCGTGCGCCGGCGCCGCGACAGCACCATCGCCCACGCCCGGCGACGCGAACGCGCTGAGCGCGAAGGCGGCGCACGCGAGGCACGCCGCCATGACCATCGAGATGCGCACGCGGGCGATCACCCGCCGGGGACCGGCTCGCGGCCCGCCGCGTCCCAGAACGCCGGGTCGTCCACGTCCACCAGCTGGTCCACGCGGTAGCGGCGCATCAGCTTGTCCAAATCGAACGCGACCGACGGGATCGACCGGTTCCGCGGCTCACTCATCGTGATCCGCGCGAACCCCTCGAACCCGGGCGTCGTGACCACCACCCGCGTCGCGACCCGCGGCTGGCGCGTCGCGTCGCCGTCGATCCGCACGATCTCGTACCGCGACAATTCCGCCTCGGCGACCACGCCCAGATCACGGTCGGCCAGCACGATCCGGCTCGGCTCGAACGTCACCGGGTCCACCCAGACCCATCGCGAGCCCCAGCGGGCGGGCACGGTAAAGACCGCCCGCGTGCGGTCCTTGGACCACCCGACGCGGCGCGAACCCTCGGGCAATTCGGTGATCCCGAGCAGTTCGATCAGGTCCAGCGGGTGCACCGGCAGCCCCAACGCCGCGGCTTTCTCCGGCGTCGCAATCTCGTGGCGCCCGATCATCCCGACCTCGTTGTCCTCGTCGATCGAGTCGAACCACCAGTAGTGCTCCGCGTCGGACCCGAGGTGCAGGAACGACTTGCCGACCTTGCCCATCGAGAGTGCCAGCATGTCCGGGCGGATCACCTGCAGGTGCCCCTCGGCCTGCTCGCGCAGGCGCTTGCCCGCCGCGTCCTCGCCTTCGACACGCACGACGGCCCGCGCCCAGAGCCGGTCAAGCCCATCGACCCGCGCGTTGTACGCCGCCGCGATTGTTTCGTACCGCGGCGGGGCCGTGCCCTCGGCCGCGACCAGCGGCCCGGTATCACGGGTCTCGCCGTCGAACGTACATCCCGAGCCCAAGGCGCCGAGCACCAGGCACGCCGAACATGCCGCGAGTGCGCGCATCATGAGTTGCCTCCCGTGTCTTCTTGGTCGCCCGAGTGCATGATCGCGTCGAGCTGCCCGGCCAGCTCGGCCGCCTGCTCGTCGCTCAGCCCCGGGTCGATCACCTCGATCACGTCCGGGTTCTCGCCGGACGCCTTGGTCACCTTCGGGCGGACGAGCATGACGCCCCGGGTGCCACGCTTCGCGTCGGCGGGGCGCCCGCCCTCGTACACCAGCCGGCGCTTGCGGATGAGCACGAGCGCGACCAAATACCGGAACGCGAGACGCGAGCCGTCGTCCTCGGGCACCTCACGCTCGAACATGTCCATCAGTTCGTCGTCATCGACCAGCGGCTTCGGGCGGTCGCCCGGCTGGGGGACGGTGGTCCGCCAGGCGGCGAAGACCTGACCGGAGGGCCGGGCCCCGCCCTCCCACGCCGCCAGGGAGTAGTCCGCCCGAGCGAGCGAGCCGTCGGGGTTTTCCGCGACGACAGCCACGAACCGGTCCCCCGGGGCCAGGGGCTGGTTGGTCTGGGCGCACACGCCGTGGGCATGTCCGATCTCGTACGGGCTGGCGGACGTCCTTGTCATGCGCGCAGTGTAGGTTTGGGGACGGGCGGGGTGTTGCACAAACAATTCCCGGACATTAAGATGGGCGAGAAGCGGGTGTGGAGGCGAACCGGGCTTTACGCCGAGAGTTGAGCTAGACTTCGGGCCATGCCGGGGCCGAACCGGTAGGAGATTCGAGCTGGGCTTCACCCGCTCGCCGGCCCCGATGACAGGTGCTTGCCGCCACATGAACAGCGTCGTCACGATCCTTCCTGACCCCCCTTCGCCGCCGGCCCCGATCGGGCTGATCGCGGGCGGTGGACGCCTCCCTGTTCTGGTGGCCAAGGGTTTGCGCGACGCGGGGCACACCGTCCACGGGCTCGGGCTGCTCAGCCAGTACGAGAGCGAGCTCCCCGAATTGTGCGACTCTTTCCGCGACGTCGGACTGCTGCGCGTCGGCACGTGGGGCAAGGCGCTCCGCCGGACCGGGGCCCGCCACGCGATCATGGTCGGCAAGGTGGACAAGGCCCGCCTGATGCACGACCGGTGGAAGCTGGTCCGCAACGTCCCCGATGTGCGGACCGCCGTCGCGTGGTATCGGCACCTGCGCCACGACAAACGTTCCCACGCGGTGCTCGCGGCGATCGCCGAGGAGCTCGACCGCCAGGGCGTGTCGCTGATCGACTCGACCTCGCCCATCCCGGACCACCTGGCCGAGCCGGGCGTGATGACCGGGACCAGGCCGACGGCTGAGCAGCTCGCGGACATCCAGTTCGCGTGGCCCCTGCTCACCGAGCTGCTGCGCCTGGACATCGGGCAGTCGCTGTCCGTCCGCGAGCGGGACGTGATCTCTGTCGAGGGCGTCGAGGGCACCGACGGCATGATCAACCGGACCGGCGACCTGTGCCGGCGCTCGGGGTGGACGCTGATCAAGGGCGCCCGCGTCGGGCACGACCGGCGCTCGGACGTCCCCACGATCGGACAGACGACCATCGAGAACCTGCACCGGTGCGGCGGGCGCTGCCTGGCGGTCGCCGCGGGCGACGTGATCATGCTCGACCGGGACCAGACCATCGCCCGGGCCGACGAGCTCGGCGTCGCGATCGTCGGCGTCTCGGTCTCGGGCTCGACGACGACGGGCACCGCGACCGAGCCCAAGCCCGCCACCGTCCTGGTATGACCGCCGCCGCGGGCGACCCCCCCCACGATCCAGACGCACCGGGCGACCCGATCGCCGAGCCGTCGTTCGTCTCGCGCGGCGGGCTCAAGCTCGCGCACGCACTCGACGCCTTCGGGCTCGATGTCACCGGCATGACCGGCGCGGACCTGGGCTGCTCGACTGGCGGGTTCACCGACTGCCTCCTCCAACACGGCGCGGCCCGCGTCTTCGCGATCGATACCGCGTACGGGCAGCTCGCGTGGAAGCTCCGGTCCGACGAGCGGGTAACGGTGATGGAACGCTCCAACGCGCTGCACACCGAGGCGCCCCAGCGTGTAGACCTCGTCGTGATCGACCTCGGGTGGACCAAGCAAGAACGCGCCATCCCGGCGGCGTTGCGCTGGGTCGGCGCAGGCGGGCGGATCATCACGCTCGTCAAGCCGCACTACGAGGCGGACAAGTCGCTGCTCGGCGAGGGCGGCGTGATGGACCCGGGAGACGCGGAGCGCGTCTCCGAATCCGTGCGCGATGCGCTGCCCGAACTTGGCGTCCGCGTGCTCGGCTGGACCAAGAGCCCGGTGCTGGGCGGCGCGGCGGGCAAGCGGCGCAAACGCGGCGCGGGCAACCCGGAATGGCTGGCGTTGCTCGCGCCGAGCCCATAACCGCGCCCGCGGCGTGCACCTTGTGCGCCCGGGGCCCGACCGATACGCTCACCCGCGCCCGCGAGGGGCGTTCATAGGGAGTACGCGATGCCGCCGAAGCCGAGGACCAAAGAGATCATCACCGGGATCGTCTGGGGCGGCCTCTCGCTCGGGTTCGGGGCGTGGATGATCGTCCAGCCCAAGGTCGAATGGCTCGACGGCGAGGGACCGAGCGGCGCCAAGGGCGGCTCGCTGTTCGCGATTCTCAAGATCATCTGGGGGTTGCCCGGGGGCATCGCGCTGATCGTGTTCGGCATCGCGGCGCTCTACCTGACGTTCGGGCCCAAGTCCAAGAAGGACCCGACGCCCGAAGCCGAGGCTTAGCCCGCCTGCTCGGTCGCCGGCTTCCACCCTTCGAGGGGGCCCTCGCCGTGGTGCAGCAGCGTCCACAGTCCCTCGAGCAACCCGTCGAGCCCGATCGCCGCGGCTCCCGAGACCACGTATGCCGGTTGGTCCGCGCCCAGGCGGAGCTCGCCGGCCAGGTCTTGCATCGCCTGCGCCTGGTCCTCTGGCGAACCAAGCAGATCGACCTTGTTCAGCGCGATCACCTCGGGCTTCTCGGCCAGCTCGATCGAGTACTCCTGAAGCTCGGCCCGGATCGCGCGGTAATTCTCCGCCGGCGTCGATCCGTCGGGCGGGCACGCATCAAGCACATGCAGCACCACGCTGGTGCGCTCGATGTGGCGCAGGAAGTCGTGCCCGAGCCCGGCGCCCTGGGCGGCACCGCCGATGAGCCCGGGGATGTCCGCGACGACGACGCGCCGCGCCGGGTCCAGCGCCGCGATGCCCAGCTGCGGGCTCAGCGTCGTGAACGGGTAGTCCGCGATCTTCGGGTCCGCCCGAGTCAGCGCTTTGAGGAGCGTGGACTTGCCCGCGTTGGGAAGGCCCACGAGCCCGACATCCGCGATCAGCTTGAGCTCGAGCCGCAGCTCACGCTCTTCACCGGGCGCGCCGGGCGAAGAAGTGCGCGGCGCCTGGTTCGTCGATGACTTGAAGTGCTCGTTGCCGAACCCGCCGCGCCCGCCCGCGGCAATGACAACGCGCTCCTCGGGCCCGAGGTCGCACAGCAACTCGCCCGTCTCGACGTCGTACGCCTGCGTGCCCGGGGGCACGCGGATCACGCGGGGCGGGGCGGTGGCGCCGTGTTGCTGTTTCTTGCGGCCCGCCTCGCCGTCCTCGGCCCGCCACATCTTGACGCCGCGGAAGTCGAGGAGGGTGTTGACGCCCGGGTCGGCGAAGAAGACAAGGTCGCCGCCGTTGCCGCCGTCACCGCCATCGGGCCCGCCCTTGGGCAGACCCTTGGCGCGTTTGAACGAGACGTGGCCGTTGCCGCCGTCTCCGCCTCTTGCCGTGATGAATGCGCGGTCTACGAACACGCCCGACGATAGACGCCCGGGCAGGCCCGCACGCCCGAATTCGGCGGATCAGGCCGCCCGCTGGAACCGCCCGCCGGTCAGGTGGCGGACCAAGCGTGAGCGGTCGGACTCGTCGGCGAACGCCGCGATCTCGACGCCCAGGCGGGTGTCGCACGAGCCCTCCTGGTCGCACCAGATCACCCGGGCCGTCGCGCCCACGGGCGCGTCGTCCGTGCCCGCGAGGTCCGCGTCGAACCCGGAATGCACCGATGAACGCGGCAGGTCGATCTTGATCTCCACGATCGCCCCGGGCTCAAACGAAGTATCCAGGTCGAACCGGACGCCCCCCTCGGAGACGTCGTACGCGTGCCCGAGGTGCCAGGGGCCCTGCTCCCCGCGCCGCCGCACAGCGATCGCGGTGTACCCGGGGACGAGCGCAAAACGCTCGAAACGACGACGCTCGGTCTGGTTGCTCATCTGATCGGCTCCGCGAGCGGGCGCGTCGCGCGCCACGCTGTGCGGGTCGTATCGGCACCGGGGCGGATCTGCTCCACCGGATAGCGCGAGATTTCGGACGTGCCGGTTATCGGGCCCGGGCGATACGCCGGCCCGGTCCGGCTGCCGGTTCAGCCCTCGCGGCGCGCGGGGCCCTCGACGAGCTCGATGTGGATCGCCCCAACATCTTCGCCCAGCGCCTTGGCCATCCGCTCGCTCAAGTCGCCCGGCATCGCGCGCATGATCGCGTCGGCGAGTTCATCGGGCAGGTCCACCACGCGCCCGTCACTGAGCGTGAGGTGCACGTGCCGCGCGGTGTCCGCGTCGTACCGCGACGCCCCGTTGCCGACCGGGCTCGCGATGCGCCGCACCAAGCCGCGCTCGGTGAGCGCTTCGAGCGTGTTATACACCGTCGCCAGGCTCATGCCCGAGTCGTGCTCCCGCACCATCCCGAACAGCTGCTCGGCGGTCGGGTGCGACTCGGTCCCCCGCAGCGCATCGAAGATGACCTCGCGCTGGCGTGTGCATCGGATGCCGCTGCGCCGGAACACCTCGCGCGCGGGCTCACGTTGCTCAGACGAATCGGGATGGGCGGGTGTGTCAACGCTCATAGGCAGGCGCGGTCCATTCTCAATGCAAGGTGTACTGAGAGTCATAGCGTAGGATGCAGCGCGTTCCCGCAGCAAATCCTGACAAAATGTTAGGAAGCCTCGCCCCCGGCCCGGATCCCCATCCGGCGGTGCACGATCCCGGCTTCTTCGAACGCATCGGATTCGGTCGCCCACCCGAGCCGGTCGTAGAACCCGATCGCCGTGTGCTGGGCGTGGCAATAGAGCCCGTCGAGCCCCAGCCCGCCGGCGTCCTCGGGCGCGAAAGCTCTTGCCTCGATCGCGACCATCAGCTTCCGCCCCACGCCCTGCCCGTGCATCTGCCGGTCCACCGCGACCTGCAGCACCTTGCCAAACCGCCCCTCCGGCTTGGCGGCCCCGGGTGAACTCAGCCCGTCCGACCCGCTCGCGAGCAGCATCGCCGTCCCCACCACCCGCGGGCCCTCGGACCGCTCGGCCAACGCCACGAAGTGCTCGCAGGTCTCCTCACGCCCGGGCGACTCGTCCAGATACTGCTCGTACGTCCACCCCACCGGGCCCAGCAGCACCCGCTCACGCAAGTCCACCGCCTGCGCAAAGAGCGGGTCGTCCATCGGGATGCGCCGGACGCGGATCATGGGAGGACAGGATACGCCCGACGCCGCGGGCCGGCGGCCACCCGCCCGTACCATCCCGCCGATGGCACGCCCGACGCCATGGGAGGACGAGTACACGCTGCTGTGCGAGCGGTGCGGGTACGTCGTCGAGGGGCTCGACCCGGCGAGCAACTGCCCCGAGTGCGGCAAGCCGATCGCGGAGAGTTTGCCGGAGCGGCGGGTGGGGACGCCGTGGCAGCAAGGCGCTCACCCGGTGTCCCTGTGCATGTCGTGGGCCGGAGCGATTCTCGAACCCCACACAACACTCGATCGGCTTCGATTCGATCCGCTTCCATTCCTCCGGTCGAGCCGAGTCATGATATTGGCTACTGCACTGCTCACCGGACTTGTGATCACGATCGTTGCTGCTCAGGCGCTGATCGTGGATTGGGAACGACAACCCCTGATCTCTGAGAAGAGTGACCTAGATCCCATCGTGCCAATCTTCGCCTTTATCGGGGGCGTTATGTACGGGTCATTTGCGGCGCTGCTCATCGCCTGCCTCACGGCAATCGAAACAGCCGGGCTTATGTTCATTGGCTCACGGCGCGGCTGCCGGATCGACTTCAGGGCATCCGCCATAATCTGCGCGCACGGCTCGATCGGATGGCTCCTCGGGATCGCCGGCTACGCGATCGTCTGGTTTCTCTACAACGGGTGGAGTCGGCCCGCGGGGTTGGCATTCAACGCAACCGCTGAGTGGTCCTATCCCTGGGAGCTTGATGCGCTTTGGATCCTGCTGCTCCCGCTCGCCGGCTTCCTCTTCTTCGAGATTTTCGCCTGGCTCGGCCTCCGCCGGTGCAAGTTCGCCAACCGCGCTCTGCCCGTCGCTCACGCTCGGGGCTCTTCCCCCCGCGCAAGCGAGACCCGGGGGAAGGAGCCCGGAGCGTGAGCGACGGGTTCTTGTTCTGTGTGCAGGAACGCTTGAATCTGCCCGTCGCTGACGCTCGGGGCTCCTTCCTCCGCGCGGAGCGAACCACGGCGCGGGCCCGAACCTATTGTGGATTCGATGACCCCCCGCCGCCCCACACGCCAGATCGTCCTGGGTGACGCCCGCACCGGGCTCGTCCGCGTCGGAGGCGGCGCGCCTAGCGCCCGCTTCCCGCACGCGACCCCCACCGCCGCACCCGACACAGGCGGGCCCGCCCCGGTCTCCGTCCAGACCATGACCGCCGGGTACACGCACGACATCGACAAGTGCGTCGCCGAGATCCACAAGATGACCGCTGCGGGCGCCGACGTCGTCCGCGTCGCCGTCCCCGAGAAGAAGGACACCGCCGCCCTGCCCGAGATCATCGCACAGACGTCGGTCCCGATCGTCGCCGACGTCCACTTCCACTTCAAGCGTGCGCTCGAAGCCGTCGAAGCGGGCGTCCACAAGATCCGCCTCAACCCGGGCAACATCAGCGACCGCGCGCAGGTCACCGAGGTCATCGAGGCCTGCAAGCAGGCAAACGACGGGCGGGGCATCCCCATCCGCGTCGGTGTGAATGAAGGCTCCATCATCGAGCGCAAGGACAAGCAGGCCCGGGCCAAGGAGCTCGGGGCCGTCTTCTCCGACCACAAGCACGGGTACATGCTCGCGATCATGATCGCCAAGCTCGAGGAATACCTCGACATCTTCGACGAGCGCGGCTTCGAGGACGTCGCGATCAGCGCCAAGTCAATGGACGCAACGCTCGTGATCGATGCCTACACCGAGATCTCCAAGCGGTTCGACTTCCCGCTGCACCTGGGCGTCACGCACGCCGGGCCCAAGGAGACCGGGTGCATCCGCTCGGTCGTCGCGCTGGGGACGCTCCTGGCGAACGGTATCGGGGACACCATCCGCATCTCGTACGCCTCCGACCCGGTCTACGAGGTCGAGGACGGGCTCGAGCTGCTCTGGTCGCTCGGGCTCCGCGAGCGGGTCGGGGCGGAGCTGATCGCGTGCCCCACGTGCGGGCGCATCCAGGTGGATCTGTTCTCACTCACACAGGACGTGCGCAAGAAGCTGGCGACCGAGATCCGCGTGCCGATGAAGGTCGCCGTGATGGGGTGCGTCGTCAACGGCCCGGGCGAGGCCGAGGGCGCCGACGTCGCCGTCTTCGCCGGCGACCGCAAGGGCATCATCTACGTCCAGGGCGAGCGCGTCGCGACGGTGCCCGAGGAGGACATCCTCGACCGCCTGCTCGACGAGTGCAAGACGTTCCAGACGCGCGTCGAATCGGGCGAGGTGAAACTCGGGCAGAAGCGGGTCGAGATCGTCCCGCCCGACCCGATCGGCGAGCTTGGGTCCGGGTGGGAGAAGATGGCCGCAGAGCGGATCCAGTCTGACCGGATCCAGGGCGGTACAGACATCACCATCGGGAAGACCTGATGCACGGGCCGCGCCTGGTGCGCCGCGTGGCGCTCGCCAAGCACACCCGCTGGATGTTCGCCGGACGGATCGGCGACGCCGCGGGGCTGACATGCACGCCCGCCGAAGCCGCCCGCCTCCGGCGCCGCCTGCGGCGCACGCCCAAACCCCTCGATCGCCCGGTCATCGTGATCTCGGGGTACCTCGACCCCGGGCTCTATGCGCGGGTCGTCGCCCGCGAGTTGCGCCGCCTGACCAGCCACACCAAGACGGACTTCCACGTTGCCCGGTTTCCCCTCGACGGGCCGATCGAGCCCATGGGCGAGCGCGTTGTCGAACAGATGCGCACGATCGCGGGCGATGCCCCGGCGTCGTTCGACCTCGTCGGGCTCTCGATGGGCGGGCTGGTCGCTCGCCACGCCGCGGCGGTGTGCGCAGAAACGGACAACCTCCGTGTGGCGCGCGCGTTCACGCAGGGCACACCCCACCTCGGGTCCGCCCTCGCCGAGCGCATCGCACCAACCGAGGCCGCCCGGCAAATGCGCCCTGGGTCGGGCTTCCTCAGAGCGCTCGACGCCGAGCTCGACCGCTCCGGGCTCGACATCACGGCGTACCAGATGGACGCCGACACCGTCATCGGCGACGGCAACGGCGCCCCGACCGGGCGCCCTGGCATCCGCCTGCCCCGGCGCGCCGGCGAGCCCCACCTGCACATCATGGCCGACCCGATCGCGATCCTGGACATCGCCCGGCGGCTGCGGGGCGAAGACCCCGTGCTCGCGCCCAACGTGTGACGTGCAACCGGCAGGCCCGCCCGCCCAACAACCCAGCGGCGCCCAGCCGGGAGACCCGCATGATCTCGATCCCCGTGCGCCGACGCCTCGCCCAGGGCGTCCTCGCGCTCGCCCTGGCCATCACCGGAGCAACTGCGACCGCCATGTTCCGCGTCCCGCGAGACAACCCGGCCTACCCCGCGAGCGAAATGGACATCGCTGCGGATCTTGCGCGCATGCGTGCGGACCCGGTCGAGCAGACGCGCCCGCTGGTGGTGCTCTCCGGGTGGCGCTCGCCGGGCGTGGGCTCGGA
>BQJQ01000021.1 GCA_021604785.1 Phycisphaeraceae bacterium
CGTGGTCTTCCACGCGGCGGCGCACAAGCACGTGCCTCTGATGGAGGACCACCCGGCGCACGCCGTGGAAAACAACCTGTTCGGGACCAAATCGATCGCCGACGCCGCGGTGGCAGCGGGCGCCGAGCGGTTCGTGCTGATCTCATCGGACAAGGCCGTGCGCCCGTCAAGCGTGATGGGCGCGACCAAGCGGCTCGCCGAGCGGTACGTGCAGTCGCTCGCCGCCCAGCCCGGGCAGCAGACCCGACTGAGCATGGTCCGGTTTGGGAACGTGCTGGGCAGCGCGGGCAGCGTGCTGACGATTTGGGGGGCGCAGCTGGCTGAGGGCGGGCCGTTGACGGTCACGGATGAGCGCATGACGCGGTACTTCATGACGATCGCCGAGGCGGCGTCGTTGGTGGTGCAGGCGGCGGCGTTCTCGGGCGAGGGGCGGGCGCCCGCCGCGGCGCGCTCGGGCGAGGTCTTCGTGCTCGACATGGGCGAGCCGATCCGGATCGTGGACCTCGCGGCGCGGTACGCGATGGCGTGCGGGTACACGCCCGTGCTCGCGGGGCACACGCCGCCGCCGACGGACTGCCCGGTGGTCGAGGTCGTGCTGACCGAGGCCCGCCCGGGCGAGAAGCTGCACGAGGAGCTGGCGTACCACGCGGAGCAGCTGGCCCAGACGGGGCACCCCGGGGTCCAAGCGCTGGCAAGCCCCGGCGTGCCCGATGCCGACGCGATGGCCCGGACGATCGAGGAACTCGGCGACATCCGGGGCTCGGCGGACCGGCGGCGGGTGCTCGAACTGATCCGCCAGCATGTCGCTGACATCACCCCGGGGGGCGATCTCGCCCGCACCGGGGCGGACCGCCGAGCGGTACACCCGGAGACGAAGCCGGCGGATCTGGACACCGAGGCCGCGTGAGCCCGGTGCTGGCCCCCTTGAAATCGGGAAGACAGCTACCCTCATTAGGGGGCAATAACTTCCCCGGACTTGATTCGGCGGTACAGTGGACGACAATCCGCTCGGCACCGATCCCACGAATCGATTCGAGCGGGGCGGGGTGCGGGCCCGATCCTCTTGGTGTGCGGAGCATGCTCATGACGACCCTCAGCGGACGCAGCAGAATCCTGATCGAGACCGCCGCCCGTCGTGACGAAGCGCGGACGCTGCTCGACGCGCTGCTCGACGCGAAGCGCGTCTCGGAAGAGAACCTCGCGACCCTGGGCCGGCGGGACCTTGTCAAGCAGGTCACCGGGAGGAGCTCGATCGACAACGCAATCGCGAGCACGCACGGGCTGGTCGATTCGTTCAACCGGGTGCTGGCGGACCTCGAGACGAACCTGGACGACGAGGACGCGGCGCTGCTGAGCGAAATCGCGTCGGCGCCATGACGACCCGGTCCGCGGGCGCCGAGGGCGCCGTTGAATCCAAACACGTGACGACACCCGCGCCGGCTGCCCGCGCCCCGGTCGAGCTGCGCATCCGCCGGCTCGACGCGCGGGCGACGACGCCGAAGTATCACTCCGAGCTTGCCGCGGGTCTGGACCTGGCGGCGTGCCTGCCGCGGGGCGACATCGCGGCAGGCTCGGTCACGATCGAGCCGGCCGAGATTGTCAAGGTGCCGCTAGGGTTCGCCGTCGCGATCCCGCCGGGGTACGAGGGGCAGGTCCGCCCGCGTTCAGGGCTCTCCACCAAGCACGGCGTGACGGTGCCCAACGCGCCGGGCACGGTCGATGCGGACTACCGCGGCGAGATGTTCGTCGCGCTGATCAACCTCGGGCCCGCCGCCCACACCATCAACCACGGCGACCGCATCGCCCAGCTCGTGATCGCGCCGGTCTCGCACGCGACGATCATCGAGGTGGACGAGCTCGAAGAGACCGGGCGGGGCGTGGGCGGCTTCGGCTCGACCGGGGCATGAGGCTGAGGCGGGCCGTCGGCGGGCGCCCGCTTGCGAATCAAACCCCTTGATTTGGGCATCGGGTGGGCGAGGGCCTCTACTCGGACCATAGTTCTCCTACGCGGCTCCGCACCGGGGCCTTGTGGGGACTTGCCATGAAGACCTTGATCCTGACCATGCTCGCGTCGGCGGGCACGTGCCACGCCCAGAACCTGCTCGTCAATGGGGACCTCGAACTGCCCTTGGGCGGGGACGTCGACGATATCACCGCTTGGACACTCACTGAGTCGATCAGCGGGATTGGCGGGTTTGCGGACTCCGCATCGATCGCGGGGTTTGCGAACCACACGCCCGGGGGCGAGCGCGGGCTCTGGTTCAAGTCGTTCGCGGGTGATTTCGCGGGGGCCGGCCCGGTGGACGCGGTCCTCACCCAGAGCGTCTTGGGCTCCGCGGGCGAGCATTACACCCTCTCGGCATGGTTCCGGTACGAGGCGAACTACTCGGGCGCCGACGCGGCGCAGCCGACCCAGACGTTGCTCGGTATCGACTTCCTCGACGCGGGGATGGGTGTGCTCGGCACGGTCGAGATCGACGTGGACATGTTTCAGTCTGCGGACAACACGTGGCGTCAGTACTTCGTGGACGGCGTGGCGCCGGTCGATACGGCGTTCGTCCGGGCCCGCGCGGAGATGAGCGAGGGGCTGATTGCCGCCCAGAACCCGCAGTCTGCGTTCGTGGATGACTTCGCGCTTGTGCCCGCGCCGGGCGGCGTGCTGGCGCTGGGGCTCGCGGGTCTCGCCGGCGTGCGTCGGAGCCGGTGAGGGTGGCTAGTCCTCGTCGTCGGGGCGTGTGACCACGAACCCGGTCGCCAGGTCATCGCGGGTGCGTTCGTGCAGGCTCTGCGGGTGGGCGTCGGCGTGGCCGCGGGTGGCTTTGTCGAGCGTCCCGCCGTTGGGGTAGGCGATGTGGCAGACCGGGTCGCCCGGTGCGACGCTGGGGATCGTGGTCATCCCGAGCACGATGCCGGCGGTGGGGGCCTTGATGACGTTGTACTCGCGCCCGGTCACGGACGTGTTGGTCGCGATGAGGTCGCCAGCGTCCACGATGTCGCCCGGGGCGACGTGGAACTGCAGGAACCCGCCGCGCGAGGCGCGGACCCACCGGGACTTGTCGGCGATGATCTGGTACGCCGGCGGCTCGTGCGGATCGTCGATCATGCCCAGCGAGCTGAGGCAGTTGCGTACGCCGCGGATGGCGTACTCCATGACCGTGGGCTCGACTTTCCAGACCTCGCCGGCTTCGAGGATGAGTGTGGCGCACCCGGCTTTGCACGCGGACCGGCGGAGCGAGCCTTGGGGGCCCTTGCCGTGGACGATCAACTCGGCGCCGAACGCGCGGGCCAGGGCGGCGACCTTCGGGTCGTCCATGTCCGCGCGCACGTTCGGGAAGTTCGTCCGCCGGACCGCGGCGGTGTGCAGGTCGATGCCGTAGTCGCACCGGGTGACCAGCTCACGCGAGATCACGTGCGCCAGGCGGCTTGCGAGCGACCCGCCCGACGAGCCCGGGAAGCACCGGTTCAGGTCGCGCCGGTCGGGCAGGTACCGCGAGTGGCGCTCGAACCCGAGTCGGTTGATCACCGGGACGAGCACAAGCGAGCCGGCGCGGAGATCGAAGGGCTTGTCGGTGATGATCTGGCGGATGGCGCCGGTGCCGTTGATCTCGTCGCCGTGGACGGCGGCGGAGACCATGACCGTCGGGCCGGGCTCCTTGCCTCGCCAGACGTAGACGGGGATCCGCGAGTCGGCGCCGAAGTAGCTCTCAGAGAGGGTGAGCTTCACCTCCCGGGACTCGCCGGGCGGGACTTCGACCGTGCCCCAGCGGCCGACCTCGGGCTTGGCTTTCTTGCGGGTCACGCGTCGAGTTCCTCGAGCGCCTTCGGGTCGAGCTGCTCGATCTTGGTGCGGCGTTTGCGCTTCTGGCGGTCGGGGATCAGGTCGCGCATCGTCTCGAGCTTGCCGTAGCAGAGCAGGCGGTCGCCAGGCTCGAGCACACGCGAGCTCTTGGGGTTGGAGATCACCGACGTGCCCCGGTTGAGCGTGAGGACGGTGATGTCTCGTTCGCGGAGCTCGGACTCCTGGATTGTCTTGCCCACGAGCCCGGAGCCATCGGGGATGTGCAACTCGGTGACGCCGTACGCGGTGGAGACCGTGAGCCGCTGGCGGATGTCGAGCTCGGGGAAGTTGACCTGCGACGCGATGAAATCGACGACCGCCCCGGCGATGTCCAGCCCCGTCGCGCCCTCGATGCCCTCGAGCCCGGGCGACGAGTTCACCTCCATCACCTGCGGCCCGTCGGCGCCCTCGAGCATGTCCACACCCGCGACGCGGAGCCCGAGGATCTGGGCGGCGCGGACCGCCGTGCGCTCGTACGCGGGGTCCAGATCGATCGCCTCGGCCTTGCCGCCGCGGTGGACGTTGGACCGGAACTCACCCGCCTGGGCGACGCGGCGCATGGATGCGACGACCCGGTCGCCCACCACGAACGCCCGGATGTCCTTGCCCTTGCTCTCGGCGACGAAACGCTGGATCAGCACGTTCTGGTTCGCGCCCCGCAGCGTCTCCACGATCGCCTCGGCGGACTTGACCGACTCGGCCAGGATCACGCCCACGCCCTGCGTCCCCTCGAGTACCTTGATGATCACCGGCGCCCCGCCTACGCGCTCGATCGCGGGGATCACGTCCGACCGGTCGCGGACGAAGTTCGTCAGCGGGATGCCGATGTCGTGACGCGACAGGATCTGCAGCGACCGGAGCTTGTCGCGCGAATTGCCGATGCCCGACGAGGTGTTGGGCGTGTAAATGTCCATCTGCTCGCACTGGCGGAGGACGGCGGTGCCGTAGTACGTGATCGACGCGCCGATGCGGGGCAGGACGGCGTCGTACTCGCTGAGCAGCTTGCCGCGGTAGTAGAGCTCGGGCTCCTCGGCGGCGAGCTCGATCGAGAACTTGAGCGTGTTGAGTACCTTGACCTTGTGGTCACGCGACTCGGCGGCCTGCTTGAGCCGGCGCGTCGAGTAGCAGTTGGGAGCGGTGGACAGGATGCCGAGTTTCATCGGGGGGCTTTCGTCTTGGGGGCCTTCCCCGTGAGCAGGTATCGGTGCTGGGGGTCCACCAGGAACGCGCCCTCGAGCGCCCGTCGCCCGACGAGCATGCGGCAGAGCATCCCCTTGCGGCAGACCAGGCTTATCTCGATGTCGCGCTCAATGCCGCCGATGGCCATCTTCGTGCGCACGACGGGGCGCCGCTGGCGCTTGCCGCTGGAGGGCTTGACGGTCGCTTCGCGGACGGGCATCGCCTCGATCCAGACGCCCTCGTGGGCCGGTTTCTCGTGGAGGACGACCTCGAACCGGATCCTGCCGTCGGGCAGGTCCTGGATCTGGGCGACGTGGATCGCGCTGGTCCGCGCGCCGGTGTCGAGCTTGGCGCGCAGCGCCGTGACGCCCCAGTCGGGGAGGTCCACCCGCTCCCGCCACCCGCACACGACTGGTTTCGTTCCGTTTTCCACGTCCGAGACAATACGGCGGCTGGGCTCACGGAGAATCCGAGACCGGGGCGACATCCCCGAGCAACGTTTCAAACAACGCGGCCCAGTCCTCGTTGGCGTTGATGAGTTTGGCGTGCCCGGGCCAAGCGACCACGACGACTCCGGTCCCGAAATTAGGCGAGTACCGCTCGGGCGGGCAGGTGATGAGGACCAAATCGTCGGCCCCCACATCCGCAGGAACACGAACGTAGCACGCGACAGTCTCGCCATCGTTGAGCGTGAGCACTTCAGGGGTCCATCGCTCGATGATGACCGAGCGGCCGGGGCCCGTGTAGTGGGATTCAACAATCGCCGCAACACGCCCCTCTGCGGCTGCTCGGAGGTGGTCGATGCGTTTGATGTCCTGCCCTTGTTGGTAGAGCTGGACGACGAGGAGCACGGGCAGGAGCATGAACACCCCAGCAACCACGCCCGCGAGAAAGTGCGGCACGCGGGATCGACGATGTTCCGGCTTCAACGTGCGCCGCTCAGAGCTTCAGATCACCCAACCCAAGCCCGAGCCCGCCAGCCGATCCCAGGCCGCCGCCGGTCTTGGGGCCTTCGGTCTTGTCGCGCTTCTTGGCCTGCTCGCGCATGCGCCGGAGTTGGGGGGTTTCCTTGAGGATCTCGGAGGGGTCCCGGTCGTCGCGACCGCCACGCCCGCCGCCGCGTCCTCGCCCGCCGCCGCCGCCGCCCTCGCGGGGCGGGGCGTCCTTGGTCTGCTTGATGCTCAGCGAGATCTTGCGGGTGTCCGTGTCCACCTTGATCACCTTGACGGTGATGACCTCGTTCTTCTGGACGACGTCCTCGACCTTGTCGACCCGCTTCCAGTCGAGCTCGGAGATGTGCACGAGCCCCTCGACGCCCGGGGCGACCTCGACGAAGCACCCGAACTCGGTGATGTTGGTCACCTTGCCCGTGAGCGTGGCGCCGTCGACGACCTCGGAAGCGGCTGACGCGAACGGGTCCGCCTGGAGCTGCTTGAGCCCGAGCGAGATCCGGTTGGCGTCCCAGTCGAGCTTGACGATCTGCACGCGGACCTTCTGGCCCTCGGAAACGTGTCGTGCGACGTTCTTGGCGCCGTGGTTGACGCGCTCGTGCGAGAGGTCGTTGAGGTGGACGAGCCCGTCCACCCCGCCCAGATCGACGAAAGCGCCGAAGTCCATGACCTTGCGGACGATGCCCTCGACCTCGTCGCCCTCTTTGAGTGCTTCGCGGAGGCCCTTGGCCGCTTCGGCGCGCTCGCGTTCGATGACCTCGCGTCGCGAGAGCACGATGGTGCCCTTGCCGCGCCGGTCCACGCGCTGGACGGTGCAGGGCAGCTTCTCGCCGACGAAGACGTTGAGGTCCGGGATGCGGTTGATATCGATCTGCGACGCGGGCATGAACGCGTCGTGCCCGGCGACCTCGCACGTCAGCCCGCCTTTGTTCACCGAGACCACGCGGGCCTCGACGGTCTGCCCCGCCTGGAGCATTTCCCAATCCGCTTTTTGGACAGTCCCCGGGCGGGCGCAGATGAAGATCGACTCGGCCGAGTCGTACCGCTGCACGATGACCTCGAGGGGCTCGCCCACCTTGGGCGGCTCGACGCCGTCGTACTGGCGGAGCTCTACGACGCCGATCTCCTTGGGCCCGAATTCGATGAAGATGTCGGACTTGCCCACGGAGATGACGTTGCCCGAGCGGTGCTCGCGGCCGCCCTGAACGACGCGCGGGCCGCGGAGCTTGGCTTTCTTGGCGCCGGGCTGTGCGGCGCCGGCGGCTTCCATGTCGGCCATCGCGGCGTCGATCTCGGCTTCCATCTGCGCATCGAGCGACGGCTTGGCGTCCGCGGGCGCCGGGGCGCTCGGGGGCTGGGCCGAGGTCGGGGCGGGCACGGCGGCGGATCCCGTCGGCGAATCCGGGGCGCTGGACGCCTCCCCGGTCTCGTTGGCGGCGATCGGCTTCTCCGTTGACGGGGTTGACTCGGTGGACATGGTTCGCGTCGCTCGGGTGTTTCGGATGCCCACGCTCGGCGCGTGGGGGGTGCGCAGTGTACCTCGGTCGGGCGGGTCGGCTGCGCGAATCACAAAAACCCGCGGCGATTCACGCCCTCCTCATCCGAGGGGTGCGGATCCCGGCGTCCGCGTCCAGATGCAGACCGATATCGGCCCGATGACCGGGTGGCACACGCTTCGCAGGGCAGATTTCGGAGGCGGATGGTGCTAGACGGTTCCCGCCGGCGTCGGCGCCTCGGATCCCAGCGACCGCTTGATCGCCGACACGATCCGCTCGGCGGTCCGGACGTTCGCCAGCCCCGCCTCGGCGTCGATGGTCGGGCGCTGCCCGGTGCGGAGGGCGTCCAGGAACGACTCGATCTCGGCGACGATCGGCTCGGCGTCGTCGATCGCAAGCGTCTCGACGTTGATCAGCTCCATCCAGTTCAGGGCCGTCAGGTCCGCCCCGGCGCGGATCTGGTCGCGGACCTCGCTCATCTGGAGCTCGTTGGCCGTCTTGCGGATCACCAGCCCCTGCTTGGAGGCGTAGTCCACCTTGATGTACGCCGACTCGGAGGTGATGCGGGTGATCCGCTCGGTCTTCATCGCCAGGCGGCTCGCGGTGATGTTCGCGACGCACTGCCCGCCGCCCTCGGCTGCCGTCCGGTTCCAGACCAACCGGGCGTTGCACAGGTCCTCGTGCTCGGATATCACCGCGACGCCCGAGGCCTGCACCTCGTCGGGCTCACGCCCGCCCATGAGCATCAGCACGACGTCGAGGTCGTGGATCATCATGTCCATGACCACGCCGATGTCGAGCGAGCGGAACGTCATCGGGGAGACGCGGTGGACCTCCATGAACCGCGGGGCGAGCGGGCCCGACAGCGCGCCCTCGGCCGCCGCCCGCCGGACGGCGCGCATCACCGGGTTGAACCGCTCTATGTGCCCGACCATCAGGCAGGCGTTGTGTTTCTCGGCCAGCCGCTTGAGCTCGCCGGCTTCTTCGCCGTTGGGGCCGAGGGGTTTTTCGATGAGGCAGGCGATGCCGCGCTCGAGGAACGGTCGGGCCGTTTCGAGGTGGTGCACGGTCGGCACGGCGATCGAGACGGCCTCCACGCCCGCGGCGATCAGCTCGTCCACCGTCGCGAACGCCTGCGTGTCGTGCTTGTCGGCCAGCTCCTGCGCACGCTCGAGGTTCGCGTCGACTACGCCGACCAGCTCGGTCGTCTTGTGGTCGGCGTAGACGCGGGCGTGATGGCGGCCCATGCGGCCGACGCCGACGGCGCCACAGCGGGTGGGGGGGGTCTTGGACGATGCGCTCATGGCGTGCTCCCGGGTCGTGCGCGACGCGCGGGGCGCCACGGGGTATGGGTCGCGGTGTCGCGTTACCCGATGGCTTCGTTGAGGGCGTTGGTCAGGTCGTCCTTGCGGGAGAGGCCCACAAACTTCCCGACGACCTCGCCGCCCTTGAAGATGATGATGGTGGGGATGGCGCTGATGCCGAACTTCATCGCGACGTCCTGGTTCGCGTCGATGTCGACCTTGCCGACCTTGGCCTTGCCGTCGAACTCGGTCGCGAGCTCGTCGATGGTCGGGGCGAGCGAGCCGCAGGGGACGCACCACTCGGCCCAGAAGTCCACGAGGACGGGCGTGTCGGCGCCGACGACCTCGGAGTCGAAATTGTCGTTCGTGAATTCCTTGACGTGCTCGTTCGCCATGCGACGGATCCTCTCGGGCTGTCAGAATCGCCCACGCGGGCGGGTCAGATGGTACACCCCCGGGGCCCGCCGCGCGGGTTCGGGGGCGCCCCCACAAACCGCGCGCGAGCATGGGGTATTCACGCGGGCGTGGGCCCCTGGGCGGTGGCGTGCGGCAGCGCCGCCCAGGCTGCCGACAGGGCGCGGGCGTGGGCCCCCGCGTCGTGCACGCGGAACAGGCGGGCGCCGGCGAGCAGGTGCACCACACCCAGCGCCAGCGAGCCCTCGAGCCGCTCGGACGGGTCCGAATCCCGCCCCAAAGAGACCCGCCCGACGAAGCTCTTGCGGCTGATCCCCGAGAGCACCGGCCTGCCCAGCGAGACAATCTCGCCGGTCCGGCGGATGAGTTCGAGGTTCTGCTCGACGGACTTGCCGAACCCGAGCCCGGGGTCGAGCACGACGCTCGCGGGATCGATCCCCGCGGCGGTCGCGCGGGCGAGCGAATCGCCCAGTGCCGTGCGCACGTCCGCGACCACGTCGGTGTATTCGGGCGCCCGCTCGTACCGGTCGGAGTACGCGTCCTGATCGGGCGCGCGGAGGCGGTGCATGAGGATGATCCCGCACCCGCGCTCCGCGGCCAAGGGGAGCATCTCGTCGTCCTCGGTCCCCGCCGAGACGTCGTTGATCGCGTCGGCACCCGCGTCCAGCGCCGCGCGAGCAACAGACGCGAGGGTGGTATCGATCGAGACCGGGACATCCACGCCCGCGCGCCGGATCGCCTCGATCGCGGGCACGACGCGGTCGATCTGCTCGGCCGCGGGGATCCGGGCTGCGCCGGGGCGGGTCGATTCACCCCCGACGTCGAGCATGTCCGCGCCCTCGTCCGCCGCCCGCTTGGCCGCGTCGGCCGCGTCGCCCGCCGACGTGAGCACGCCCCCGTCGGAGAAGCTGTCGGGCGTGACGTTGAGGATCGCCATCACGCGCGGGCGGGAGAGGTCAAAAACACACCCCGGGCGCAGCGTCCACGCCCGGGGTGCCTGGTTCAAGGTGTCGTGCGAGTCAGTCGAGTTCAGAACTCGGGGTCCTCGTCGGCGGGCTCGTCGCCCCAGCCGTCGTCCATCGCGTCGGGGCGCTCGGGGGCCATCGCGACGCCGGTCTTGATGACGTCGTTGGGGATGAACGTCCGCATGTGGACGCCGCCGTCGATCGTCGCGACGCCCATCGCGACGGGGTCCATCGCCGGGGCGGGCTGGAAGTTGGGCAGCACGCCGAACATGCTCGCGATCGGGCCGACGGAGTTGAAGATCTGGTCGAGCGAGAGGTACGCCTCGCCCATGCGGTGCTCGGGCAGGCGCTTGGAGACGTTCATGACGCGGCCGTCCGCGCCGAGCCCGTTGCCGTTTTTGGCGGCCCCGATGGCACGCTCGAGCAGCTCGGTGCTCGGGCTGACCGTCTGGATCACGCCCGAGTCGAGGCGGGCGATGTGCCCGTTGGGGCCTTGGCTTGGGCCGAACATCATCCCGATCATCTGCTGCGGCGAGCCCATGCCCATGTTCCCGCCCGCCGCCTGGTCGACCGAGATCTTGACGGCGTACGAGTCCACCGGCACGCCCTGGACGTTCTTGGCGTCGGCCGTGTACGACGTCGCGAAGCTCATGCCCTGCGACGCCTGCCCGTTCGAGCCGTTGAGCGACTCGGAGACCATCTCCGCGTACGCCGCGGCGTCGTTGGTGCGGACGTAGCTGACCATGTTCGACAGGACGCCGGCAGACATCAGCGCGGGCGAGGTGCCCATGACGCCCGCGGTGCCCGTCGCGTGGTCGATGATGTCCGCGAACTCGGGCTGGCCCGGCATGCTGCCGGCGCCGGGCATCGAGGCGGACATCGCCTGGGCCTGGGCTGCGAGCTTGGCGAGCTCGGGCGAGCGGAGGTCCATCGCGTACGCCAGGTAGTAGTCACCCCCGGGGACGCGGTTAAGCAGCGTCGCGGCGTCGCCCCGCTTGTCGAAGCCCTTGGCCGAGTCGGAGTCGGGGGTGAACTGCGTGCCCAGGTCGAGCGTCACGCCGCCGGCGTCGTAGGAGATCCCGACGACGCCCGTCTGCGCGTCGTTCACATACGCGCGGACGAGGTCCATCATCGCGTTGATCGGTGTCGCGACGTCCTGCCCCTGCGCGCTCATGCCGGCGTAGAAGACCGCCTGCTGCTGTGCGTCCTGCATGCCCTGGAGCAGCCGCGGGCGGAAGGGCGCGACGTTCGCGATGATCGTCACGTCCGACGTGTCCGCGATCGCGAGCCCGGAGTGCCCGAGCCGGTTGGAGTGCGCGCCCATGCGGCCGGCATCGCCGGCGAACCCGCGGACCGCGTCGGCGGCCGGGCCCATCGCGGCGAACCCGTCGCCGAGCTGCCGGGCGAAGGCCGGCTGGTCGCCGAGCATGAACTCAACGACGCCGTTGTCCGCGGCGCCCTGCTGGGTGAAGGCCCCGAAGTCCGAGACCGGCACGAGGATCACGACGTCGTCGTCGCCCATCGCGTCCGGGTTCTCGGGGTCAAAGTTCAGCACGACCGCGGCGGACCCGTCCAGGTTCAGCCCGGGCATGCCGCGACCCATCATCGTGACAAACCCGGCTTCGGGCATGCCCTTGTCGCCGAGCATCACGTTGAACGCGTCGATGTCGTTGAGCAGCTCGCCCACGTTCCCGATCGAGATCACGACAGGGGCGTCCGCGGGGACGTGGTCGAGCACCTTGGGCGCCGCCTGGGCACCCCCGGCGAACAGGGCCAGGGCGACAGCCGCGCACCCGGCGGCACGCCTCCGCCCGACGGGGGCACGGTTGGTCTTCTGAAGGCTCGGCATTCGGTGTCCTTTCCCAGAGGCCGCGTCGCGGGTCGGTCGGTCCGACCGCGGGGCCTGGTCCCCGGAGGGCAGTGTCCATATCGCGCGGCTCCGACGCCGAGGCCGCCTCTAACGGTATTCGTAAAGATGCCCCGGCGTTTCCTCTCTATACGGGGAAACCGCCGGGGCGGTCGGGTGTGGGCGGATTGGGCGCTCTGAGGGCGGGGTTTCAGGCCGCGGACCCGCGTCGTCGGCCCGTGCCGCCGCGGGGCTTGCGGCCTTTCTTGGCCGCGGGGACCTCCACCTCGGGCTCCTCTTCTTCCTCGAGCTCGTCCTCTTCCTCGTATTCCTCTTCTTCGTCCGCCTCTTCGTACTCGGCGTCGGGGTCCTCTTCGTCTTCCTCCTCCTCCTCGTCCTCGCCGACCTCTTCGTACTCCTCCTCGTCTTCTTCCTCGTCCTCGTACTCCGCCTCGGGGTCGTCCTCTTCTTCGTCCTCCTCACCCTCGACGGCGTCCTCCTCCTCGTACTCCTCTTCTTCGTCCTCTTCCTCGCCGTCAACCTCTTCGTACTCGGCCTCGGGGTCCTCGTCCTCTTCCTCTTCTTCCTCCCCGTCCTCGTACTCGTCCTCCTCTTCCCACTCCTCTTCGTCGTCCTCGGCCTCCGCCTCATCGTCGGCGACCTCGACGGCTTCGTCGTCTGCAAGTTGCGTCCCGTGCACCTCGACCGCCGCCGCGTCGTCGTCGACGTCGAACGGCACGGCCTCGGTGTCCGCGCCGGCCGGGGCGGTCGCCGTCGCGGTCCCGCCCGAGCCGTCGAACATCAGCGTCTGGTTGGGCACGTCCGGGTGGGTGCCCGACGCCTCCTGCGCCGCGGCCTCTTCCGCGGCCAACTCCTTGATCGCTTCCCACTCCTCGATCGTGATCAGCACGTCCCGCGCGACCGAGCCCTTGTGGTCCGAGATGATCCCGGCGATGCCCATCAGGTCCACCAGCCGGCTCGCCCGCGTGTACCCGATCGCCAAACGCCGCTGGAGCAGCGACACCGACCCGCGCTTGGACTCGATCACGATCTCGACCGCGCGGTCGAACATCGGGTCTTCCTGAGCCGCCGCGAGCGAGGCGCTCGAGTTGTTCTTGGACTCGTAGATCCGCTCCTCGTCGTCGTCGCCCGAGCGCAGCTGCACGAGCTGGCGCTCGAAGCTCGGGCCCGCGATGTCCTTCAAGAACCGCGTCACCTTGCGGATCTCGTGGTCGTCCACCAGCGTCCCCTGCGACCGCTTGAGCTTGTGGCTGCTCGGGTCCAGGAAGAGCATGTCGCCCATGCCAAGCAGCAGCTCGCCGCCCTTCTGGTCGAGCACGATCCGGCTGTCCATGCCCGACGCGACCTTGAACGCGATGCGGCAGGGCATGTTCGACTTGATCAGCCCCGTCACCACGTTCGCCTGCGGGCGCTGCGTCGCCAGGATCAGGTGGATGCCCACGGCACGCGCCTTCTGCGCGATGCGGATGATCGACCCCTCGACCTCCTTGTGCGTCATCATCAGGTCGGCCAGCTCGTCGATGATGAAGACCATGTAGGGCAGCATCCGCGGGATGCGGGCCTTCTGGTCCTCGCTCAGCTCCCGCCGCCCCTCGGGCCCGACGGGCGTGAACCGGTCGAACAGCTCCTCCTCGTCCAGCGCGTTGTAGCTCGCGATGTCCCGGCACCCGGCTTCTGCGAGCAGCTCGTACCGCTCGTCCATCTTGGTGACGGCCCACTCGAGGATCGCCGCCGCCTTGCTCATCTCGGTGACCACCGGGCACATCAGGTGGGGGATGTCCTTGAACTGCGACATCTCGACCATCTTGGGATCGACCAGCACCAGCTTGAGCTCGTTGGGCTTCTTCGTGTAGAGGAAGCTCATGATGATCGTGTTCATGCACACGCTCTTGCCCGAGCCGGTCGTGCCCGCGATGAGCATGTGCGGCATCTTGGTGAGGTCGCCGATCAGCGGGTCGCCCGCGGCGTCCTTGCCCAGGAACATCGGCAGCTTCATCTTGCTGAACCGGTCCCGCTGGCCCATCAGCTCCTTGAGCCGCACGCGCTCCTTGGTCGGGTTGGGCACCTCGATGCCGATGGTGTCGCGCCCCTCGACGTTCGCGACCACGCGGATGTTGACCGCCTTAAGCGATCGGGCGAGGTCGGACGAGATCGTGTTGATCGCCGCGACCTTGGTCCCCGGCGCCAGGCGGATGTGGTAGAGCGTGATCGCCGGCCCGGACTCGATGTCCACGACCTCGCCGTCGATGCGGAACTGCGACAGCGCCGACTCGAGCGCCTCGGCCTGCCCCCGGACGAGCTCCTCGAGTTTCTCGTTGAACCCCTCCTCGGGCTCTTCGAGCAGGTCGAGCGTCGGGAACTTGTACCCCTCCAGATTCGCCGCGGTCTGCATGTCCGCCAGGTCCTCTTCGGTCGCGACATTCCGGTTCTCCTGCGAGAACCGCACCGGCAGCGCGGCGATCTTCTTCTTCAACGCCTCGCGGCTGAACACCTGCGGCGCCCCGACCTCGTCTTCCTCGTCTTCGTACTCATCCTCGTACTCGTCTTCTTCCTCGTATTCCTCGTCGCCGTCCTCGGGCTCCCACTCGTCCTCGTCGCCGTCGAGCGCGTCTTCCTCGTCCCACTCCTCTTCGTACTCGTCCTCCTCGACGAGCTCGACCTTCTTGCGGGGCTTGGGCGTGCTCTTGGTCTTCGCCTTCTTCTTTGCCTTGCGACGCTCCTCGACCAGCGCCTCGTCGCCCAGATCGTTGATCGCGACGCGGCGCAGGCGCGGCTTGTTGAGCACCGACCCGATCCACGCCATCAGCCCGGTCCCCGCGCCCGCCGACCGGCCCGCCGCGGACCCGACCGCCCGTGCCGCGTGCCCTGTCCCGGCTGCCGCGGGCACCAGCACCCGCCACAGCGCCGCCGGCGCCCGCCAGACCAGCGAGTCGCACGCGACCACCAGCCCGACCGCCAGCATCACCAGCAGCACGAGCACCGTGCCCCCGACGTTCAGCCCGGGCAGCAACGCCGCCGCGAGCGACTTGCCCGCCGTCCCCCCGGGATGCCCCGCGAGGAAGTCCGCGTTGGGCCACCCCACGTGCGCGAGCGTCGCCGCCGAGACCGCGATCAGCACCACCCCGATCGCCCGGATGATCGGCTGGGAGATCCCCCGCCCCATCGCCGTCGAGAGCAGCGTCCCGGCTGCAAAGAGCATGGGCACCACCATCCCGATCCCGAGCAGCCGCAGCGACCGGTACGCCGCCTGAGCCCCGATCGACCCCGCCCAGTTCGCTGGCGGCTCGTTGTGCGGCCACTGCACGTTCGACGGGGCATCGCCCGCGTCGAAGCTCACCAGGGCGATCGCAGCGAACACCCAGATCCCCGCGAACGCCAGCCAGACGAGGGCCCGCCCGACGGGCCACCCCTCCTCGTAGACGTCCTCATCCTCGGAAACCCGGTACGGCTTGGTTTTGCGCTTCGTTGCCATCGCCCGCTAGATCGGCGATGCCCCGCCCGGGGCGGGAATTTCGGGCGGTTCAGGTGTCGAATTCACGTCGCCATGAACGCACTTTGTTTGGTATCATTGCGGGCGATGGTCACAAGGGTCCACAGCGCGCTGATCGAGGGCATCGACGCCCGCCCCGTCGAGGTCGAGGTGGACCTCGACGACAGGGGGCTCGCCAAGGAAACGGTCGTCGGGCTGCCCGACGCGGCGGTCAAGGAATCGCTCGACCGCGTCAAGGCCGCGATGGCCAACGCCGGGTATCCCTTCCCGCCCGGCAAGGTGCTCATCAACCTCGCGCCCGCCGATGTGCGCAAAGAGGGGCCGATGTACGACCTGCCCGTCGCGGTCGGCCTGCTCGCGGCTCAGGGCGTGCTCATCACCCAGGCCGGCCCGGGCACCGGGGGCGTCGATCCGCGCACCTTCGTCATCGCCGGCGAACTCGCGCTCGACGGCCGCGTTCGCCCGATCAAGGGGGCGCTCGCGATCGCGGACATGGCCCGTCGGCGCGGGTTCGCGGGCGTGATCGTCCCCGCGGGCAACGCGTCCGAAGCCGCGGTGGTGGGGGGCATCGATGTGATCGGCGTCTCCACTCTTGCCGAGGTGGTCGGCGTGCTCTCGGGAGCGCTGGAGATCGAGCCCCACCCGCCGGTGGACGTCGAGTCGCTGATCGCCTCGGCCGAGGCGCCGGTCGATTTCGCCGACGTCCGCGGGCAGGAGGGCGTGAAGCGTGCGATCGTGATCGCCGCGGCCGGCTCGCACAACCTTGTCATGGTCGGGCCCGCGGGCACGGGCAAGACGATGATGGCCAAAGCGCTCCCGGGCATCCTGCCCCCGCTCTCGCCGACCGAAGCCATCGAGACCACGCGGGTCTACTCCGCCGCGGGCATGCTCGACAGCGAGCAGGGCATCGTCGCGGTCCGCCCGGTGCGCTCGCCGCACCACACCGCCTCGGCACCCGCCGTGGTCGGGGGCGGCATCGTCCCCCGCCCCGGCGAGATCTCCCTCGCCCACCACGGCGTGCTCTTTCTCGATGAATTGCCCGAGTTTCCAAGGCCCGTGCTCGAAACCCTCCGCCAGCCGCTCGAGGACGACGTGGTCACGATCGCGCGCGCGGCCGGCACGGTCCGGTTCCCCGCCCGGTTCATGCTCGTCGCGGCGATGAACCCCTCGCACAAGGGCGGCGCCTCCCCGGGTGCCGCCGGGCAGCGCGAGATGGAGCGGTACCTCGGGCGACTCTCGGGCCCGCTGCTCGACCGGATCGACATCCACGTCGAGGCGCCCTCGGTGAAGTACGAGGAGCTGCGCTCGGGCCCGGTCGGTGTGTCGAGCGCGGACATGCGCGCTCAGGTGATCCGCGCCCGCGCCATCGCCCGCGGGCGCCAGGGCGAAGACCGCACCAACGCGCGCCTGACGGGCCGCCAGCTCGACAGGTGGGCCCCGCTGGATCAAACGGCCGAGACGCTGCTGGGCCAGGCGATCACCGAGCTGGGCCTGAGTGCGCGGGCGTACGACAAGATCCGGCGTGTTGCGCGCACGATCGCGGATCTTGATGAGCGGCACGCGGGTGATGAAACGCCCCTGACCAGTTCACACGTGGCCGAGGCGGTGGGGTACCGGTTGCTGGACCGCCGGGTCTGATTGGAAGCCTGATCGGCGGTGGCATTCGTGCCGGGGTTAGCACCCGGCGAGGTACTGGGTCGTGTACTCCACCAGGTCCAGCGCGTCCACGTCGCCGTCGCCGTCCATGTCCGCGCACGGGTTGCCCGCGAGGTGCATCGTGGTGAACTCCAGCAGGTCGTCCGTGTCCACGTCCAGGTCGAGGTCCACGTCCGCGTCGCAGGCGTACGGCTGCAGGCGCACGCGCCGGTCCGCCGTCAACCCGAGCGAGAACCGCGACCCGTCCGCGCTGATGGTGACCCAGTCGAGCAGATCGACGTGCGAGTCGATCTCGACGAGCATGCTCCAGTCGCCCTCGAGGATGCCGATCGCGAACCCGTCGGTTTTGGAGTTGCCCCACCCGTGGTGGGTGGTGAAGTCGGTGCCGTTGGACGTGTACTGGTCCTGGTTCGACTGAGGGCCGTCTTGTGCGAGGTACGCCGCCGTGTCGCCCGAGAGCGCCCACGTCGTGTCCGCCGCGTTGACGGTGAGCGAGAGCACGTTCGTGTCGTAGACCTGGAAGACGCTTGCGCCGTCCGATCCGTCCACCATGAACAGGTGGGCCGTGTCCGCGTCGAGGGCCGGCAGTGGTTCACCCGCGGGCGGCCCGAACGTGCCGGTGCTCGAACTCCAGTTGTAGTACCCATTCGCGGTCTGGGTGGTCTCGATCGCCTTGATGAGCGTGAGGAAGTTCGAGTCCCAGTCGCCGGTCCCTGCTGTGGACTCCTGGGCAACCTCGACGATCACCTCGCACGGCGACGCGTGCGCCCCCGTTGCGCCGACGCAGAGTGTGAGAGCCGAGATTCGTGTGAGTGCAGCGTGCATCGTGTTCTCCTTGTGAGAGGGGTGAGACCACGCGAAGCTACAGATGACGGGCGTGATTGCGAGTTGAAAACCGTAGTCATTCTAATAACGCGCACGTACGGGTTTACGCGGGTGAAGACCGCTCAATGTTGAGGGGGTGACGCCTTGAACAGGCTGCCCAATACAGGGCCTGATCGAGAGCGAGCATGCATTGTGATCGGGGGCGGTGGCAAACGCGTTAGTCATCGAGCCGTTCGAGCCACGCCTTTGGCTCGGCGAGTTCGGGGTGGTCCTCGATGACGCCGCGGAGTACGCGCCGCGCCGGTCTTGCCGCAGCGTGCCAGCGCCACAGGTCGCGCAGACGACCGGGCCGACCCCGTCCCGATCACGCTCGACGCGTCGATCTCCTTCGCCCGGCACGTCGTGCCGTCGATGAGGCAGTAGCCCTCTGCCCGACCGGGCACCACGTCGTGGCGCGTCGCGTGCGCGGTCCGATCGAGACCGTGCGGCTCGAACACCAGCTCTTGCGCCGCCTCGGCGTAGGGCGTGCCCGTCACGCGCTCGAGGACGGCGGCTGCCAGCACATACCCCGCGTTCGAGTACCGGTACTCGCCCGGGGACTCGAGCTCGGTCTAGTTGATGAGGTCGATCAGTTCGCGGAGCTCGAAGTGGTCCTGCTTGCGCCGGTCGCGGGCCATCGAACGCGGCGCGCGCGCCAGCCCTGCGGTGTGTCCGAACGCCGATGCGAGCGTGACATGGTTCGCGATCTCCGGCTTGAGGCGCACCAGGTACGTCGAGAGCGGCGCGTCGAAATCCACCCTGCCCTCATCGCGCAGGGGCAGCAACGCCCCCGCGGTGAACTGCTTGCTCAACGAGGCGATCCGGAACACGGTCTCTGTCGTCTGGGGCTCGTCGTACTCCGCGTTCGCATACCCATACGCGCCCTCGTACAGGATCGTGTCGCCGTCGGCGATCAGCACGACGCCGTGGAAATTCCACCCCTGTGTGTACGCGCCCATGAGACGTTCCGCTTCGCCCGCGACCTCCGCCGCGGGGCGCCCGACCACCTGGGCCGGGGCGATCCGGGCCGCGACGGCCAGCACGACAAAGGCCGGGGCGAGGGTCACGATTCGTGCGCAGAATCGACGGCAACGACTGCTGGGTGCGGGGTGCATCGGCGACTCCGGGGGGGGTTGCCCGGGGATACGCGACACGCGCCCGCGCGTTTCCCGCGGCGCGCGGTTCGCCCGTCACTACGGGTACGCTGCGCGCAGGACATACAAAGGAGTGCCCATGCCCGACCCGACATCCCACGCCTGGAGCACCCTGCCGACCGACACCCCCATGCCCGGCATCGACCGCCAACGCGTCATCGGTTCGCACGTCATGGTCTCACGCGTCACCCTCGCGGCAGGGGTCGTCGTCCCGCCGCACCGCCACGCGAACGAGCAGATCGCGATCGTCGAGTCCGGGCGGATGCGGTTCACGCTGGGCGAAGCGTCCGACCGGATCGTCGAGCTCGGCGCGGGCGAGGTGCTGCACCTGCCACCCGACGCCCCGCACGGTGCCGAGGCGATCGAGACCAGCGTGATCCTCGACGTCTTCAGCCCGCCGAGTGAGAAGACCGGCATCGACGACTGACCCCGCCGCCCAACTCCGAAAGTGCGTTCCGGCATCAAGGTGGCCGCGCGCGCTCCATGCAACCGTTTGGCTTGTCCGCAAATACAACGTAGCCCGTCGTGGGTGTTACGATCTGGGCGGTAACTCTGCCCAGTGGGTCCATCGTGAGGAGTTCGGAAATGCGGATGGTGATGTTCGCGGCGCTCGCCGCATCTGTGGTGTGTGTGGGCGCGTGCTCTTCGGGCAAACGGGCGAGCGACAGCGGCGCTTCGGGCCGCCTCGGCGCTGTGGATCAGTCCTTCCGCCGGCCCGCGGGAGACGACGCCACGAACATCTTCGACCCGCTCGACCTTCCCCCGGCCAACGAACTCCGCCTCGGCTCGGGCGCCCCGGGCCCGGATTACTGGCAGCAGCAGTGCGACTACATCATCGACTGCGCCCTCGACGCCGAGACCAAACGCCTCGACGCGCAGATGCGCGTGACGTACCACAACAACTCGCCGCACGCGTTGGACTACATGTGGATTCAGCTCGAGCAGAACCTCTTCCGCCAGGATTCGACCGGCACGCTCAGCCGCGGGCGGGGCGTGATGCGCGAGCTCGCCAAGGGCTTCGACGGCGGGTACGACATCGGCTCGCTCCGCCACGCCGGGTCCGAGCTCGAATACTCGGTCTACGACACGCTCGCCCGCGTCGAGCTGCCCGCCCCGATCGAGCCGGGCGAGACATTCGTGTTCGAGCTGGACTACGCGTTCGACATGCCCCCGCACCTGCGCCGGATGGGCTCGGAGGAGGTCGATCAAGGGACCATCTTCGAGTACGCCCAGTGGTTCCCGCACGTCTGCAACTACGACGACGTGAACGGGTGGAACGCGCTGCCCTACCTCGGCTCGGGCGAGTTCTACACGAACTTCGGCGACTACCAGGTCAACATCACCGTCCCCCGCGATCACATCGTCGCGGCGACCGGCACCCTTACCAACCCCTCCGACGTGCTCACGGGCGAGCAGCGTGACCGCCTCGCCAGCGCCCTGGACTCCGGGGAAACACTCGTCATCCTCGAGCCCGAACGCGTCGGCGAGCCCGCCACCCGCCCCGACGGCGACGGCCCGCTCACCTGGCGGTTCGAGGCCGACAGCGTCCGCACCTTCGCCTGGGCAAGCTCCGAGGCGTTCATCTGGGACGCCTGCGGCGCGGACGTGACGGACCTCGACGGCACCACCCGCCGCGTCCTCTGCCAATCGCTCTACCCCAAAGAAGCCGAGAGCTGGTACTGGAACGACGACGGCCGCGGCTCGTCCCAGGTCATCAAGCACTCCATCGAGTTCTACTCGGACTGGCTCTACCCGTATCCCTACCCGATCATGAGCAACATCAACGGCCCCGAGGGCGGCATGGAGTACCCCATGATCGTCTTCTGCGGCTCGCGCACCAGCGACCGCGGCATGATGGGCGTCACCGACCACGAAGTCGGACACAACTGGTACCCCATGCTCGTGAACTCCGACGAACGCCGGTACATGTGGCAGGACGAGGGCTTCAACTCCTTCATCAACTTCTACTCCAAGGCGGCGTGGTACGAGACCGACCCGGATATTGACAACGCGATCCGGCGCACGCTGCAGGTCATGAACTCCGATCGGCGCCAGCGCATCGACGTCCCGCCGGACCGCCACTGGTCGCGGTGGATCGGCACCCTGAACTACCGCAAGACCGCGCTCGCGCTCTATCTCTTGCGTGAGGAGGTCCTCGGTCCCGACCGGTTCGACGCCGCGTTCAAGACGTACACCGAGCGGTGGGCTTTCAAGCACCCCCAGCCCGGCGACTTCTTCCGCGCGATGGAGGATGCCGCGGGCGCGGACCTCGCCTGGTTCTGGCGTTCGTGGCTGCTGTCTGACCGCGTGCTCGACCAGGGCGTCCGCGTTGTGTCCGCCGACGAAGACGGGGTCGTCGTGGACCTCACCAACACGGGCGGCATGGTCATGCCCGTGCACCTCCGCGTCACGTTCGACGACGACACGACCAAAGACGTCCGCCTCCCGGTGGAAGTCTGGGCAACTACCGACCTCTGGCGGACGCGAATCGCCACAGACGGAAAAAAACCTGTCCAGGTGCAGATCGACCCTGAGGGCGTCTATCCCGACGTCAACATCGACGACAACACGGCACCGGTGAAGTAGTTACGGGCCTTCACACACCGTTCGCGTCGCGTTCGGATGCCCGCGTGACGAACGGCCAACGCCTTGCGCCGCGGTGTGTTGACGGGGCGCCAGTCTTTGGCGCGTTGTCGCGTGGCGATGGTGTTTTGGTATCGTACGGCCCATGTCTGCCGCAGAGAGACGCCAGCGCCGGTTTCAGGAACGCGAAGACGAACTTGTGCGCATCGCCGAGGAAGTCATCGCAGAGCACGGGTGTCATGCGCTGAGCATTGATAAGCTGGCGAGCAGGTTCGAGTACTCGCGCTCGACGGTCTACCTGCACTTCGATAACAAGGCCGACGTGTTGTGCGCCGTCGCGACGGCGGTGCTCGACAGACAGTTCGGCGCGTGCGAGTTGATCCTGCCCGAAGCGCGCAACGCCCGCGAACGGGTGCTCACGGTGGCGCTGGTGCACGCCGAGTCGGTCAAGCGACACCCGCACGTGATCATGGTGAATCTGATGCTCTACGACAGACGCATGATCGAGCAAGCGAACGAGCGCCGCCGCGCCGCGCTGTACGCGCAGCGTTCGCGGGCGTACGCCGTCGCTGAGACGCTGGTGCACGAAGCGACCGGCGCCGGGCACCTCAAGACCGACGCGCCCGCGAGTGTGCTCCTCCCGGTCTGGTCGATGATGCTCGGCGGCAGCGCCGTGCTCGCAGACCCCCAAGGCATCTGGCGCGAGCGCCTCGCATCCCCCGATCAGGCGGTGTTCGACGGCGCCAACGCGCTGCTCGACGGGCTCGGGTGGGGGCCGCTCTCGAACACGTGCAACTGCGAGCAGGCGCGTGCGGATATCCAGATGAGAATCGATGAACGAATCCCCGCCGAGTGCTGGAACCACGGCCCGGCGGGTGCGAATAATTGACGATCTGTCAGAGTTTGACGTAGTGTCCTAGAATCTTCGATTGCAGGTTCCGCGCCCGCGGCGATTCAGCCTCGGGCAACTCCCAACCAAAGACTTCTCTCCTGGCCCTGTTCCGTTCGCGGAGTCGGGCCACACCCCGAGAGCCCCGTGCGTGTGCCGGGGCTCTCATTTTTTTCGGACCCCACGTTTCCCCAAACAGGGGGTGTTACTTCGGGCGCGTCCGTGAGCTGGGCTTGGGACGCTTCGGGGTCGGGTCCGTCCCCGGTGCCTGACTCTGCCCGCTGCCCGCCGAGGGCCGTCGGCGGGATCGCGTCCGGACGTGGGTCGCCGGTATCTCGACCCGATCGCTCGATTTGCCCAGCTTGGGCTCGGGTCGGGGCGTCTTGGGAGGCCCTGCCTTGATGCGCCCGGTGCTCGCGAGGTACGCCTTCCAGACATAAGGCCACGCCGAGGCGACCGTGATCGCCGTCACGCCCCACGCGAGCCCGAGCACCCACGGGCGGGCCAGAGACCCCTCGCGGGCAGGAACCAGCGCGACCACCGCCAGGATCGCCGGGATCGCGACCGACTGGGCGATCATCTTGAGCTTGCCCATCCCCGCGGCGCTGAAGTCGAAGCCCTCGCCCTCGTACATCCCCCGGATCGAGGTGACGAGCATCTCGCGGGTGATCATGAGGATGACCATCCACGCGTCCACGCCCGAGAGCTGGTACGTCCCGCCGCCGCCGCCCCGGAAGACGGTGAACGTTGGCCCGGCCAGCAACACGAAACCCCCCAGCACCAAGACTTTGTCGGCCAGCGGGTCCATGATCCGCCCGAGCCGCGACTCGACGTGCCAGAGCCTCGAGAGTTGCCCGTCGAGGGCGTCGGTGAGGGCCGCGAGCGCGAAGATGAGGGCCGCAACGAGCAGGGCCGCGGTCGATCCATCGAGCAGGGCCGAGACGTGGTCCATCCCCCCCGAAGCGCCAGCGGGCCGGGTCGTCGAGACCACCGCGACGAAGATGCCCGCGAGCACGAACCGGGACCCGGTGAGCATGTTGGGCAGATGGCGGCGCAGATCGGTCACCGCCGCGCCAGAAGCGGGGGGTCGAGATCGGATCTGGGCGGCTTCCCGCGTCACGGGCGGGATGGTACGGCGCGGGCGCCGGGCGTGCGGCATCGCCGCGCCGGGTTGAAGGGTTCGCGGGGCGCATCTATCCTCAACGCCCACGCCCGGACCCGCTCGTGGCGGGGCGTTCCTTCATCGCGCGGCGTGGCGTGCGAACCGACCCATCGCCCGCCGGCGCCCTCGCGCCGGTGGGTCCAGAGAAAAGACGCAGGCGTCCTTGGACCCGCTCATCCCCTCTCTGATCCTGTACGCGGCGTGTGCCCTGGGCGCCGTGGGCGTGGCCCTCTCGCTGCCCCGCAAGGCGTACTCCCTCCGCGCGATCGGCGGGGCCCTCGCCGCGGCCGCCGCGGGCGTCGTGCTGCTCTTCCTCTCCCTCGCCGCCGCCGAGCGGACGCCGGGCGAGATTCCGAACATCTATTTCTACGGGTTCGCGCTGATCGCCCTGGCCGCGGCGTTGCGGATGATCACGCACGCCCGCCCCGTCTACTCCGCGCTCTACTTCATCCTGACGATCATCGCGACCAGCGGCCTCTTCGTGCTGCTCTCGGCCGAGTTCATGGCCTTCGCGCTGATCATCATCTACGCCGGCGCGATCCTGATCACCTACCTGTTCGTGATCATGCTCGCGACGCAGGCGCCCAAAGAGGGCGACACGGACATGCTCGCCGAGTACGACACCGAGGCCCGCGAGCCGTGGGTCGCGTCGGTCGCCGGGTTCATGCTCCTCGCCCTGCTGACCACCGTGATGTTCGCCGGCACGTCGGCGCTGCCCGAGCCGGGCGCGCAGGCCGCGACGGGCGGCACGCTCGACGAGCTGCCCCGCAAGGTCGAGCGTCACCTCCGCCGGGCGGACCTGCTCGCACAGGGCGAGTCGGTCACGAGCATCGACGAAGCGACCCGCACGATCATTATTCAGGACGCCGACCTGCAGTCGCGGACCCTCGCCGCCGACGCCTGGCCCGCGGGTCTCACCTCGACGAACGTCGAGTCGCTGGGCATCAACCTGCTGCGTGACCACCCGATGACGATCGAGATCGCCGGCGTCATCCTGCTCATGGCGATGCTCGGGGCGACGGTGCTCGCCCGCAAGCACGTTGAGCTCGAGGAGCTGCTCAAGGCGACCGAGGTGAGGCGTCTGCACGACGCGAACACCCTGCGGATGGAGGGCCAATCGTGACGCTCTCCACACTCGCCCAGGCCGGCGCCCCCGAGCTGATGGGCCAGGTCACGCTCGCGCACTACCTGTTCGTCTCGGCGGCCATGTTCGCGCTGGGCGTCATCGGGTTCCTGACGCGCCGCAACCTGATCATCATGTTCCTGTGCACCGAGCTGATGTTCCAGGCCGCGGGCATCGCGCTGGTCGCGTTCTCCCGCTACCACCTGAACCTCGACGGCCAGACGTTCGTGATCTTCGTCCTCTGCGTCGCGGCGGCCGAGGCGGCCATGGGGCTCGCCCTCACCGTCCTCCTCTTCCGCCAGC
>BQJQ01000022.1 GCA_021604785.1 Phycisphaeraceae bacterium
GTGGTGGTGGTGGGCGCGGGGCTCGGGCTGTGGCTCGGGTCTGGATCGGTGCTGGCGCAGGCGGGCGACCCGGCGCTGGACCCGGCGTATCAGCCGGACCCGGCGGCGACGACGCCGGCTCAGCAGCCGAGCCAACAGCCAGCTCAGACACCGGCGCAGAACCCGGGTTCGCAGCCGGTGGTGGTGACGCCCAACACGGGCGCGCCGGCTCAGCCGAATCAGGTGCACCCGGCGACGGTGACGACGCCTGTGGATCCGGATGACAAGGTGCTGGTGGCGCCGCCGCCGGGGTGGCAGCTGGCGCGGCCGGTGTATCTCAATGGGCGGTTGTACTACGCGGTGCACGATGCGCAGGCGTATCTGGATCAGGCGGGGTGGACGCAGGCGGCGGTGGTGCACCTGAAGTCGCAGACGGGGTTCCGGTTTGATCTGATTCTGGTGCCTCGGTCGCGGGCGGCGGGCGTGACGGTGCGGACGATCGCGCGGAACGGGTCTGGGCTTGCGATCGACACGGGGCTGGGCGTGCGCACCGGGTACGGGCGGGTGTTTGACCCGTGGATCTGGGGGCGGGGGTATGTGTCGAGCGGGGCGGGGCGGTACACGGGGCCGATCGACGGGCAGCTGAGCCCGGGGTATTCGCCGCCGATTCCCGAGCCCGAGCCGGTGGTGCTGACGCTGATGGAGGAGGCGGGGCTTGAGCTTGGGTTTGGGGAGGCCGAGCGGGCGATCACGCTGTACTCGCAGCATCTGGACGCGGACCCGGAGGACATGGCGGCGGTGCGCGGGCTGGGGGTGGCGTTGGTCGCGGTGGGGCGCGGCGAGGACGCGGCGGCGACGATCCGGTACGCGTATGTGACGGATCCGGCGCTGGCGGGCGAGCCGCTTGGGGCTTGGATTGCAGGGGATGACGCGCGGGATTTGCGTCGGCTGGTGACGGACGCGGTGAAGCACGCGAACCGGAACGACTCGGCGTCGGCGTGGCTGACGGTGGCGGTGCTGATGCAGGCGGAGGGGCGGCTGGCGGTCGCGTTGAAGATGCTGGACCGTGCTGAGGAGCGTGGGCTGGACCTGGAGGTCGCCCGGGCGATGCGCGGGGCGCTGACGCAGCGGTAGCTTGCGCGGGTCACGTCTTGGGAAAGGAAACGGCGATGCGGGTGAAGATCCGGGCGGCGGTGGTGGGTGTTGTGTGCGCGATGGGCGCGGCGCCGGCGTGGGCGCAACACATGGACCCGAATCTGGACCCGAACCACCCCGGGGTGGAGACGGGTCCGGAGCGTGTACACGCGGGCGAGGACTGGCAGATTGCGCGCGAGGAATGCATCGACGGGCTGCTGTACTACGTCGTCGAGGACGCGGAGGCGTACATCGTGCAGATGGGGTGGCCCAGGGCGCGGATGGCGGTGTATCCGAGGTCGCAGACGGGGCTGAGCAAGGATCTGATTGTGGCGCCGCGGGTGAGGGGCGGGGGCACGCAGCGGCGGTGCGAGCCTAAGACGCGGCGGTGGTCGTCGAGCGGGTCGTCGTCGCACACGCAGGTCACGCTGGCGTGGAATGCTGCGGCGAGGCGGTTCGACGTGAGCGTGACGCACTCGAAGTCGTCGTCGAGTTCGCGGGGGCGGACGCCTCGGCTGAAGGAGGGGCCGCCGATCGACGGGCAGTATGTGCCGGGGTACGTCGAGCCGGACGAGCCGGTGTACGACGACGAGGGGAACCTGATTTCGGCCGAGCAGCCGGCGTTGTCGCTGGTGGAGCTCGCGCGGACAGAGCTGGGCGTGGGGGAGGCGGAGCAGGCGGTGATTTTGTACCGCGGGCACCTGGAGGTGGACCCGGACGACGCGCGGGCCCGGCGGGAGCTTGGGGTGGCGCTGCTGAAATCCGGCGAGGGCAGCGAGGGGGCGTTGGAGATCGCCGAGGCGTACCTGTCGGACCCGTCGCTGGCCCGGGACGCGCTAGGGACCTGGATCGTGGGGGATAGCCCGCTGGCGATGGGGCGGATCCGGGGCGAGGCGGTGAAGCTGGCGAACCGGGAGGAGACGGCGGCGGCGTGGCTGACGGTGGTGGTGCTGATGCAAGCAGAAGGGAAGACTGCGGCGGCGGAGAAGATGATCGGGCGGGCGGAGGAGAAGGGGCTGGACGCGGAGGTGGCCCGGGCGATGCGGGGAGTGTTGAACCAACCGTAAAAAAGCCCCCTGTTCAAGGGTTTCGTGCGGGCTCGGGTTTGCCCAAGCGAGTTTGAGCGCTAGAGTTGCGGCCCGGCCCAGCGAGGGACGGGCACAACGTGAACCGGTAGCACCACCCGGGATCCGCCGTTTGGCCGCGGCGATTCGATCTTGGGTGGGAGGTGGAGAACGTATGGCCAAGAAAGAAATCACTGAGCAGTTCAAGATCATGGCCCCGGGGGGGAGCGCGACGCCTGCGCCGCCTTTGGGTCCGGTTCTTGGTGCCAAGGGCGTGAACCCGGGGCAGTTCATCCAGCAGTTCAACGCGGCGACGGCGGCGCTCAACGGCAAGGTCGTTGGGTGCATCGTCACGGTCTTCAACGACCGGAGCTTCTCGTTCGAGGTGAAGTCGAGCCCGGCGAGCGTGCTGGTGAAGGAAGCCGCGGGGGTCGAGAAGGGGTCGGGCACACCGAACACGGTGAAGGTCGGCAAGATCACTTCGGACCAGGTGCGCAAGATCGCGGAAGAGAAGATGGCGGATCTGAACTCGGGTTCGATCGACACCGCGATGCGGGTGATCGAAGGCACGGCCCGGTCCATGGGCATCACGGTGGAGGGCTAACCGATGGCGAAGCTGAGCAAGCGGGCCCGGGCCAACACCGAGAAGGCCCCGACCGACGCGATGGATCCGAAGGCGGCGTTCAAGACGCTGAAGACGTTTAAGGCGCCCAAGTTCGACCAGTCGGTCGAGGTTGTGATGCACCTGGGCATCGACACCAAGCACGCGGACCAGCAGATCCGCGGGTCGGTGAGCCTGCCCAAGGGCATTGGCAAGGCGAAGAAGGTCGTGGCGTTCTGCCCGTCCGAGCAGGTGAAGGCCGCGAAGGAAGCCGGCGCGATTGAAGCGGGCGGCGAGGACCTGGTGCAGAAGATCGAGGGCGGGTTCCTCGACTTCGACGTGGCGGTCGCGAGCCCGGACATGATGCGGGTGGTCTCGAAGCTGGGCAAGGCGCTGGGCCCGAAGGGTCTGATGCCGAGCCCGAAGAACGGGACTGTGACGCCCAAGGTTGCCGAGGCGGTCGCGGAGTTCGCGGCGGGCAAGGTGGAGTACCGGGCCGACAAGGGCGGGAACATCCACGCGGTGATCGGGAAGATGAGTTTCGACGAGGGCGACCTGGTCGAGAACTTCGAGCACTTCGTCGAGACGATCGAGAAGCAGCGTCCGGTCTCGGTGAAGGGTGAGTACGTCAAGAGCGTGACGGTGAGCGGGTCCATGACGCCGGGCGTGCGGATCTTCCGCGCCGCCGCGGTGGTTGCGAGCTGAGGAGGAACCGATGTCCAAGGCCGTCAAAGACATGTTGGTTGAGGATTACCGCGAGCGTTTCGGCGATGTCGATGACGCGTTGGTGATCTCGCTGCGGGGCATCGACGCGAACGCGAACAACGCGATCCGTTCGGGGCTGCGCAAGAAGGACATCCACGTCTCGGTGGTGCGGAACAAGCTGTTCACCAAGGCGTTCGGCGAGTCCAAGCTTTCGGGCCTTTCGCCCTTGCTGACCGGCGCGAACGCGTTGGCGTATGGGGCGGAGTCGGTCGTGGACGTAGCGCGTGCGATCGTGGACTTGGTGAAGGATCATCCTGATCTGGAGCTCAAGGGCGCGATCCTCGACGGCGAGGTGTACGCGGGCGAGGACGGGGTGACCCGGCTGAGCAAGTTCCCGACACGCGACGAGGCGATCGCGCAGGACGTGACGCTGATCCTTGGTCCGGGGCGGAAGCTCTTGGGTGCCGTCAAGGGCCCGGGGTCGAACCTGGTCGGGATCATCAAGGCGATCGAGACGAAGCTCGAGGATGGCGAAACGATCTCGAAAGTCGGGTGAGTGCCCGGTGTTCGAGTGACTCCCGCCGGAGTGTGGGACTTTGGCGCCACGGCGGGCGCGATAGAGACAACCCGTGATCGTCCGACTGGCCCCTTTGCGAGCGTGAAGAGCGCGGGGTTAAAGCGCCGAGCGGTTCGGCCCCTCTCGGACGAGCGAGTGACAGAGCCCGCGGGCACGCCCGGGGCGCAGCGACAGGAAATTGAACCATGTCCGACGCAGAAGCAAAGACTTTCGACGCGAAGATCACCAAGCTCGGCGACGAGCTGGCGGGGCTGACTCTTAAGGAGGCGGTCGACCTGGGTGATTACATGAAGGACACGTACGGCATCGAGGCTGCGGCCGGCGGTGGCGTGATGATGGCGGCGGCCGGCGGCGGCGGCGGCGAGGCCGAGGAAGAGCAGACCGCGTTCGACGTGGTGATGAAGTCCTTCGGGGGCAACAAGATCGGCGTGATCAAGGTCGTGCGCGAGCTGACGGGCCTGGGCCTGAAGGAAGCGAAGGACATGGTCGAGGCCGTGCCCGCGAAGATCAAGGAAGGCGTCGCGAAGGAAGAGGGCGAAGAGGTCAAGAAGAAGCTCGAAGAGGCCGGTGCCGAGGTCGAGCTCGCCTGATTTCGCTAAGTGGTTGCAAGACAACGGGTTCCCGGGAAACCGGGGGCCCTTTTTTCCCGTTCGGACGTGTTCCGGTCGGGTTGCCTAGAGTTTCGGTGGTTCGGGGTCCGAGCGGCGCTGAGGTTGCATGACGCAAAGTGGCCGGAGGTCATCATTTCTGTTGACCATCGACCGCGCGCCCGGTATGGGCGGGCAGTCGGCGATGCCGGCTGTGGTGCGCGCCTACAGTACCCGAATCGGCTCACCCGGGGGCAGATCTTCAGAACAATCGCACTGCAGGCGCGACGATTCGCGGTCGTCGACGTTGAGCGTGCATAGCTGCGCGAGGTAGGAATGGCTCAGAGGACGCTGCGCGACCAGGCCCGTGAGCGCACGGTTCGTGACTACAAGAAGCGCGGCGACGCGCTCGAAGTCCCGGACCTGACCGAGGTTCAGCGGAACGCCTATGACCGGTTTTTGCAGCCGGGTAAGGGGCCCGAGGACCGTGTCAAGGACATGGGCCTTGAGTCGCTGATGCGCGAGGTGTTCCCGATCGAGTCGTACGACGAGACGATGAAGCTCGAGTACCTGTGGTACGAGCTTGATGAGCCTCGTTACACGCCCGACGAGTGCCGCGAGCTTCGGCTGACGTACGCGCGGCCGTTCAAGCTCTGCCTGCGTTTGCAGCGCGAGACGCACGGGGATCTTCCTGAAGAGGAAATCTACCTGGGCGAGTTCCCGATCATGATGGGCGGCGGCGAGTTCATCGTGAACGGTGCCGAGCGTGTGATCGTGAACCAGCTGCACCGTTCGCCGGGCGTGGACTTCTCGATCATCTCGAGCGAGGGCGACCGCCCGCTGCACTCGGCGCGGGTGATCCCCGAGCGGGGCAGCTGGATCGAGCTTGAGGTCACGAAAAAAGACGTCCTGCTGATGCGCATCGACCAGTCGACCAAGCTGGCGGCGACGACGTTCCTGCGTTGCCTGGACGAGTCGGTCGCGTCGACGGACGCGATCATCAGCCTGTTCTACGAGGTGACGGACGTTAAGGCGGCCGACATTCACCCCGAGGACTGGGCGGCTGAGTCGATCATCGACACCGAGTCCGGCGAGGAGCTGGTGCACGTGGGGTGTCAGGTGGGCGAGGAGGCGGCCGAGGCGATCAAGGCGAGTTCGCTCAAGAAGGTCAAGGTCGTTCAGAACCCGTCGGACTCGCTGATCCTCAACACGATCGCCGAGGAGAAGCTCGAGCAGTTCGACGAGGTGCCGCACGTTGAGGGCGACTACGAGCGTGCGCTCTTGAAGGTGTACACGCGACTTCGCCCGGGCAACCCGCCGCAGGTGGAGAAGGCGCGGCAGCTCTTCCACGAGAAGTTCTTTGATGAGAACCGGTACCGCTTGGGCAAGGTCGGTCGGTTCCGGATCAACCGGAAGTTCGAGGACATCAACACGCCCGACGACCTGATGTTCATCACGGGCGTTGATTTCCTGCGCGTCGTGCAGTACATGCTCGACCTGCGTTCGAACCGGCTGGACCCCGAGACCGGGCGGACCGTGGCGCAGGTGGACGACATCGACCACCTGGGCAACCGGCGGCTGCGGACGCTCGACGAGTTGGCGGTGGAGGAGATCCGCAAGGGCCTCTTGAAGCTGCGCCGGACGGTGCAGGAGCGGATGAGCGTGAAGGACCCCGAGGAGGTCACGAAGATCGCGGATCTGGTGAACTCGAAGTCCATCAGCAGCGCGATCGACTTCTTCTTCGGGCGGTCCGAGCTGTCGCAGGTGGTGGACCAGACGAACCCGCTGAGCACGTTGGTGCACGAGCGCCGGCTTTCGGCGTTGGGGCCGGGCGGTCTGAACCGCAAGCGTGCGGGCTTTGAGGTGCGCGACGTGCACATCTCGCACTACGGTCGGGTGTGCCCGATCGAGACGCCCGAGGGAACGAACATCGGTCTGATCGTGTCGCTGGGTATTTTCTCCAGCGTCGATGAGTTCGGGTTCCTGCGGACGCCGTACCGCGAGGTGAAGAAGGGCAAGCCGACGGGCGAGGTCGTGCAGCTGCGGGCGGACGAAGAGATCCGCGCGGTGCTGGCGCCGATGGACGCGATGGACCCGAGCGGGGTGATCCCTGAGGGGATGGTCCTGGCGCGCGTGGACGGCGAGCTGACCGAGGTGCACTCGGACGAAGTGAAGTACATGGACGTCTCGCCGCGTCAGATCGTGGGCATCTCGGCGTCGCTGATCCCGTTCCTCGAGCACGACGACGCGAACCGCGCGTTGATGGGCTCGAACATGCAGCGGCAGGCGGTGCCCTTGGTGAAGGTCGATCCGCCGTGCATCGCGACGGGGATGGAGTGGTCGGTCGGGATGAACTCGGGCATGATCGTCAAGGCCCGGCGCTCGGGCACGGTGACGGCGTGCGACGCGCAGCGGATCGTGGTGGACAACGCGGACGAGTACGTGCTGCGGAAGTTCGTCGGGCTCAACGAGCGGACGTGCCAGAACCAGAAGCCGATCGTGAAGGTCGGGCAGAAGGTGACGGCGGGCGAGGTGATCGCCGACGGCGCTTCGACGCAGCGCGGGCAGCTGGCGATCGGGAAGAACGCGCTGGTCGCGTTCAACACGTTCGACGGGTACAACTTCGAGGACGCGATCGTGATCTCGGAGCGTCTGGTGAAGGACGACGCGTTCACGAGCATTCACATCGACTCGTTCGACGTGGAGATCCGCGAGACCAAGCTGGGGCGTGAGGAGTTCACGCGGGACATCCCGAACGTGTCTGAGAAGATGCTGCGGGACCTGGACGAGTCGGGCGTGATCCGGATCGGGGCGCGTGTCGGGCCGGGGAACATCCTGGTTGGCAAGGTGAGCCCGAAGAGCAAGACCGAGCTGACGCCCGAAGAGAAGCTGCTGCACGCGATCTTCGGTCGGGCCGGCGAGGACGTGAAGAACGACTCGCTGGAGGTGCCCTCGGGCGTGGACGGGATGGTCATCGGGACCAAGAAGTTCAGCCGGCGTGCGCACATGAGCGAGGCGCAGAAGAAGGAGCTGAAGGCTCAGATCGAGGCGTACGAAGCCGAGATGGACGAGCAGGCGATCAAGCTCTTCAAGGAGATGTGCGACGCGATCAACGCGGCGACGGGCACCGAGATGGTGGACCCGATGACGCGTCAGAAGGTCGGTGCGAGTGACATCCCCGAGGTCATCCTCGAGCAGATCAAGACGTTCAACGCGAAGTGGATCAAGGGGTCCAAAGAGACCAAGGACGCGGCGGACACGATCAAGAGCCAGTTCTGGCCGCGGATCGAGGCGGTCGAGGTCGAGAAGCAGCGGCGCGTGGCGCACATGAAGCGCGGCGACGAGCTGCCGTCGGGCGTGCTCGAGATGGTCAAGGTCTACGTCGCGACCAAGCGGACGCTTTCCGCGGGCGACAAGATGGCCGGGCGTCACGGGAACAAGGGCGTGATCGCGCGGGTGGTTCCCGAAGAGGACATGCCGTTCATGGACGACGGCACGCCGGTGGACGTGATGCTCAACCCGCTGGGCGTGCCCAGCCGGATGAACGTCGGGCAGATCCTCGAGACGCACCTCGGGTGGGCGGCGCAGGTGCTCGGGTTCCAGGCCGTGACTCCGGTCTTTGACGGGTGCACGGAGGACGAGATGCACGCGGCGGTCGCCGAGGCGAACGAGTACTGCCGCAACCGGTGGGCCGAGTGCGAGGAGGCGGGCACGTGGCCGCACCCGCGCGAGCTGCTGGCGGAGATGCCCGCGGGCGGCAAGGTGCAGCTGCACGACGGTCGCACGGGCGAGCCGTTCAACCAGCGGACGACGGTCGGGTTCATGTACCTGCTCAAGCTGCACCACCTCGTGGATGACAAGATCCACGCGCGGGCGACGGGCCCGTACTCGCTGATCACGCAGCAGCCGCTGGGCGGCAAGGCCCGCACGGGCGGGCAGCGGTTCGGCGAGATGGAGGTCTGGGCGCTCGAGGCTTATGGAGCGGCGTACATCCTTCAGGAACTGCTGACGGTGAAGTCGGACGACGTCGAGGGTCGGACCAAAATCTACGAGTCGATGGTGCGTGGCACCAACGTCTTGGAGGCGGGGATGCCCGTGGCGTTCGACGTGCTGTGCAACGAGCTCAAGGGGCTCGGGATGAACATCACGATGGAGAAGAAGCAGCTCGAGGGCGGCAGTCTTCTCTGATTCGCGGTTGATTGATTTTCACGGTTCGCGTCCCAGGACGCGGGTCTGGACGACAGATGACCTCCGGTTCCGTCGCGGCAAACCGAGGAAGGTGAGAGCTCATGGCTGAGAGCGTGTACGAGCGGGTCAACGATTTCACGGCGGTCAAGGTGACGCTCGCGTCGCCCAACGACATCCGTGCGTGGTCGTACGGCGAGGTCAAGAAGCCCGAGACCATCAACTATCGCACCTACCGCCCTGAGAAGGACGGTCTGTTCTGCGAGCGGATCTTTGGCCCGGAGCGCGACTACGAGTGCGCGTGCGGCAAGTACCGCGGGACCAAGTACAAGGGCATCATCTGCGACCGGTGCGGCGTGAAGGTGACGCACAGCCGCGTGCGGCGCAAGCGGATGGGCCATATCAACATGGCCTCGCCGATCGTGCATATCTGGTTCTTCAAGAGCATGCCGAGCCGCCTGGGCACTTTGCTCGGGATGAAGACGAGCGATCTCGAGAAGATCATCTACTACCAGGACTACGTCGTCACCAAGCCGGGCGACACCGAGCTGAAGTTCAAGCAGGTGCTGACCGAGGACGAGTACCGGGCGGCGGTGGAGCAGTACGGCAACGAGTTCACGGCGCTGATGGGCGCGGATTCGATCCGGACGCTCATCGAGCTGCTGGACCTGGACGCGGAGGCCGAGCAGATCCGGGCTGATTTGAAGGCGACGCGGTCGAAGCAGAAGACCAAGGACCTGGCCAAGCGGCTCAAGCTGGTCGAGTCGGTGCGGCACTCGGAGAACGACGCGGCGTGGCTGGTGATGGACGTGATCCCGGTGATCCCGCCGGACCTGCGCCCGCTGGTGCTGCTTGAGAGCGGCAACTTCGCGACGAGCGATCTGAACGAGCTGTACCGGCGGATCATCAACCGGAACAACCGGCTCAAGAAGCTGATGGACCTGAACGCGCCCGAGGTGATCATCCGCAACGAGAAGCGGATGCTGCAGCAGGCCGTGGACGCGCTGTTCGACAACAACCGGTGCCGACGCCCGGTGGTCGGTTCGAGCAACCGGGCGCTCAAGTCGCTGACGGACATGATCAAGGGCAAGCAGGGTCGGTTCCGCGAGAACCTGCTCGGCAAGCGCGTGGATTACTCGGCGCGTTCGGTGATCGTGGTCGGGCCCGAGCTGAAGATCAACCAGTGCGGCCTGCCCAAGAAGATCGCGCTGGAGTTGTACCAACCGTTCATTATTCGCAAGCTCAAGGAGCACGGGCTGGCGGACACGATCAAGTCTGCCAAGCGGATGCTTGAGCGGCGCGACCCCGAGGTGTGGGACATTCTTGAGGAAGTCATCTTCCAGCACCCGGTGCTGCTGAACCGCGCGCCGACGCTTCACCGGATGGGCATCCAGGCGTTCGAGCCGGTGCTCGTCGAGGGCAACGCGATCAAGATCCACCCGCTGGTGTGTGGTGGGTTCAACGCGGACTTCGACGGCGACCAGATGGCGGTGCACCTGCCGCTGAGTGTTGAGGCGCAGGCCGAGGCGCACGTGCTGATGCTATCGACGCACAACGTGTTCAGCCCGGCGGACGGCTCGCCCATCATCAGCGCGTCGCAGGACATCGTGATGGGTGTCTACTTCATCACGACGACGGTCGAGGACATCACGGGGACCGACGCGACGAAGGTCAAGCGGTTCAAGGACCCGCACGAGGCGATCCTGGCGTTCGAGCAGGGCAAGATCGGGATCCACGAGGCGATCGCGGTGCGGCTCGACGCGTTCACCGAGGTGGTGAACAAGGAGCGCGGCCCGGTCGAGCCGATGCCCGAGAACCGGCGGATCGTGACGACGGTTGGGCGTGTGCTGTTCTCGGAGATCCTCGGCAAGGGGATGCCGTACTACAACTGCGCGATCGGCAAGAAGGGGTGCGCCCGCGTCATCGACGACACGTACGACTACTGCGGTCGTGCGGCGACGATCGACCTGCTGGACAACATGAAGTCAACGGGGTTCAAGCAGTCCACGGTCGCCGGGCTGAGCTTCGGCGTGACGGACCTGCGGATCCCGAAGGAGAAGCAGGACATCATCGCGGGTGCCGAGACGAAGGTGGCGCGGGTCGAAAAGAACTACGACCGCGGCATCATCACCGCCCGCGAGCGGTACAACCAGCTGCTCGACATCTGGTCGCACTGCTCGGAGGACCTGACCAAGAACCTGGTCGAGACGCTCAAGCTCGACCGGCGCCATCCGGACGGGTCGTACGCCGACATCGCCAAGGGCGAGGGGACGAAGTTCCTCAACCCGGTGTACCTGATGAGCGACTCGGGCGCCCGCGGCAACATCTCGCAGATGAAGCAGCTCGCGGGCATGCGGGGTCTGATGGCCAAGCCCTCGGGCGAGATCATCGAGACGCCGATCCGGGCGAACTTCCGCGAGGGCCTGCACGTGCTCGAGTACTTCAGCTCGACGCACGGCGCTCGTAAGGGCCTGGCGGATACGGCGCTCAAGACGGCGGACTCGGGGTACCTGACGCGCAAGCTGTGCGACATTGCTCAGTCGGTCATCATCGGCGAGATCGATTGCGGCTCCAAGCGGGGCATCCTCAAGCGCGCCACGTACAAGGGCGAGCAGGTGGACGTCGCGCTGCACGACCAGATCGTGGGTCGGATCAGCGTCAACTCGATCGTGAACCCGGTGACCGACGCGACGATCGTCGCGTCCAACGAGATGATCTCGCCCGAGGCGGCATCGAAGATCGAGGAGCTGGGCATCGACTCGGTGGTGGTGCGTTCGCCGCTGACGAGCGAGAGCAAGTTCGGGTGCTCGGCGCTCGACTACGGCATGGACCTTTCTACGGGCAAGATGGTCGAGGAGGGCCTGGCGGTGGGCATCATCGCGGCCCAGTCGATCGGCGAGCCGGGCACGCAGCTGACGATGCGGACGTTCCACACGGGCGGCATCGGCACGCGCAACGTGTCGGAGACCGAGTACCGCGCGCTCAACGGCGGCACGATCGAGCTTCGTGACCTGAACGAGGTCGCTGTGAAGGACGAGGACGGGCACGAGTGCTTCGTCAGCCTGAAGCGGAACGGCGAGGTCGCGATCCTCGACGAGAAGGGGCGCGAGCTCGAGAAAACCAAGATCGACTACGGCAACTTCATCTACGTGAAGCCGGGCCAGACGGTGAAGCGCGGCGAGGTGCTCGTCCGCTGGGACCCGCACCGCGTGCCGATCCTCGCCGAGAAGTCCGGCACGGTCCAGTTCGTGGACATCGAGCTGGGGCAGACGGTGCGCGAGGAGGACGCCGGGCGTGGTCAGAAGGCGCTGGTGGTCATCGAGCACAAGGGCGACCTGCACCCGCAGATCAACGTGGTGGACGAGGCCGGCAACATCCTCGACTTCCACTACCTGCCGGCGAAGGCGCGTCTTGAGGTCGCCGACGGCGACAAGATCGAGGCGGGCCACATGCTCGCACGCCAGCCGCGTGCGGCGGCGGGCTCGGCGGACATCGTCGGTGGTCTGCCGCGTGTGACCGAGATCTTCGAGGCCCGCAAGCCCAAGGACCCGGCTGTGATGGCCGAGATCTCCGGGCGGGTCGAGCTGCACTCGGACAAGCGCAAGGGCAAGATGACAATCCGGATCATCTCCGATTCGAGCATCGAGAAGGACCACCACGTCCCCTCGGACAAGGGCTTGTTGGTGCACACGGGCGACTTCGTGCAGGCGGGCGACCCGCTGACCGAGGGCCCGCTGGTGCCGCACGACATCCTGCGGATCAAGGGCGAGGAATCGCTCTGGACGTACATGCTCGACGAGGTGCAGAACGTGTACCGCGCGCAGGGCGTGACGATCAACGACAAGCACATCGAGCTGATCCTGAGCCAGATGCTCCGGAAGGTGCGCGTCGAGAACCCGGGCGATACCGATCTGCTGCCGCACGAGGTGGTGGACAAGGTGAACTTCCGTCTCAAGAACGCGGAGACCGGGCAGATGGCCCGCATCGCCGAGTCCGGCGACACGGCGCTGCGTGTGGGCGACATGGTGACGCGTGACGAGCTCAAGGAGGTCAACGCGAAGGCGGAGGCCGAGGGCAAGGAAGTCGCCAAGGCCAAGCGGGCGCGTCCGGCGACTGGGCGGACGCTGCTCTTGGGCATCACCAAGGCGTCGCTGCAGAGCGAGAGCTTCTTGAGCGGTGCGTCGTTCCAGGAGACGACCAAGGTGCTGACCGAGGCGTCGCTGCGGGGCGCCGAGGACCGGCTGGTCGGGCTCAAGGAGAACGTGCTGCTGGGCCACCTGATCCCGGCGGGCACGGGGTTCCGCCCGTACCAGGAGATCCGGGTGCAGCCGCTGGTCGAGCCCAAGGAGCTCGAGCCGGTCGCGGACCAGATGTACCAAGACGCGGCCCGGTCGGCCGAGGCGTATGGGGCGGACACGCTCGAGACGGCGCCGCAGGTCGAGGTCAAGGACATGATGATCGGCGGGCGCACCGAGGCGACGCCGGAGAACTGACGCCGGGCTGCCGGGCTTCAGACAGACACGATCCCACGCGGCCCGCGGCACCAGCGCGGGCCGCTTTGTGCGCGGGGTTTGTTGCGCGGGCTTGGCGTGTCGGGTTCGGGGCGGTGGGGTCAGGGGGCGAGCGAGGCCCACCGATCCCAGTCGGGGACGTAGTGGGGGCCGTTCTCGGTGCCGACGCTGCCGATGGATTCGCTCTCGAATGCGAGCCAGTCGGGCTTTGCGCGGGTCGCGCCCGCGCTGCCGTCGGCGTGGACGGTCACCGTCGCGCCGGCGTGGCGGAAGCTCGTCGTGGGCGACATGTTGGGCTGCCACCCGCGGCCGGCGCTGAAGCGATGCGGCGGGTCGAGCAGGGCGCTGTTGAAAAGCTCCCCGCCGCGGATGAGCATGGTGTCGCCGAAGACAAAGAGGTCCGTCGGGCGGTGGATCGTTGCGACGCGCTTCCAGGGGAAGGCCGCGATCTCGTAGTAGCCCGAGGTCGGGGGCGTGAGGTAGTAGGCGTTGTAGCCGTAGGTGCTGGTGAGCAGGTCGGGGATGGCGCCCTGCTCGGTGTAGGTGCCGGGACGCTGGGCGGGGCACTCGAAAACGGAGCGGTCGCCGGTCGGGGCGCCGAGGTGCGGGCCGATGGCGCCGCGGTCGGCGACGATCAGGGCGGCGGACTGGTCTTCCTCGCCCCACCAGTACTGGCGCACCGAGCCGGGCTCGCGCATCCGCAGGTAGGGCATCGCGAAGTCGCGCTCGTCGTTCGCGTACGACTGCCACGCGACGCCGAGCTGGCGTTGGTTGGACATGCAGACGGCGGTGCGGGCGGTCTCACGCGCGGCGCCGAGCGCGGGGAGCAGGATCCCGATCAGCAGCGCGATGATCGCGACGACGACCAGCAACTCGACGAGGGTGAACGCGGTCCGTCGCGTGGGCGAGATGTCGGTCGGCACGCTCATGCTCACGGCAACCCCAGCGGCTCGGGCCCGAACGCGTAGAGGCCGTCGGGCCCGATCGTGTAGACCCACCCGTCGGCGAACGCCGGGGTCGATCCTGCACCATCGTACACGTCCACAACCGGGGGGAAGGGGTCGGCGATCGGGTTCCAGTCCAGATCGAGCACCCAGAGGCGGTTGTTCGGCTGAAAAACGAGGGGCGTGCCGGTGGGCATCGAGCCCACGATCAGGCGTGCGCCGCCGGCGGTGTTGGTCGCGATGGGCTGGTGCGTCCAGCCGCCGACGGAGAGGAATTCGCCGGGGTCCCGGATCTCGTCGTTGTCGAGGTCGGTCCAGGTGTCGGTCGCGATGTCCCAGAGGAGGGCGCCGGTGGTGAGGTCGAACGCTTGCACGGTGGGGAAGGACCCGAAGGAGGGCAGCAGGTCGTCGTTGGGGAGGCCCGAGGAGACCGCGACGACATCGCCGATGACAACGGGCGTGGCGTCGGTGCGGTTGGAAGGCGTGGACCAGATCAGCGATCCATCGGCGGCGTTGACGCGGACGGTGTTGGCGCTGAACTCGTCGCCCGTGAAGGAATAGCTCGAAGCAAAGATGGAGCCGCCGATGACGTTGACGCCGCTGAAGAAACCGGTCTGGATGGTGTTCTGGAAGACCCACTCGGGATCGGGCGCTTCGGTGGCGCGGGCGTTGAAGGCGCGGATCTCGCCGCGGAGGACGGCGCCGGGGCCGGCGGTGGAGACGAAGACGCGACCCTCGGCGTAGGCCGGGGTGTTGCCCGAGGTGAGACCGCCGAGCGTGACGGACCAGACGATGTCGCCCGGCAGGTGGGGGTTCTCGGCGGCGTCGAAGGGGTCAACGTTGATGCAGTAGAGCCGCCCCTGCGCGCCGGGGGTGGTCGGGAAGTCGGTCACGAACGCGCGGTCGCGCGGGCCCAGGTCGGTGGTGACGGCGGGCGAGGCGTTGACGGCGAACGCCTCGAGCTCGGTCTGCCACGCGGTGGCGCCGGTGTTCGCGTCCAGCGCGGTGAGCGTGTCACTCGACGCGATGAGCATGGTGCGGTTGCGCCAGTCGATCGCGGGGGTGGCCCACGAGTCGAAGATCGCGTTGGGGACGGGGGCGGTCCAGACGACATCGCCCGAGTAGCGGGAGACGGCGATCGCGTGGTCCTGGAAGTCGATGGTGCCGACGACGAACGCGCGGGACTCATCGAGCACGACGCCCGAGGGCGAGAGGAAGACGATCGGGCGGCTCTGGTCGTCTTCCTCGACAATCCACTCGGGGGCGGCGAGCGAGGGGATGCCGGCGCCGCCCTGCAGGATCCGTGACCGTGACCGGCGCGCGGCGGACCCGCCGAAGTGCGTCCACCGCCCGACGCCCGCGAAGATCGAGGTGTCGGTGGCGCCGGACGAGCCGAGCCCGTTGAGGTCTTCGGGGGTGGTGTCGATCGCCAGGGCGGGCGCGCAGACAACACCCGCTGCGGAGGCAGCGAGCAGGGGCGCAAGGATCGCGGCACGGATTCGCGTTCGGTGTTTCAAATGCGGGACGGGCCGGCGAGGACCCATCCCGCGATCTCCTCCCCTCGAGCGGGGGTGAGCGCCTTATCGCCGCCTGCGCGACGAGAAGGCGAGCACAAAGAGCGATGCCGGCAACAGAGTGCTGGGCGCCGGCACCGCTGCGACGTCGCTGAACGCGTCCACCTCGAAGGCGAACAACGAATCATCCTCGTTGGTCAGACGCACGTACTGGATCCAATCGAGGGCGACGTCATCGAGGTCGATCCCGAACCCGCCGCCCGAGCCGCCGTAGAGCGACTCGATGCCCGACAGGAACGAGTTGTCAAAATCATCGATCGTGAGTGTGGGATCCACCGGGCGGGTGAAGTCCGCGCCGGGGGTCGCGAGGGTGGGCCAGAGGTCGATGTAGGACGTGGTGACGAAGTGCCAGTCGACGCCGTCCTGCGACACCTCGATCGTCGCGGCGGCTTCGGGGGAAAAGAGCTCGCGGAAGAGCGTGGTGTCGCCCGTGAACCCGTTGGGGAAGTCCTGATCGACGAAGCCTTCGTTGGCGAAAATGAGCAGGTCCACGCCGAAGGGGTTGAGCGCGTCGTTTTCGACGCGGTGGTCGAACGCGACGGTGAGGTGCCCGCCGAAGCCGACGGAGACGACGTCCGCCGAGTCGAACGCGGGGTTGAACGGCGTGACGGTCCCGAACCCGTTGTCAGCGGTCGGCGCACCCAGGGCCTGGGTGCCGTCGTTGGGGGAGCCGTCGGGATTTGAACCAGCGTCATAGGACACAACAGAACTCGCAAACGGGGAAGCGATGGCGACGGACGAACCCACCGCGCCCGCCGCCATCGCAGCACACACCCTTGAACACATCTCTCTCTCCTCGAACTCTTCGATGCCGGGCGCGGGCCCTCTCTCCAAAGCCCGCGGCCGTCGGTGCCCGCCCTGTTTCGCGCAGAGCGACCCCCTGGGGAAACAACCAGTCGGTCTCGCGTGGGCTTTGGTCCGTGGAGGTGAGGACTCGCCGGGGGAGGCGCGCAACCACCGTCCGCGGGCCCGTTTCGCGAGGGCCGACACAAACAGTCGAGGGCAGGTCTTCCGGCTCCGGGCTCCGCGAATTCAGCCTTCCCGGGGGCGTCTGTCAGTGGCCCCAGTGGCTCCCCGGGAAAGGTCCCCGGGGGTTCCGGTCAGCGAGCGAGGCTCGCTGGCGGAGAATTCGCATCAGCACCCGTCACGGCGGCGCGTCCGCGGTGGCTTTTCACCACACTTCCCATCTTCACCTCACCGGCCCAAACAGGCCCGATAAGGCACCTTCGACGCCCCCAACATATCGCGCCGGTGCCCGGTGTCAATCACCCCGAATGGGTACGTGTTCAGCGGGACAACTCCAACGCCTTGCGCCGCCGCCGGTTACGCTTGCAAAATGAATCTCGAAGAAGAATTCCGCGTCGCGCCCGGCTCGCGCGTTCAACTCCGCGATAGCGACGCCGACCGCACCCCGGGCGTCAACCGCGAGGAGGGCGAACGCGAGCACGCGAAAAACGTCGTGCGGATCCGCGACCTGCAGCACCGGCTGTACGCGGAGGGGAGGCGTTCGCTGCTGGTGGTGCTCCAGGGGATGGACGCCGCGGGCAAGGACGGCACCATCCGCCACGTCTTCGGGCCGACCAACCCGCAGGGCGTGCAGGTCAGCGCGTTCGGCAAGCCGACGTCGAACGAGCTGGCGCACGATTACCTCTGGCGTGTGCACTCCAGGGCCCCGTCGCGCGGGCACATCGGCGTCTTCAACCGTTCGCACTACGAGGACGTGCTGATCGTTCGCGTGCTCGGGCTCGTGCCGGACAAGGCGTGGAAGCGCCGGTACGACCACATCAACGCGTTCGAGGAGATGCTGGTGGACGAGGGCACGACTGTGCTCAAGTTCTTCCTGCACGTTTCGGCCGACGAGCAACTCAAGCGTCTCACCAAGCGGCTGACGAACCCCGCCAAGGCGTGGAAGTACAACGCCGAAGATTTCTCGAAACGGTCGCGGCGGCCTGCGTATGTCGAGGCGTACGAGGACATGCTCGAGAAGTGCTCGACCAAGCACGCCCCGTGGCACGTGATCCCCGCGGACAATAAGTGGTTCCGCAACCACGCGATCGCGGGGATCGTCGCGGACCGGCTCGAGCACATGGACCCTGAGCTGCCCGAGCTGCCCGAGGACGGGCACCGGATGCGTGAGACCCTCGAGGGCACGCGGGAGGGGTGATTGGGCCCGCGGTGGGGGGGTTCGATCAAGGGGGACCCCCGCGCAGGACGATGTCATGTTTGTCTACACCGGAGCCCCGCATGACCACCCCCGCGCGCGTCGTTCTTGTCACCATCCCAAAGGCCGGGACGTACCTGTTCAGCGAGGCCGTCCGCCGGCTCGGGTTCGAGCAAACGCACCTGCACCTGGCTCCGAAGCGCGTGGTCGCGTACGACCCGGCCCGGCTCGAGGAGGGGCGGGCGCACCCGGAGCGGTTCCAGGTCGATTGCAGCATCGAGCAGTCGGTTCGGCTGGTGCGCGCGGGTCAATTCGCCGCGAGCCACCTGCCGTTCGATGAGACGACGGCAGACGCGCTCGAAGGATGCCGTGTCGTGTTCGCGATGCGCGAGCTGCGCGCGGCGTTGGTCTCGCGGATGCGGTTCCGGTTTACGACGGGGCGGACCGAGGCGCCCGAGGGGTTCGGGGAAGATGATGAACAGACGCGGGAGCAGGTCGCGACGCACCTGTCGGCGAACGCGGGCGTGCAGCTGGATGCCGTGCGCGCGCAGCTAGGGTGGCTCAGGCACCCGGGCGTGCTCGCGGTGCGGTTCGAGGATCTTCTGGCGCGGGACATGGGCGTGATCGGCTCGCTCCGCTCGCACCTGGGGCCCGGGCGGGCGCCCGCCGAGCCCGATGCGGAGGTCGCGGGCAACGCGCTGGCAACCGAGACGCTGACGCGTTCGAGCGGCACGACAGACCTGGGCGCGATGTGGAGCGACGCCGCCGAGGCCGTGTTTGAGCGGCTGGGCGGGCCGGCGTTGAACGTGGCGTTTGGGTACGAGCCGAGCGTCGAGTTCCGTCGATCCGCGTGAGCCACGCCTAGGGTCGCCGATGGCGGGGCATACGGAGCAGATCCTGACATCGCGGTTCGGGCTCGAGGCGTTGCGGCCGCTGCAGGCGGAGATCGTCGAGCGGGTGCTCGGCGGCGGGCATGCGTTGGTCGTCATGCCGACGGGCTCGGGCAAGAGCCTGTGTTTCCAGCTGCCGGCGCTGGTCGAGCGGGCGAAGCGTGGGGGCGGGACGACGCTGGTGCTCTCGCCGCTGATCGCGCTGATGGAGGATCAGGTGTCCGCCCTGCGTGCGCGCGGCATCAACGCGACCTACATCAACTCCACGCTCTCGAAGAACGAGCGGGAGAAGCGCCAGGCGATGCTTGCGTCGGGCGAGTTGGAACTGATCTATGCGACGCCCGAGCGGATGGACAAGCCCGAGTTTGTCCAGGCGATCACGGCGTGCCCCGGCGGGGTGCCGTTGCTGGCGGTGGACGAGTGCCACTGCGTGAGCAAGTGGGGGCATGACCTACGCCCGGCGTATCGGCGGGTGGGCGCGTTCCGCGCCGTGCTGGGCAACCCGACCACCATCGCGTTGACGGCGACGGCGACGCGGGCGGTCCGCGAGGACGTGCGGGCGGTGCTGGGGTTTGACGAGTCGGAGATGCCGTTGTTCAGTGCGCCGGTTGAGCGCCCAAATCTGGAGCTGAACTGCACGCCCGTTTGGGACGACGACGAGAAGGTACGCGCGATCGGGGAGCTCGCCGGGGGCATGCCCGGGACGGGGATCGTCTACTTTGCGCTCATCAAGGACCTCGAGCGGTACGTCGATCGGCTGCGCCGTGAGCTGACGGACCGGCGGGTGTCGATGTACCATGGCAGGCTCGACCCGCAGCGGAAAAAGAAGGTGTATGACGACTTCGTGCGCGCCGAGCCGGGCGAGGGGCTGGTGCTGTGCGCGACCAACGCGTTTGGGATGGGCGTGGACAAGCCGGACATCCGGTTTATTGCGCACGCGCAGGTCCCCGCGTCGGTCGAGGCGTACCACCAGGAGGTGGGGCGGGCCGGGCGCGACGGGGACACGGCGCGGTGCGAGCTGCTGTATTCGCAGGACGACCTGGCGATCCAGCAGGACTTCACGCGCTGGCAGAACCCGACGCCGGATCTGCTGGTGCAGGTCGCGACGGCGGTGGAGCGGAACCACGCGCGCAAGGAGTTCGACGCCGACGAGCTGCGTGTCGAGGTGATCGGTAAGGGGCACGCGTTCGGGCAGGGCGGGCAGACGGTGGAGTACGCGCTGATCACGCTGGCGGAGCTGGGCGTGGTCGCGCGGGCGAACTTCCAGGATCAGCCGCTGATGACGTACCGGTTTGTGCGCCCGCTCGAGGACGTCGAGGTGGACGCCGAGGAGATGGAGCTCAAGCGTCAGCGGGACCTGCACCGGCTGCTGGACGTGGTGAAGCTGACGCAGAGCGAGGACATCAAGGCGTACGTGAACGCGTACTTCGAGCTTTGAAACACGGGCGAAATCGGGCCGCTACACTCCGGTCTTACGCGAAGGAGATTGCCATGGCTGTGACCGAACTGAAGATCGAGGACACCGAGGTGGGCACCGGCGCCGAGTGCCAGCCCAGCGCGACCGTCAACGTCCACTACCGCGGCACGCTGATGGACGGCACCGAGTTTGACAGCTCGTACGCACGCGGCGAGCCGATCGAGTTCCCGCTCGACAACCTGATACAGGGTTGGAAAGAGGGCATCCCGGGGATGAAGGTCGGCGGCAAGCGGACGCTGACCGTGCCCTTTGCCAAGGCGTACGGCGAGCGCGGCGCGCCGCCGAGCATCCCGCCGCGCGCGGACCTGGTGTTCGAAATCGAGCTGCTGGGCGTGCGCTGAGTCAGGCCGCCGCGGGGCGCGCGGCGGGCGGGGGCATTTTCCTGTCGGCGCGCGCCATCGCCTCGACAAATCCCATCGAGGATACCGGGTCGCAGTGGTAGACCCCGGCGCAGGCGCGCACCGGTTGTGTATCGGGCAGCTCGGTCGCGAGGCTTGCGTTGACACGCTCCACGGCGAGTGACATAACACCGGACGCGAAAGCCTCGGTGTCGCTGGGCGTGATGAGCGCCAGGAACTCGTTCTCGCCCAAGCGGCCCACGATGTCGGTCTCTCGGAGCGTGCTTAGCAGCGTCCGTCCGGTGCTGCGGAGTACGCTTTCGTGAGCGCCGTGGGCGATGCTCCCCAGTCCGTCGAGACGAATGCGAACGATGGCACGCCCGGCCAAGCGATTGGATGCTTCCTCGAAGGTGGCTTGCGCAATCATGGCGATGCCCCCCGGGCTCCACAGACGCGTTGTTGGATCAACGAGTGACCGGCGTTCGTGAACGTAGAGCGAGCGTGCTTCGGCCGCGGCAGGAGCCGCGGGTGGGGTCGCGATCTCGCGGGCGGCCATCTTGGCCAGGTCGCGGAGCGTCTCCAGGTCGGCGAGTTCGGGCGTTCTGGGAACCGTGTCGATGGCGCAGAGCATTCCGATCCGGGCCTGTCCTGGCGCGTGGAGCGGGATGCCCGCATAAAAGACGATGCCGGGGTCGTCCGTGACGAGTGGGTTCGCGCAGAAGCGGGGATCTTCGCGGGCGTCGGGGATGATGAGCGGGTTGTCGCTGTGCAGCCCGTGCGCACAGAACGAAACGTCGCGGGACGTCTCGCAGATGTCCAGGCCGGCGATTGATTTGAACCACTGGCGGTCGGACTCAACGAGCGAGATCGCGGCGATCGGGACACCGAGCAGTTTGCGCACCAGGCGGGTGATCCGCTCGAACCGCTCTTCGATCGGTGTGTCAATGACGTTCAGCTGGCGGAGCGAATCCAGACGGATCGGCTCATCGCTCGTCAGTTGTGCTGGCACGGTCATGCGGCACCCCCTATCCCGTGCTAGTCGGCCGGGCCGGGCTGGGACGTTGGGGATGTGTTCAGCCTGCGTGTGTTTCCGATTTATCGGTCCGCACAGATGGCGAGGTTGCCCACGAGTGTGCCGGGGGGTGCTCACGGTGCGAGTTGGATGGTCCGCGGCTCGGGCTGGTCGAGTGGGTCTTTGAGCCCGTGCGCGCACACGGTGTCGCAGGGTGCGCTCAGGCGCGCGGCATTGGGGCCGGTGCCCCAGGCGTTGGGCGCGCGGGTGACGTGGTATTGGTGGTACGCGAGGATGTCGCGCAAGGCGACGACGGCGCGCCCGCCGGACTGGTAGACGCGGCGGCCGAAGTCGTCGTCCTCCTGGCCCCAGCCCTCGTAGGTCTCGTCGAAGCCGTTGATCGCGCGGTAGGTGCCCAGCGTGCACGAGAAGTTGGCGCTGAGGAGCTTGGGCTTGTGGGGCTTGCCGAGCCCGAATCGTTTCCACGTTGCTTGGCGTTGGTAGCGTTTGTGGCGACTTTCGATGGCGCGTGTTTGCTCAGGGTCGGGTGTGAAGGGGAGTCTGCCGGCGCGGAGGGCGTCGTCGTCGAAGGAAGCGTCTTGCTCGGGCGAGAGCTCGTAGCGCCAGCCGAGGACGAGCTGGCCGCGCAAGAGGGCGTTGGTGTGGAGCTCGATGGCGGCGTGGTCGGGGACGCAGTCGCCGTCGAAGAAGACGAGCGCATCGGCGTCGTCGGCGCCGGCGGCTGCGATGGCGCGGACGGCGTTGTTGCGGGTCTGCCCGGAGCGCCCTTTGCCGACGTTGGCGCGCATTGTGAGCGTCATGGCGATATCGCCCACGGCGCACGCATCACGGGCGGCGGCTTCGATCGCGGGGTCGTCGGAGTCGCAGGCGAGGGTCAGCGTGTCCGGGCGCGCGCTGGACCACGCGACGCCCAGGATCGTGCGCCGGAGGCGCTCGGGCGTGTGCGTGACGAGGATGGCGTGCGTGCGGGCCACGGGAGTGCGAGGGTACACGGACGCGCAGGCGCGGGGGCGTCAGGAAGGTGTGCCGAACGCGGATTCGAGCATCCACGAGGTCTTCTCGATGCGCTGGATGAGGTCCTCGAGCATCGCTGTGGTGCCCCGGTCGCCCTGCTCGTCTGAGATATCCGCTGCGGCGCGGATGCGTTCGACGCGGGTCTTGAGGTCCGCGAGCGTGAGCCGGATCATCTCCTCGGCGTCACGCGTCTGGGTCTCTTCCTTGATCGTTGCGTGGGTGAGCGTCTCGGCGAGGGTGCCCAGGGGCTTGCCGCCGATGGTCAGCACCCGCTCGGCGAGGTCGTCGAGGTCTTGGTGGGCGCTCTCGTACAGCCCCTCGAAGGTCTCGTGGAGCTCCTTGAACCGGTGGCCCTTCACGAACCAGTGGTAGTTGTGGATCTTGTAGTAATAGATCACGGCATCGGCGAGGAGGCCGTTGAGATGCTCGATCACGCGTGCGTCGCTCATGGGTGTCCCTCCGGGGTCGGGGTGCGATGGCGGGCGCGGCCCGCGGGGGAGGGCCAAACACGGAGCACATTGGAATTATTCCACAGTCATGGCGGGGCGACGGATTCGGGGCGTCAGCGGGTGGTCATGCCCTCGATCATCGCGTCCCAGCGGGCGGCGTTCTGTTTGACGGTGTCCTCGGGCCCGCGGAAGAGGACGACGACGCTGGTTTCGTCGTCGATCTCGATGGCGGCGGCGCGGAGGGCCCAGAAGGGCTTGTCGTTGGTGGAGCGGTCGTTGGGGTCGGAGAAGGTGCCGTCGGTGGAGATGCGGTGGACGGTGCGTCCGGCGATGTCGGCTTTGGTCGGGCGGGGGCGCTGCGGGGCGCCGAGGTCGTCGGTGAAGGTGCGGCCGACCTGCTGGAGCGCGCGCACAGCGTCGGTCTCGGCGACGTAGAAGAGGATCTGCCCGTTGCCGATGTCGTGCTCGACGACGAGCTCGCCCTTGATGTCGCCGGTGGGGATGGCGATGAGCCAGGGCTCGGGGACGTCCCAGTGGAGGCCGCGGGTCTCGATCCACATCTCGTCGAAGCCGGTGTCGGCGATGGGGGAGCCGGTGGTGGCGCCGCCGGACATTTCGTTGCGGAGGGAGCGGGCGCGGTCGCGGGTCTTGCCGAGGGTGGAGCGGGAAGTGCGGGCCTCGCGGAGGTCGCGTTCGGGCTCGTCTTCGACCGCGGCGTCGTCGGCGGTGGTGTCCTCGGGTTCGTCGTCGGCGTTCTCGGCTGGGGGTTCGGGCGCGCGCGCGGCGAGGCGTTTGGGGGACGTCTCTTCCTCGAGGGATTCGAGGTAGCTCGAGCTAAGCGGCGGGGGGGCCTGCTCGGGCTCGTCCTCGGAGCAGGCGCCGAGGGGCAGGATCGCGAGCAGGGCGAGGGCGGCGGGGGTGGTGCGGGGCATGACCAGAGTTTAGCGGGCGGCGGCGGGACGCCGTAGGCTCAATGCATGACGAGTGCAAAGCTGCTGTCGGGCGTGCCCGGGATCAACAAAGCGGTGTTCTGGCGGATTCGGTTCCACGCACATGACCCGGCGTCGGTGATCGAGTTGGGCGATGGGCGGACGGTGGTGATCCTGCGGGACGTGGAGCTTGCGCGGGCGGCCGAGCAGATCAAGGCCGACGAGGTGCGGGTGTACGAGGACTTTGCGCCCGAGGGGGGGCTGAGCGGGGACCGGGAGATCCGGGCGGCCCAGGCGACGGCGGAGTGCCTGGCGCGCGAGGGCGTGCGCGAGGTGACGGCGGACCGGTCGCTGCCGCTGCTGGTAGCCGAGGAGATCCGGGCGCGGGGGATCGGGGTGGTGTGCGACCCGTCGCTGGGCGTGCTCGGGCGGCGGATGAAGACGGACGACGAGGTTGAATGTCTTCGGCGGG
>BQJQ01000023.1 GCA_021604785.1 Phycisphaeraceae bacterium
CGCGCCGAAATCATCGGTCGGGTTCTTCCAGATCGGCGGCGGGATCGCGGGCGATTTCCCCATCTGCGCCGTGCCCATGATCCGCCAAGACCTGCAGCGGGACGTGCCGCTCTGGGGCTATTTCTGCCAGATCTCGGACTCCACGACGAGCTACGGGTCCTACTCGGGGGCCGTGCCCAACGAGAAGATCACGTGGGAAAAGCTGTCCAAAGACACGCCAAAGTTCATCGTCGAGTCGGACGCCACGATCGTCGCGCCGCTGATGTTCGCGTACATCCTCGGGTGGTGATCGGGCTGTGCAACTGCCCGGTCCGCCGGTCAGTGCTTCTGGGTCGCACTGACCCGAAGACGGGTCAGTGGCACGCCATGAGATGGACGATCGCCGGCAGCGCTTCGCCCGACTTGGCGCGCACGGACCACGTCACATCATCCGAGATCCCCGTCGGCTCGGGGTTGATCTCGACGGTGGGGGCCCCGCGGGCGCTCGCGGCGTGCATAAACCCCGCCGCGGGCCAGACCACGCTCGATGTCCCGATCGACAGGAACAGGTCGCACGTCTCAAGCGCGCGCTCCGCCGCATCGAGCGCCACGTCGGGCAGCGCCTCGCCGAACCACACCACGCACGGCCGCAGCACCGCGCCCTCCTCGAACGGCGAGGGCGGCGGGAACGTCTTGAACGCGTCCGGGCCCGGCTCGAACTCGCGCCCCGTTGCGGTGCACCGCCACCGCGCCACCGAGCCGTGCAGCTCGACGACGTGCACCGACCCGGCGCGCCGGTGCAGCCCGTCCACGTTCTGCGTCAGCAGCGTGAACGACCCGCCTCGGGCGGTGACGCGCCGCTCAATCTCGGCGAGTGCGGTGTGCCCCGCGTTGGGCTCGGCGGCGAGGCACCCGAGGCGCCGGTGGTCATACCAACGCGTGACCGTTTCGGGGTCGGCAGCGAAGGCCTCGGGCGTGGCGAGGGTCTGGGGGTCGAATTTCGCCCACAGCCCGGTCATGGTGTCGCGGAAGGTGGGGATGGCGCTCTCGGCAGAGACCCCCGCGCCCGTGACGACCACGACGCCCGAAGCGTGATCAAGTGTGTCTGCAATGGCCGAGTAAGGCGTTTTCACGATTGGGAAAACACTTTCTGGAATCGTGAGCGTTATCTTTCGATGAATTGCATGGAATCGGCGAAGATGGGGTTGACAGATTCAAGGGAATGAATACGATACAGGAAAGTGCTTTCTTTGATTTTCGATCTTGAGATGGTGTTTGACTCCCAAGCAACTAGATTGAAAGCACGTCGAGATCCCCCTTGACCAAGGGGCTTCTCAATTCGGCCAACGGACTCCCTCCCGTTGACCGTATCCACGCCGGCGGACTCCCTCCCGTCGGCGCGTGATTCCCAGGCCAACGCCTCGGAATCGCGGTCCCAACTCCGTCCGTCGCGTGGGCTCGTGTTGAACCTCGCCCGCGAGAAGCGCGGGACGCTATGTCCCCCGCCGCGCGAGGCGGTGGCGTAGGCTGGGCGCTGCGGATCCGGGCGGGTCCGTCGGGAGCCCGTGACTCGTGGAATTCGGATTGCCCAGTGTGACGGTTCTGCTTGCCTCCACAGGCGGCGGCGGGTTCTCGCCCGAGATGACGGCGATCGGTCTGATCGCCCTGCTCGGCGTCGGGGCCCAGTGGCTGGCGTGGCGGCTCAAGGTGCCCTCGATCCTGCTGCTGCTGATCGCGGGCCTGGTCGCCGGCCCGCTCGCCCGGGCGACCTTCCCGGGGTCCGAGCACACGCTCGACCCGAACACGCTGCTCGACTCGGAGCTGATGTTCACGCTTGTGGGCATCTCGGTCGGGCTGATCCTGTACGAGGGCGGGCTGACGCTCCGCTTCCGCGAGGTGCGGACCGTCAAGCGGACGGTGGTGAGCCTTGTGACGATCGGCGCGCTGGTGACGTGGGTGATCGCGTCGGGGGCGGCGTTGCTGATCTTCTCGCTCCCGTTCGAACTGGCGGTGTTGCTCGGCGCGATCCTCGTCGTCACCGGCCCGACGGTCATCGGGCCGATGCTCGGGCACATCCGCCCAGCCGGCGTGACGGGCCCGGTGCTCAAGTGGGAGGGCATCGTCATCGACCCCATCGGGGTGCTGCTCGCGGTGCTCGTGTTCGAGGCGATCCTCGCGGGGCAGACCGAGTCGGGCGCGTTCATGCCGATCCTGCTGTCACTCGGCGAGACGCTCGTTTTCGGCGGCGGGCTGGGCATCGCGGGCGCGGTCGTGATGCTCGTGCTGATGAGCCGGTTCTGGGTGCCCGACTGGCTGCAGAACCCGGTGAGCCTGATGCTCGCGGTGCTGGTATTCGTGACGGCGAACGCGACGCAGAAGGAGTCCGGTCTGCTCGCGACGACGGTGATGGGGATGGTGCTCGCGAACCAGAAGCGGGCGGACATCCGCCACATCCTGGAATTCAAGGAGTCGCTGCGGGTGCTGCTGATCGGGGTGTTGTTCGTCGTGCTCGCGTCGCGGGTGCGGATGGCCGACCTGATGAGCCTGGAGCTGGGCTCGGTGGTCGGGTTCCTCGCGGTGTTGGTGGTGGTGGCCCGCCCGGCGGCGGTCTGGATCTCGACGTTGGGCACAGGGCTGACGGTGAACGAGCGGTTGTTCCTGTCGGCGATGGCGCCGCGGGGAATCGTCGCGGCGGCGGGCGCGTCGATCTTCGCGATCGGGCTCGAGGCGGCGGGCGTCGACGGCGCCGAGCGGATCGTGCCCATTACCTTCGCGATGATCATCGGCACGGTGGCGTTGTACGGGCTGTCGGCGTCGCCGATCGCCAAGGCGCTGGGCATCTCGGACCAGGACCCGCAGGGGGTCGTCTTCATCGGTGCGCCAAAGTGGGTGCGCGAGGTCGCCCGGGTGCTTGCCAAGCGCGGCGTCCGCGTGCTGGTGATCGACACGAACCGAGGGAATATCCGCGCCGCGCGGATGGACAGCATCGACGCGGTGCACGCGAACATCCTCGACGAGTGGGTGCTCGACGAGCTGGACCTGCGGGGCATCGGGCGCGCGTTCGCGGCGACGCCCAACGACGAGGTGAACACGCTGGCGCTGCAGCGGTTCACGCACACGTTCGAGAAAGCGGGTCTCTACCGCCTACCGCCCGCGCCGACGAAAGGCCCCAAGAAGCACGCCGCAGGCGCGGTGCCCCCCTCAGGCTCGCCCTCGACGGCCAGTTCCAAAGACGGGTCCATGCCCAAGAGCGCCCCCGTGGCGCCCGCCTCGGGCACGACCAAAGCAGGGGGGACCAAGACCGGCGTCGCGATCCCGCCTGCCAAGACGCGCGAGGGCGAGAACACGCCCCAGGCGATCGGGCGGCGCGCCTTCGCCAAGGGCGCGGACTTCTCCGCGCTCGAATCGCACGTCAATGCCGGGTGGGTCGTCAAGGCGACCAACGTCTCCGAGGAATTCAGCTACAACGACTTCCGCACGCTCTATGGGCCCGCGGCGATCCCGCTGCTGGTGATCTCGGGCGACGAGGTGATCATCGGCACCGTCGAGCGCGGCATCTCGCCCGTCGCGGGCGACACGGTCGTCGCGCTCGTGAACCCCGACGAGCTGCTGATGCCCGGGATGATGATGAACGACAGCTCGGCGTCCGAGGGCGGGTGAGCCGGCCGGCTCAGGGCCCGAGCCGGCCGATGCCGATCATGCGCCCGATCACGCGGAGGTGCTCGCCCATGCTCAGCCCGGGCGGGGTGGCGCCGTTGTGCGAGATCGCGACGATGGTCTGGTCGTCTTCGGGTGGTGCGCCGTTGCGGCGTTGCTCGAGCGCGTCGGCAACGCGCTCGCCGATCGTCTCACCCGCGGGCTCGCTCAGCGATCGGACCAGTTCGAGCAGCCCCGCCTGACCGAGCTGCGCACCGGATTCGTCCGCCGTCTCGGGCAGCGCATCGGTGTAGAGCAGCGCGACGTCGCCCGGCTCGATGGGCAGGGCGAACTGCTCGTACCCCGTCGGTTCGATGATGCCCAGCGGGAGGTTCGATACACCCGCGTCGGGCGTGGCAGGCGCGTCCTCCGCCTCGGCGTACGACCACGCCCGCTTGGCGGCGCGCCAGATCAAGGGCGGCGGGTGCCCCGCGTTCACGATCACCAGATGGTTCGACGGCGCGAAGTACGTCATCAGCAAAGCCGTCGCGAACTTCGTCCCGTCCCCCTCGGCCCCGAACTGCGCGTTGAGCTGGCGGGCCATCCGCGTCTGGTCCACCGTGTTGATGTTGCGCCGCATCTGCGTGCGCAGAAGCCTGGACGCGTCGGCGACGTCCGCCCCGTGTCCGGAGACGTCCGCGAGCACGATCCGCGCGATGTTTCCCGCGCCGCACATCGAGACGTAGTAGATATCCCCGCCCGACTCGGCCCCGCGGTAGGGGTCGCACCGAACGTAGATGTCCAGCCCGGGCACGCTGGCGGCTTCGCGGGCAGAGCCCGTCCCGCCCCACAGCTCCAAACACCGCATGGCGTGCGGGTCGGCGACGGTGGTCGGTTTGGTTGCGGTGGGGGCGGTCATGGCACGGGTGAAGGCGCGCCGGTCAGGGTTTGTTCCGCGGGTTGGCCCGCTGCGTGGGCGGGGCGGCCCAGCCCATCTTTTCCTGCAGCGTCGCCCAGTAGCTCGAATCGTCGGCGTATACGAACCGCGTCATCGGTCCGCCGCGGAACGCGACGCGGTCCCCCTCGGTCAGCCGCTCGTGCACCTGCCCGTCGATGACCAGCGTCGTGCCCGCGGTCTCGTGCGCGTTGACCGAGCTGACGGTCAGCTCGACGCGCGCGTCCGCGGGGATCACGATCGGGCGGAAGCTCAGCGAGTGCGCCGCGATGGGCGTGAGCACGAACGCGTCCACGCCCGGCGCGACGATGGGCCCGCCGGCCGAAACGTTGTACGCCGTCGAACCGGTGGGCGTCGAGAAAATCAGCCCGTCGCCCGCGACGGACGGCCCGGGCACGCCGTCGATGGTCAGCCCGAGCGTGATCATGCGGTAGGGCGGGCCCGCGGTGACAACGAACTCGTTGATCGCGCGCTCGGTGCGCCGCGTCTTGCCGGTGGCGCCGTCGATGACATCGCCCACGATGGACCGGACGGGGCGGATGTTGAGCGGGCCGTTGCCGAAGACGTCGTCGCACCGGTCGGCGATCGTCTCGATCTCGTACCCCGTCATGAACCCGACGCGGCCGATGTTGACGCCCAGGATCGGGACGTCGGTGCCCTCGAGGCGCCGAGCGGCGCTGAGGAGCGTCCCATCGCCGCCGAGCACGACGGCAAGGTCGGCTCCGGCCGCGTCGATGGGCTCGGCGGGCAGGTCGCCGTCGGCATCAACGACGCCGACGACCGAGCCGCGGGCCTCGACGAGTGTGCGGACCTGCGCGAGGGCGCTGTCGGCGTCCGGCTTGCGCCGGTTCACGATGATGAGGACGGCTCGGCCCATGGGTAACGGTAGGTGCTCGCAGCAGGAAGAAATAGGAACGCGGAGTGTCCGAGGCAGACCGAGCCGGAGCAGAGACCGGGCCCTGTTGAACCCAATCCACTCGTGTTCTTCGCTCCGCGTTCCTCCGCGTCTCCGCGTTCAAATCTCTTTCGATGGGGACGAGGCTTCGACCCGCTCGGTCGTCGGCTTGGGCTCTTGGTGGGGCGCCGCCGCGGGGCGGGTGCCCTTCGCCGAGGCTCCGACGAGGTGTCGCAGCGCACGGGCGATGCCGGCCGCGTCGAGGCCCGTCTCGGCGAGCTGGTCCGCACGCGAGTCCTGCAGCACCCACCCGTCCGGGATGCCCAGCACGCGGACGCCAGACGCATCGAGCCCCATCGCCGAGCATGCTTCGAGGACCGCCGACCCGAACCCGCCGACGACGGAGTGGTCTTCGATCGTCAGCACCGGAATGCCCCGCGAGACAAGATCGCGGATGAGGTCCTCGTCCACCGGCTTGGCGAACCGCGCGTCGTAGACACTCACCCGGTACTCGCTTGCCAGCGCGTCCGCAGCGGCGGCCGCGTGAATCGCGGGCGTGCCGAACGCGAGCACCGCGGCATCCGGCGCGTTCGCATCCAGATCCGTGAACTCGGGCGTCAGCAGCCGCGCCTTGCCGAGTTCGAACGCCGGGCAGTCCGCCGTGAACCGTTCCGAGACCGAGTCGCGGGGATATCGCACGGCGCTGAGCCCCTCGTCCCACCCGTTCATGAATTCGAGGGCCGCGAGCAGGCTCGGCTCGTCGATCGCCGCCGTGATGACCGCCTCGGGGAGCGTGCGGAGCAGGGAGACATCGCAGAACCCGTGGTGCACGGCGCCGTCGCCGCCCACGAGCCCGGCGCGGTCGAGGCAGAGCCGCACGGGCAACCCCTGCAGCGCGACCTCCTGGAACGCCTGGTCGAACGCCCGCTGCAGGAACGTGGAGTAGACCGCGAAGAACGGCTTGAGCCCGCACTTGGCCATCCCGGCCAGCATGTCCATCGCGTGCGACTCGCAGATCCCCGTGTCGAACGCGCGGTCGGGGAAGCGTTCGAGCGCCGCGGTCGTGCCCGTGCCGTCGGGCATCGCGGCGGTCGCGCAGACGACCTTCTCGTCGCGCTCCATCATCGCGGTCAGCGCGTCGCCGAACGCCGCGGTGAACGAGCGGCCGCCCGACGACATCTCGATGCGGCACCCGAGCATCTCGTCGCGCTCGACGGCAAACGCCTTGGGCGAGTGGAACCGCGTCGCGTCTTGTTCCGCGACATCCAGCCCCTTGCCCTTCACGGTCTTGACGTGCAGCACGATCGGGCGGTCCATGTCCCGAGCCTCGGCGAAGAACTCGATCAGCGTCGGGATGTGGTGCCCGTCGATCGGACCGGCGCAGACGAGCCCGAACTTGGAAAACCACGAGTCCTCGGTGATGAGCGCCTTGGTCATCTCGCCCGCGCGGTGGTACGCCTCTTTGAGCACCCCGCCGCCGGGCACCCGCTGGAGCAGCTCCTTGGCGCCCTTCTTGAAGTCCGAGTACGTGTGGCTCACGCGGACGCGGTCGAAGTACTGGCTCACCGCGCCCTGCGGCTTGGAGATGCTCATCCCGTTGTCGTTCAGGATCACCAGCATCTGGCGCTTGAGCGTGCCCGCGTTGTTGAGCCCCTCCATCGCGACGCCGTTGACGATCGACGCGTCGCCGACGAGCGTGACCACGCGCCGCCCGTCCGGGTTCGCGTTCGGGTGGAACGCCTCGCCCGTGAGGGTGTCGCCGCGGGCCATGCCGACCGCCGTCGAGATGCCCGTCCCCGCGTGCCCCACGCGGAAGAGGTCGTACTCGGATTCGAGCGGCTCGGGGAACCCGGCCATCCCCTCGCGCGTCCGCAGCTTGTCCAAGAGCGGCAAACGCCCGGTCAGCAGCTTGTGCGGGTAGCACTGGTGCCCGACGTCGAACAGCAGCCGGTCGTGCGCAAAGTCGAACACATAGTGCAACGCGATGGTCAGCTCGACCACGCCCAGGTTCGGCGCCAGGTGCCCGCCGGTGCGGCCGACCTGGTCGATGATCGCCGCGCGGATGTCCGCAGCGACCTCGTCCAGACGCTCGACTGGCAGCGCTCGCAGGTCCGCCGGGGTTTTGATCGTTTCGAGGAGGGTCATGCGTGCTCGTTGAAAGCGAGCCGGCGGGTGTTCCGCCGGGTGCTGCTGGGTGGTTTCAGGTCGCTCAAGTGTATGGTTTCGGAGGGCTTGGCGTCGGGCGAGCGCCCGCCCGCGTGGTACGCCGCCGATCGGTGCGGGTTCGGCGGAAAAGGGCTCACGCGGACCGGTCGGCGAGCTCGCGGCTGAGCCTCCGCAGCGGGTCCGCCTCGGGCCCGAGGTCCGACAACGCGTCGGTGGCACGCTGGGCAAGATCGCGGGCGAGCGCGCGCGAGCCGACGATGCCGAGGATCGCGGGATAGGTCGTCTTGCCCGCGTCCGCGTCTTTGCCAGCCGCCTTGCCGAGCTGTTCGGTCGTCGCCGTCGCGTCAAGCAGGTCATCGACGACCTGGAACTGCAGCCCCACCGCGTCGGCGTACCGCGAGACCGCCTCGAGGCGCGGATCGGGTGCATCGTTCGCGACCCCGCCCGCGATCGCCCCCATCCGGCACGCCGCCCGGATCAGCGCGCCTGTCTTGCCCCGGTGCACCGCTTCGAGCCGGGCGAGTTCGTCGTCTCCCGGGGGCGTGTCGAGCCCCATGTCCATTGTCTGCCCGACGATCATGCCGGTGGTCCCCGCGACCAGCTCCGCGACGAGGCGCCGGTGCGTGGTCGCGTCGATCGCGCGCCCGCCGGCAGCCGGCTCGCCCAGTGCCCCGAACGCCAGCGTCAGCAGCTGATCCCCCGCGAGGACCGCCATCGGCTCGCCCGCGTGTTTGTGCAGCGTCGGCTTGCCGCGGCGCAGCTCGTCGTCGTCGAGCGCCGGCAGGTCGTCGTGGACGAGACTGAACGCGTGGACCAGCTCGACGGCGGCGCCCGCGGGGAGGGCATCGGTCCCGTTGCCGCCCACGGCTTCGCAGGCGCACCACGCCAGCACCGGACGCACCCGCTTGCCCCCGCCCAGCAGAGCGTACCGCAGGGCGTCGGCAAGGTTCGGCGGCACGCCCAGGCGCGCCGCGGCGACGTCGTCCACGAACGCGCGCAGGTGCGTGTCCACCGCCTCGGCAATTGGTTTGGTCCAGTACGTCGCGGTCTCGGGCATGGTCGTCCGGTTCGTGTGGGGCGCGGGCGGGCCCGCTACGCTTGCGGCGTGGATTTCCTCGACCAGATCAAAGCCGTGATCCTCGCCGGTGGGTGGGTCATGTACCCGCTGATCGTACTCTCGGTCCTCAGCGTGACCCTCAGCGTCGAGCGGGCGGCGTTCTGGATCCGCACCCACAGCCGCCGATCGCGGGCGCTGGTCCGGGCGATCGGCGCCCGCCTGCAAGCCGGCGACTCCGAGGCCGCCCTCGATCTGGCCCGCCAGGACAACACCGTCTACGCCCGGTTCGTCGAGGCGGTGCTCGATCGGGCCCGGCGCCCCTCCGAGCCCGCGGCCCTCGAAGAAATCGAGCGCCTCCGCCCGAGCATCGATCGGTTCGGGGTCTTCCTCGCGACAACCATCGCCGCGGCGCCCCTGCTGGGCATCCTGGGCACCGTCACGGGCATCATCCGGTCGTTCAACCTGCTGGGCAGCTCGGGTGCCGTGTCGGACCCGACGGCGATCGCCGCGGGCATTGCCGAGGCGTTGTTCACCACGGCGCTGGGCCTCGCGGTGGCGCTGGTGACGCTCTTCCCGTACGCCGTCTTCCGCGCGCAAGCCGAGCGGTGTCTGGGGCGCCTCGAAGCGCTCGGCGCCGCGCTGGCGTCATTGGGCGATGCACGGTTTGCGGAGTCAAAGCCGACGGATCCGAATCCGTCGGTCAGGCGTGAGCAGCGCGAGCCCGCTACTTCCCCTGCGACTTGAGCAGCTCGTAGATCTCGTCGGCGCTGCCCGCGTTGTAGATCTGCTCGCGGAAGGCTTCCATCGAGACGAGGCGCGAGATCTGGGCGAGCGCCTGGATGTGGTCGCTCGTGCGGTCCGGCGGGGAAGCGAGCAGGACGATCAGGCGGACGGGCTGCCCGTCGATCGCCTCGAAGTCCATGGGCTCGGCGGGCTTGCCGATCGCCAGGGCCAGATCGCCCATGGTGCTGCACTTGCCGTGCGGGATCGCGAGCCCGTGCCCGATGCCGGTGGTGCGGGTCTGCTCGCGCGTCCAGACGGCGTCACGGAGCGCGGCCGGGTCGTCCACCTTGCCCGCCGCGGCGAGCAGGGCGACGAGCTCCTCGATCGTCGGGAGCTTGTCGGTCGCCTCGAGGGGCGCGCGGATGCAATCGGGGGAGAGGATGTCCAGCAGGTTCATCGGACGGCGTCCTCTGCGGGGGGAGCTTGGAACAAACCGGCATGCGCGCCGGGGCAGGTCGGGAGTCTACGCCCCCGGCCCGTCGGGAAGAGATCCACGCCCGAGGACGACGGAGTACCCGCCGTCGCAGTGCTCGCTGGGCTTGGCGCCCGGGCCGCCGGCGGGCCAGCACCGGCGCTCGCGCTGGGGCGTAAACCCGTGCCACCGCTGGGCCCACGCCGCCTGGTGCTCGTTCTCGTCGGGCTCGACGGAGCACGTCGCGTACAGGATCACGCCCTCGGGGGCGAGCAGCGGGATCGCGTCGGCGATGATCTGACGCTGGATCTCGGTGAGGCGCTCGACGGCGGCGGCCCCCGCGCGGTGGCGGGCCTCGGGGCGACGGGCGAGCACGCCCGTGTTCGAGCAGGGCACGTCGAGCAGGATCAGGTCCGCGCCCGCGGCGCACGTCTCGCGGACGCGCGCGCCGGGCATGACCTCGACGCGGTCGTGCCCCTCGAAGACGCGTCGCAACTCGGCGTACCGCTCGCCATCCGGGTCTGTCGCGATGACGCGCGCGTCGGGGAAGGTCGCGGCGAGCTGGCGGGTCTTGGTCCCCCGCCCGGCGCACAGGTCCACGATCCTGCGCGGCGAGAGGTCCGCGACCGACGCGACGGCGCCGGCGGACGCCGGGTCCTGCGCCCAGACGTCGTCGCGGCTGGCGAGCAGGTCCTCGAGGGCCGCGTGCGTGCCCGTGAACACGCGGTGGTTGGGCCAGCGGTGGGGGGTGATGCGCTCGGCGTCGTCGAGGGGTGGGCGCGCGTGGGCGACGTTGAGGATCGTCGGCGCGCGCAGGATGGAATGGTGCGCCACGTCGCGGGCGAGCCCGGGACCGAACGCGTCGCCCCAGCGGGCGAGCAGTTCTTCGGGCACGCCGGTCGCGATGCTTGTGCGCGCGGGCTCGGGCCCGGGGAGGATCGGGCCGCGTAGCGCGAGCGAATCGCCCGAGTCCAGCGGGAGTTCGTCGCGGGCGTGCGTCCACCCGGTGCGCTTCTCGACGCGGATGTCGGCGACCTTGCGGAGGATGGCGTTGACCATGCCGCCGGCTTTGGGTCGGATGTTCGCCTTGGCCCACGAGACGGACTCGTCGAGGACGGCGTGGTCGGGCACGCGGTCCAGGAAGAGCAGTTGGAACGCCCCAGCCATCAGCACCCCGATCAGCTTGGGCTCGAGCGTGCTCATCGGGTGCCCCGAAAGCTCGCGCAGGAGGTGGGCGAGCGTGAGCCAGCGCCGGGTGACGCCCTCGTCGATCGCCCGGGCGAGGGCGGCGTCGCGCGGCTCGAGCCCGGTCGGGTCGATGGTGCCGATGCGGATGTCGGGGTAATAGCGGGCCTGGCGGGCCAGGCGGCGGATGGCCCGGTCGCGGGCGTCCGGGGCGGCTCCGGAGGGAGCGCTTGCATCGGCGGGGTGGGGCTCGAACGATCCGGTGTCCGCCGCGGTCATCGCGGACTCTATGACGCCCGTGGCGACCACCCCCGCACATTCTGAGCCGGCCCTCCCCCGGGAATCCGCGGGGCGGGCGGACGGTGCCGAGCGGTCCGGCGGGCTGCTGGCGTCGATGCGGATCCGCAAGAAGCTGATCCTGCTGCACACGATCTTCTCGCTCGTGCTCACGGGGATCCTGCTCGTCGCCCTGCGGCCCGCGATCGCGAACGTCGTCTCGCGGGCCGAGATGAGCCAGGCGCTGCACGTGCTGGAGCTGTCGCGGGCGGATCTCGAAGCACGCTCGGGCGAGGGGGCGGCGATCCGCTCGATCGACGATGGGCGGATCGAGTTCCGTTCGGGCAGCGCGGAGCAGCTGGACCTGCCCGCGGCAATCGCTGAGGCGGCCCGGGCGAGCCCGGGGACGCCCGTCGCGGTGGAGGTCGAGGTCGGACGCGCCACGGCGGCGATGTGCGTGCCATCGCCCGACGGCGCGGACACGCTGTGGGTCGCGGCGGTCTCGATCCCCGAGGCCCGCGACGCGGTGCGTGGGCTGTACGTGCTGGTCGTGCTATCGATGGTCGCGGTGTACGGGCTGGTGGCGTTGGCGTTGGAGATGTTCGTGCTGCCCACGCAGGTGTACGCGCCGATCAGGGCGCTCTTGCGCGCGGACGCGGCGGTCCGCGAGGGCGACCGGGCGGAGGAGCTGATCCCCGACGCGTCGATGCCGGCGGACGAGCTTGGCGAGATCATGCGCTCGCGCAACGAGTCGGTGGTGCGCCTGCGCACGCAGGAGCAGCGCCTTGGCGATGCGCTCGAGCGCCTCGAGACGGTGGCGGCGGACCTGAAGCGGAAGAACCACTTGCTCGAGACGGCGAGGCGGAACCTCGAGGGCGCGGATCGGCTGGCGAGCCTGGGGATGATGTCCGCGGGGATCGCGCATGAGTTGAACACCCCGCTGGCGGTCGCGAAGGGTTTGGTGGAGAAGCTCGACACGGACCCGGCGCGGGGGCTGAGCGATGCGGAATCGCAGTTGCTTGTGCGGGTGGTGGGGCGGCTGGAGCGGTTGAGCGAGTCGCTGCTCGACTTCGCCCGCGTGCGCGAGCCGGGGCGGGAGCCCGCGGGCGTGCGCACGATCGTGGGCGAAGCGATGCAGCTCGTCCGGCTCGATCGAGAGACGGACCGGGGCGGTGTGCGGCTGATCAACGACGTGCCCGAGGACCTGACGGTGGCCTGCGACGCGGACCGGATGGTGCAGGTATTCGTCAATCTTGTGCGCAACGCGGTGGACGCGTTGCGCGAGGGCGAGCGGGCGGGCGGGGCGGTGACCGTCGCGGGCGCGACGACCGAGCGGGACGGGGCGTCGTGGGCGTCGGTGACGGTCACGGACACGGGCCCGGGGATCGAGCCCGAGATGATGAGCCGGCTGTTCGAGCCGTTCTCGTCGACGCGGCTCGACGCGCGGGGGACGGGGCTCGGGCTGGCGGTGGCCGAGGGGATCGTCCGCGAGCACGGCGGGGCGATCATCGCGAGCAACCGGCCCGATCGGAGCGGGGCGGTTTTCGAAGTTATGCTGCCGGTGGACGGGCCCGAGGTCGGATCGACGGCGGGCCCGGCCGGGCCCGAGGGAGCGACGGATGGCTGAGACCGAGGAAACCACGCCCGTCGCGCCGGCGCCGCCGCTGACGATCGTGGCGCTGGACGACGACGCGGACTTCCGCGAGTTTGTGACGTCACTCTTGACCGACGCGGGGCACGACGCGCGGGCGGTCGCGACGCGGGGCGAGCTGTTCCGGGCGTGCCAGGAGGCGCTGCCCGAGGTGGTGCTGCTGGACATGAAGATGGGCGGCGACGACGGGGAGGCCGTGCTCGCCGAGCTGCGCGAGCGGTGGCCCAAGCTGTGCGTGATCGTGGTGACGGGGTACCCGTCGCTCGACTCGATGCGGCAGACATTCAAGCGCCAGGCATTTGACTACATCGCCAAGCCGTTCGGGGCCGAGGAGCTGCTGCGGGCGTTGGCGCAGGCGGCGGCGGCGTTCGGGCTCGGGCAGCGCCCGCAGGACCGGCTGCGGGGCGAGCTTGGTCGGCAGATCCGGCTCGCCCGGACCGAGCGGGGGTGGACGCTCAAGGAGCTCGGCGAGTCGAGCGGGATGAGCGTGAGCCAGCTGTCGGCGGTCGAGCGCGGGGCGCACCTGCCGAGTCTGGAGTCGCTGGTCGCGATCGCGACAGCGCTGCGGGCCCACCCGAGCGCGTGGCTGGAGGCGGCGGGGTTCTGAGGGCCTTTGGTGGGGCCGGTTTTCAACCGGCCGCGAGATTCGAGATCGCCAGAACCCTGAGCCTGAAGAGGCCGGTAGAAAACCGGCCCCACCAAGAGAGGGCTGCCGTGTGGTCCGGTGTGATGTGGGCTTGCGTCGGCGGGCTAGCATCCCCCTCGCGTGGGCGTGGACCGACCCATCTTGTTCACAGGATTCGAGCCGTCGGGGGATGACCACGCGGCGGCGGTGGTTGCGGAGCTGCTGCGGCGGCACCCGGAGCTCAAGGTCTACGCCTGGGGCGGGCCCAAGATGGGTGCGGCCGGGGCGGAGATCGTCGAGCGGACCGGCGATGACGCCGTCATGGGCATGCCCGGGCTCAAGAAGATCATGCAGCACCGGAAGATCAACCGGCGGATCGCCGAGTGGATGGCCCGCCACCGCCCGGTGGTGCACGTGCCGGTGGACTCGCCCGCGGCGAATTTCCCGGTCTGCAAGCTCGCCAAGGAGCGCGGCGCGAAGGTGGTGCACCTGGTCGCGCCGCAGGTCTGGGCGTGGGGCAAGTGGCGGGTGAACAAGCTCCGCCGCCTGACCGACCATGTGCTGTGCCTGCTCCCGTTCGAGGAGGCGTGGTTCAAGAAGCGGAACGTGCGGGCGACGTTCGTCGGGCACCCGCTGTTCGACACGCCGGTGGACACGGCGGCGCTGGACGTGCAGGTCCGCGAGCTGCCCTCGGGCGACGGGCCGCGGGTCGCGATTATGCCCGGGTCGCGCCCGGGCGAGCTGTCGCGGAACTTCGCGACGCTGGTGGACGTGTACCGCAAGCTCGAGGGCGAGCACCCGGGGATGACGGGCGTGGTCGCGGCGGCGAAAGAAGCAGACGTCGGCGAGCTGCGCCGCCTGGCGACCGCGTCCGGGCGGGCGTGGCCCGCGTCGCTCGCGGTGGTGCACGCCAAGACCGACGCGGTGATCCGGTGGTGCGATCTGGGGTTGGTGGTGTCGGGGACGGTGACGCTGCAGGTGGCGCGTCAGACCAAGCCGATGGTGATCATGTACCGCCCGAGCCGGTTGACGTGGGCGTTGATCGCGAAGTGGGTGGTGTCCACGCCGAGTTTTTCGTTGCCAAACCTGATCGCGGGGCGTCGGATCGTGCCCGAGTTCGTGCCGCACTTCGCGGGGCCCGAGGCGATCGCGGCGGCGGCGGTGGAGCTGCTCGAGTCGAGCGCGCGGTCCGCCGAACAGCGGCGCGAGCTGGCAACGGTGTGCGACATGTACGCGGGCACGAACGCGGCGTGCGCGTCGGTGGACGTCATCGAGCGGGTGCTCGGGCTCGCGCCGGCGACCGAGCCGGCCCCCGCGAGCGTGTAGGTATACCTCGTGCCACTGACCCGTCTTCGGGTCAGTGCGGGGAGTCCGCCGAATTCTGCAGCCACTGACCCGAAGACGGGTCAGTGGCACGAGGACGGTCCATCACAGAAACCTAGAGCCGCACGGGCAGCGCGGCGACGGTGCACACCTGATTCCCCGCGCGTTCGACGATCTCGAACGACTCGACCGCCGGCACCCCGACGGGAGCGCCCTTGTCCAGGCAGCGGTGGGTCATCTGGGCGATGTCGTGTGCCGCTGTCGCTTCGTCGGCGGTGAAGAGCACGATCAGCACCATCGCGTGGTTGATCATCGGCTCGCGGGCGATCTTGATCGCGTCGGTCGCGGGCCCGGAGACGAGCTCGGTCGCGTACGCCCGGTTGGGCACGGGCACGCCCGACTGGTACGCGAACTGAGCGATGGCTTTCACCTCAACCCAGCAGCAGTCGCCCGGCTCGGTGGTGGGGCCGGGCGGGGCGAGGGTGTCGGCGATGGGCTCGAAGAGGGTGCCCGTCGCCGCGTCCATGTGCTTGAGCTCGACGACCGGGTCGAGCGGCGGGGCGGCGGGATCGGCGGTCAGCACCAGGTCGCACCGCTCGCGGGCGGTGAGGATCGGGCGGGCGCTGACCTCGCCCGGGTAGGGGTGCTCCCGCCAGACGCCGAGCCCGGATTGGGCGAATCCGCCCGAGAGGATCGGGTGCAGGGCGACCTCGTCGAGAGCGTCGAGCCCGTAGACCGCGTGCTCGGCGGCGAGGCCCTGCTCGAAGGCCCGGAGTGCCTGGGCTGCGGTCTGCACGATGTCCGAGGCTTGCCACACCGTGCCAGAATACCGCCCTCCTTGCATAAATGGCCGATACCCACCAAGATACGTGTTCAGCCCGATCTCGGGCGGCGCTACTGCCACCTCGTTCGCCATTCCGGAGCCTCCACCAATGCAGGGACTGAACGACGCCATCAACGCCGCGAACGGCGTGCTCTTTTCCAACTACACCGTCTATGCGTTGCTCCTGACGGGCTTGCTGTTCACGATCTGGTCCGGGTTCGGGCAGTTCCGGGCGCTGACGCACGGCGTCGCCGTTGTGCGCGGCAAGTACGACGACAAGAACGACCCGGGCGCTATCAACCACTTCCAGGCGCTCTCGGCGGCGCTGTCGGCAACGGTTGGCTTGGGCAACATCGGCGGGGTCGCCGTCGCGGTGGCGCTGGGGGGGCCGGGCGCGGTGCTGTGGATGTGGGTGATCGGGCTGCTGGGCATGTCGCTCAAGATGACCGAGGTCACGCAGTCCATGCTCTACCGCAACACCGACGACCCAGACAACCCGCACGGCGGTCCCATGTTCGTCGTGAAGAAGGGCTTCCAGAAGTGGGGGCTCGGGCCGATCGGCGCGCTCATCGGTGGTCTGTTCGTCATCACGCTGCTGATCTCGGCGATCACCGGCGGCAACATGTTCCAGGCGTGGAACGTCGCCGACATCACGCACACGTACTTCCCGTCCGTGCCGCCGATCGCGACGGGTATCATCCTGTCGATTGTCGTCGGGCTCGTCATCATCGGGGGCATCAAGCGGATCGGGTCAGTCGCGGGCAAGATCGTGCCGCTGATGTGCGTGCTGTACGTGCTGGCCGCGTTGTTCGTGCTGATCATGAACGCCGGGCAGATCCCTGCCATGCTCGGGCTGATTGTCAAGAGCGGGTTGCCAGATTGGGGCTTCTTACCTGGTTTCATTCGTGGACACGCCGCTGATCCGAGCGGCGCTTTCCTCGGTGGCACTGTCGGCTATGCCTTTATTTGGGGCGTCAAGCGTGCCCTGTTCAGCTCCGAAGCCGGGCAGGGCTCGTCCCCGATCGCCCACTCGGCCGCCAAGACCGACGAGCCCGTGCGCGAGGGCGTGGTGGCGGGTCTCGAACCGTTCATCGACACCATCGTGGTCTGCACGCTGACGGCACTCGTGATTCTGTCCTCAGGCGCGTACAACCGCGAAGCCGAGGCCACCTTCGCGCAGGGGTCAGACGTCCGAATCGTCGAAGCCCGCGACGCCGACAACAACCTGCTCGAGAACGCCTGGACGCTTGAGTCGTCCGCCCTGCCCCGGATGACCGCGGACGCGCGCAAGATCCGGCGCAGCGCCGAGAACGCGGCCGGGTGGCGCGACGGTGAGACGATCTTTGTCGTGGTCGCCGCGGACCAGGACGAGAACACCGGGCGTGACCTCCGCCGCATGACGGGCACGGTTTCGAAGCAGGACGCCGCAGATGGCGCCACCGACACGTGGGTTGTGAGCTGGAACACCCTTGAATCCACGGCGCGCCCGACCCTGCGGCCCGATGCGAACGGCGATCCCGATCGGGGGATCTACGGCGATTACGCCGCCGCGTCGATGACAGCCTACGCCTTTGACCGCACGTATCCGGGTCTCGGCATGGTCGTGGTGACGATCGCGGCGTGGTTGTTCGCGATCTCGACCATGATCTCATGGTCGTACTACGGCGAGCAGGGTATCTACTACTTCTTCGGCGCCAAGGGCGAGGCCGCCGCGAAACCGGCGGTGATGTTGTACAAACTCGTCTATTGCGGGCTTATCTTGCTCACGACGGTCGCGATGATGCCGGTCGTCACGCAGGCGGACGGCACCAAACGCCCGCTGCTGGGCACCGACGCCGAGCTCGACATGTGGACCACGTTGGGCCTGGGCGTCATGCTCGTTGTCAATATCCCGATCATGCTGATCTTCGGCAACCAGGCGATGAAGGCGTACCACGGGTACTTCCGCAAGATGAAGCACGGCGGCGACGACGCCCACGCCGCCCCGCCCTTCGAGGATGTCGTCGAGGGCAAGGACGTCGAGTAAGACGCCCGCCTGATTCGTAAACACCAGAGCCCGCGGACACCGTGTCCGCGGGCTTTTTTCTGCGCCTTGCGTGCGGGTCTCGTGGCGAGCGGCCGCGTTGGCCTAGCCGTCGGCGGTCAACGCGGCGCGGATCTTCTCGATCTGCTCGCGGGCGTGCTCGTCGCTGGATCGGCGCGACCGCTTCATCGCGACCGACCACGCCCACGGCGCGGGCAGCACCGTCAGCGGCAAATACCACGCGCACGTCACCCAGAACGCATTGGGATACCACCCGAACCACGTGTTCATCAGCGAGTCCATCAGGTGCACGCCCGGCCACGCGCTGAGCACCAGCGTCGCCAGAAACACACCCGGCAGCTTCCGCTTCCACGCGAGCGCGAACCCGACGCGCGAACCCTCGCCCGCGGCGTCTGCCGTGCCGACGAGCTCACGGTCGAACGGGTTGCCGTAGGCGGTCGCGCCGAACGTGCGCGCGTCGATGCGCCGGAACCCGGCGAGCTTGCCGCGCTTGGACAGGCGCTCGAGGGTGTCGAGCACCGCGGGGGGCGCGAGGGGCGCCGCGACCTCGGGCAGCGGGTCCCCAACGCCAGGTGTTGGATCGGGTGCGGGCGTGGTATCGGGCTGGGTGTCGGGCATGGGGTCCGGAGTGTAGAGGGCGCGGGCGGGCTCGCTTGGCACGGCGTGTGCCTCAACACGGGTGCGATGACGCGGACCGCTCCCACGAGCCCGAATCCCCGCCCCCGCCTGCGGCTGGCCGGCGACGGGGTGTTGCCGTGCGTCACCATGATGCCCACAGGCAACACGACCCTCCAGCCGGGCGATCCGAGATGGGTCTTCGCCCTGCGGGTCGCGGTGTCGGCGGGGGCTGCCTCGGGCAATTCTTGGGCGGACCACCCCACCCGCGACCGCCTGCGCCGCCGGGGCATGCAGCTCGGGCTCGCCCCGCACCATGCCGACGCGATCGCGACGATCGTGCTCGAAGCGGGGGCGGGGCACGACAACCCGGTCGCCGCGCTGCACGAGCCGGGCGTGCTCGCCCAACTCGCCGCCGTGCCCCGCCCCGGTACCCCCCGTGAGTGTCGGCACCATGTCGGCGACGGCATCGCGATCGCGCTGGGCGCCGTCGTACTCCTGACGGCGGTCGCGTTGTTTGTCATGCACACCGGGTGAGGCGGGCGTCTACCCTGCCGCAGCGCGTGATGGCGCGCGCGCAGGAGACACTCCATGCCCCTCATCGAGCCGGGCCGCAAGGCCCCCGCGTTCAAACTCCATGACCAGCACGGCGATCCGCACGCGCTCAAAGACTACGCCGGCGCGCCCCTCGTCCTGTTCTTCTACCCCAAGGACATGACGAGCGGGTGCACGGATGAAGCGTGCCAGTTCGAGGGATTGCTGCCCGAGTTCGAGAAACTCTCGTGCCCCGTGCTGGCGATCTCGATCCTGGACGTGAAGTCGAAGCTGAAGTTCGCGGACAAGGAAGGGCTGAGCTACCCGCTGCTCGCCGACGAGCGGGTGAACGACGCGGGCAAGCCCGACCCCGTCGTGTGCGCCAAGTACGGCGTCTGGGTCGAGAAATCGATGTACGGGCGCACGTACATGGGCATCCAGCGGACGACGTACCTGCTCGACGGGGCCGGTAAGGTCGTGCAGCGGTGGGACAAAGTGAAGGTGCCGGGTCACGCCGAGGAAGTGCTGGCGGCGGTGCAGGCGTTATGACATCGGCGGCTCGGGCGTGTCCAGGATGTGGCGCGGCTCGGTATTGCGGTCTTCCCCGCATTCCGGGCAAAGCGCCTCGCGAGGGATCCCGCGGAGCGCGTACCCGCAGTGCGGGCAGGTCTTCCTCGCTCGCCGGCGTTTGATGACTCGGATCGTGTACTCGTTGTGAATCGCGAGGAGCAAGAGCGGGCCGGCAAGAATCGCGAGCCCGCCCCACATGAACCACGGCTCGAACGAGCCAAGCCAGTCGTTGTTGAACTCGCCGCCGTATCGCCCGAACTTCCCGCGACCAAGCGCGTGCAGGATGAGCCCGACGCCAAGGCACACGATCAGGGCTTTGTGACGTGACCACCGCACGCTGCAGAGTCTACGGTTCGGCGTGAGCCAGGTCCCGCCCGTTCCCGATCTCTCCGACGCCGCCGTGGTCCGCGCCATCGCGGGCATCCGCCCGTGCCGGCACGGGGGGCTGCGGCTCGAGACCGAGCGGGTCTCGCGGGGGGCGCGCACGAAGACGGTGATCCACAACTACGGGCACGGCGGGTGCGGCGTGACGCTCGCGCTCGGGTGTGCCCAAGCCGCGGCGGATCTGGTCGTGCGCGAGGTCGGGGCGGGCGCCCCGGTCGCGGTGCTCGGCGCGGGGGTCGTGGGGCTCTCGACCGCGGTCGAACTCTCGGCGCGCGGGCACGGTGTTACGGTCTACGCGTCGGAGGCGGGGCCCGCGACGACGAGCGGCATCGCCGGGGCGATCTGGCTGCCCACGGGGCTCGACTTCCCCGAGCCGGGCCCGGAGCGGGACCGATTGAACGCGCTGCTCCGGCGTTCCGACGAGCTGCTGCGCGCGTGCGACGGCGAGCGGTGGGGCATCGAGACATTGCCGGTGTACGAGCCCGCGGGCGCGCCGTTCGAGAGCCACCTCTTCGAATCGGGCGCGGTCGAGCTTCCCACGGAGATCGCGGAGCTCCCGGTTGGCGCCTCGCGCGGGCCGGGGAAGACGTACGAGTCGTTGTTCATGCACACGCCTCGGTTTTTGCGCACCCTCGATGACCTCCTGCGTTCGCAAGGGGACCCGATCGTCGAGCGCCGGTTCGCGGGTCTCGATGAGGTGTTGGCACTCGAAGAGCCCGTCGCGGTGAACTGTCTTGCGCTCGGGTCGCGCGAGTTGTTCGGCGACGACGCGATGTACCCCGCCCGCGGCGTGCTCGTGCATCTCCGCCCGCAGCCGCTCGGGTACGTCGTCCACGACGGGTACCGGTACATGTTCCCGCGGAACGACGCGTTGGTGCTCGGCGGGACGTTCGAGCCCGGCGTGGATAATCCGACGCCGCCCGATGAGACGGTCCGCGAGATCCTCGCCCACCACCGGCGATTCTTCGGGCTCACGGCAGACGCCGGGTCCCCGCAGCCTGCACGGTGAGCCCACGCGGGTGCCAGGTGTGCGATCAAAAAATTGAGCGATCACTCAAAACACCCCTTGACGGGCCGTGTTCGCCTCTATATTCTTGATTGATCGCTCAAGTAAGGAGCTCCCATGGCCCCCGACACCCGCGAGAAGATCCTGCAGACCGCGGCCCGCCTGTTCCTTGAGCAGGGGTTCAGCGCGACGGGGGTCAGCACCATCTGCCGCGAGGCGGGGGTGAACTCGGGGTCGCTTTACCACTTCTTCGAGTCCAAGGACGCCCTGCTGGTGGGGGTGCTGAATTGGTACGAGGAGCACCTGGACCCGATCGTGATGGGCCCGATCGAGCACGCCCAGCCCGACCCGGTCGAGCGGATCTTCGCGCTCTTGGCGTGGTACCGCGGCAACATGGTCGCGACGGAATGCCGGCTCGGGTGCCCGATCGGGAACCTGGCGCTGGAGGTGTCGGACACGCACCCGCAGGTGCGCCCGCACATCGACATCAACTTTGCGAACTGGTCGGCCCGCATCGAGGCGTGGCTGAACGAGGCGGGCGATCGGCTGCCCGCGGATCTGGATCGGCGCGGGCTGTCCAAGTTCGTGCTGACCGTCATGGAGGGCGGGCTGATGCAGGCGCGGGCTTCGGATGAGCTCGGGCCGTTCGACGATTCGGTCGCCCAGCTGCGGGCGTATATCGACGCGCTGCTCGAGCGGGCACGCCCAACCGGAACAACCCAAAGGACAGAGGAGACTTCAGCATGAAGACGATCACCACAGCGGTCATGGTGTGCGCAGCCGGCGCGACGACGGCGTGGGGCGCCCCGCCCGAGGGAGTGCCGGACCGCCCCGGGCGCGTCTCGGGTGCGCTCGAACCCCTGAACTACTACGTGGGCGACTGGACCCTCTCGGCGACATGGGCGTGGGGCATGACGATCGATGCGCGCAACGAGTACCGCGTCGGCGTCGGGGGGAAGTTCGTCGAGGTCATCACCGTCGCGTCCGACGGTGGGGGCGAGGCGTACGAGCGGTACCACTCGTTCTACACCCCCGAGCGCGACGGCGACGCGTACATTGCGACAGGTTTCACCTACGACGGGACCACATCAACGATCCCGTACGCCTTCGAGGTCGAGGACGGGCTGCCCACGATTCACACAGACACCGCGAACCCGGACGGGTCGCGCCTGCGGCAGGAGATGGACCCGCTCGATGCGGACTCGGTCGCGTGGCGTGTCTGGATGACGGCGCCGGGGGCCGACCAGGAGCAGCAGATCATGGACGGCGTGTGGCACCGCGTCGTGGACGAGGAGAGCGCGATGGGTGACGCAGACGCGGAAGCGTGGGCAAGTGCAAACGCGGAGATGCATTCGGGGCCGTACGACGTGCGGGCGGGGCACTTTGACGCGGCGGGCGCGGGCGTGCGGTCGTTCGAGAAGACCGCTGAGATCGCCGCGCCGGTGTCGGACGTGTTCCGCGCGTGGTCCGACGGCGACGCGTGGAAAGAGGTCTACGGGCCCGAGCGCGCCGAGATGGTTGCGAACATCGACCTGGCGATCGGGGGGCGATACGAGTGGCTGTTCGACGGGGCAACGGGCGGCAACGGGTGCCAGGTGCTGTCCTACATCCCGGACCGGATGATCACGTTCTCGTGGAACGCGCCCCCCGCGCAGCCCGAGTCGCGTGCCAAGCGCACATGGGTGGTCGTCGAGCTCGAGCCGCTCGCGGGCGAGCGGACGAAGATCACGCTGACGCACCTCGGGTTCGGCGACGCGTCGCACTGGGACGAGACGCACGACTACTTCGACATCGCGTGGGACCGCGTGCTCGGCGCTATGCAGCAGGGGCTGGCGCGGAAGGGGTGAGTCGGCGGCTCAGCGCTTCATGGCGGCGCGGATCCAGCCCAGGATCATCAGCACGAGCCCGGAGCCGAACGTGCCCGCGATGAGCCCGAGGATGCCTCCGATCACCGGGGCGATGTACGCGGGGGTGCTCGGGGCGGTCTTGAAAAAGAGCCCGGCGACGACGCCCGCGATGGTGCATAACGCGACGGCGGCGACCTGGAAGAGGTTGTCCTTGCCTCGGATGTTGGGGACGAACCCGACGGTGTCCGCGACGCGGTGGTAGGTCTCGATGCCCTCGTCGCCCTGGGCTTGGCTCGGGGGTGGGCGCGGAGGTGGCGGGGTGCCGGGCTGGGGCGGATTGGGCTCGGGCGGGTTGGGCGTCATGAGGGCTCCGCGGGTGGATCATCTTCTTTGCGGCGGTAATGGTTGATCAAGGCTGCGATGGGCAGGCCGATCAGGATGCCCACGATGACGCCCGCGACCGGCCCCAGGAGCAAGCCGAGGCCTCCGACGATCGGGACCGCAATGAGGGTGCAGGCGAGCCCGCTCGCGATGGCGCAGACAAACAGGACGCATGCGTAGACCCGCATCTTCCCGGAGTAGGCGTCTGGGACGTTGCCCCCTGATCCCACGACCGCAACGCCGATCCCGGCGGTGGAGAAATCCGAAATCGAGTTTGGGATTCCGTGGTAGGGGATCGGCATGTGCTCCGGTCAGAGGTCGACTTTGCAGCGTACTGCGGGATGGACGATCTCCCTACAATGCCTGCGTGAGCGTTTCCCCACCCTCTGATCGACCAAACCCTGCTGGTTCCGGGACTCCCGGCGTGCCCGAGGCACGCCCGAAGGTCACCCTCCGGACGCTGGCCCGGATGGCCGAGCGGGGCGACCGGTTCGCGTGCCTCGCGTGCTACGACGCGACCACGGCTCGGTGGCTCGAACGCGCGGGCGTGCACCTGCTGCTCGCGGGCGACTCGGCGGCCCAGGTCATCCTCGGGCTTGAGCGCACGATCGACGCGCCGCTGGATTTCATGATCCAGATCACCTCGGCGGTCAAACGCGGCGCGCCCAACACCGTCGTCATGGCGGATATGCCCTTCCTGAGCTACCACGTCTCGACCGAGGCGGCGATGGTGAACGCCGGTCGGTTCATGACCGAGGGGCTCGCGGATTGCGTGAAGCTCGAGGCCGACGCATCCATGGCGCCCGTCGTCGCGAAGATGACCTCGGCGGGCATCCCCGTCTGCGCGCACGTCGGGTTCCGACCTCAGACCACCGGGCTCGTGGGCGTGCCGACGGCCAAGGGGCGGTCGGCGGGCGAGGCGGAGCGGATTATTTCCGACGCCGTGGCGTTGGAGCAGGCCGGGGCGGGGATGCTGCTGATCGAGGCGGTGCCCCCGGAGGTGGCTTTGGGGGTGGTGGAAGCGACGAAAGTGCCGGTGGTCGGGATCGGTGCGGGCCCGGCGTGCCACGGTCAGATCCTGGTGGTGAACGACCTGCTGGGAACATCCGATCAACCCCCCAGGTTCGCCGAGCCGGAGGCGGCGCTGGGTGAGGCAATCCGGGATGCCGGGCGTCGTTGGGTCGAGCGGGTCGCCCGCGGCGACGTGGGCGGGCAGGC
>BQJQ01000024.1 GCA_021604785.1 Phycisphaeraceae bacterium
CGCCAGCAGCCGGCGCGCGCCCGCGAGCACCCCGGGCGTGATCTGCGTCTTGGACCGCAGCCCGATCACGTGTGCCTCGGCGACGGCTTGGGCCAGCTCGGCGCCCTCGGCGGCGCCGGGCAACGCCGTCACGTCGAACCCTTCGCGCGTCAGCATGTCCACACCCGCCGCGTGGATGCCTTCAAAGAGCACGACCCTGATTTTGTCCTTGGGGAACGACGTTTCCATGCCTGAGCGTATCTCCGTTGGACTCCACGAGAAGGAGCCCCGACCGTGAGGCGGGAACGCTTGCGTGCCACTGACCCGTCCGCGGGTCAGTGTCTTGGGTATTGCCTCGAGCGTCCGCACTGACCCGAGGACGGGTCAGTGGCACGGGCAAATCGTCGGCGGGTTCTTCAGAACGACACCACCCCACCGGCCAGCAAGCCCCCCAGCACGACGCACAGCGCCAGCCGGTACCACCCGAACGGCTCGAGCCCGTGCGTGTTCAGGAACCCGACGAGCCACTTCACCGCGACCGCCGCGCTGAGGGTCGCCACGACCAGCCCCACGACGATCGGCACCACACCGAGCACCTCGAACATGTTGGGCGTGCCCGCCTTCTCCGACTCGGTGAGGTTCCTGTACAGCGAGTAGACGCACGCCCCGCCCAGCGTGGGCAGCCCGAGCAGGAAGCTGAACTCCGCCGCGGCCTTGGGGCGCAGGCCCACGAGCACGCCCCCCGCGATCGTCATCATGCTCCGGCTCGTCCCGGGCCACATCGCGATGGTCTGGAGGAACCCGACGATCAGCGCCCCGCGCCAGCCAAGCTCCTCGATCTCGTGCCCGCGCTCAGAGTCCGGCACGTTCTCGCCCGCCTCGGCCTTCGCGTCCGCCCGGCGCATCGGGCGGATCTTCGCCCGGTCGAGCGCGATCATGAAGACGCCGCCCACAGCCAGGGCCGTCAGCACCGCGGTCGGGTTGAAGAGCCGATCCTCGATCCAGTCGTTGAGCAGGAAGCCCAGCACCGCCGCGGGCACGAACGCCACGATGATGTTGAGCGCCAGCCGCAGCCCCGCCGCATCCTTGCCGACCAGCCCCGCGAGCATCTGGACCACCCGCACCCGGTAGAGCCCGAGCACCGCGAGGATCGCCCCGCCCTGCACGACGATGTTGAACGCATCGACCGCGGCCTTCGCCTCGGCGGGCTCGTCGAGCCCCAGCAGCGACGCCGTGATGATCAGGTGCCCCGTCGAGCTGACCGGCAGGTACTCGGTGATCCCCTCGACCAGCCCGAGGACCGCCGCCTCCCACACAGCCATGATCGGTTCGGTCGGGATCACTCGGGTCTCCGGGCAGATTGCAGGCCCACCCTACGCCGGCGGCCATCCGTGCCCCAATCATCGACCATCGCCATGCCCACCATCGAGCCCATCTCGGACGCCGCGGACCCCAGGGTGGATGTCTACCGCGCCCAGAAGGACGCCTGGCTCCGCGCGGCCCATCATCCCGAGGTCGCCCCGGATGCCGATGATCCCGCCGGCGCCCCCAACCGCACCGGCACCGGCTACGCCGGCGGCTTGTTCATGGCCGAGGGCGAGCTGGTCCTCGACCATCTCCTCGCGTCGCGCTACCGGCCCGAATCCGTCCTCATCACCCCGCGCCGGCTTGAGGCGCTCGCGCCCGCGACCCGCGCGGCGCTGGACGCTCTGCCCGGATCGGTCCCGATCTACACCGCCGAGAGGGAGGTGATGGCCGAGATCTGCGGGTTCGACATCCACCGGGGCGTCCTCGCCGCCGCCCGACGAGGCGAAGACCGCGACCCGTACGAGGTCGCCGCGGGCGCGCGCACGCTGGTGGTGCTCGAGGACCTGACCAACCACGACAACGTCGGCTCGATCTTCCGATCCGCCGCGGCGTTGGCCGGGCTCGACCGGGTCGGCGTGCTGCTCTCGCCGCGCTGCTGCGACCCGCTCTATCGAAAGGCCGTCCGCGTCTCGATGGGGCTCGCCCTTCGGGTGCCCTTCGCGACGCTCGCCGACTGGCCGGGCGGGCTCGCCCGCCTGGCGGAACTCGGCTTCGAAACGTGGGCCCTCACCCTCGGCGCCGGCAGCGAGGACATCACCCACGCCCGCGCGCCCGAGGGTGGGCGCGTCGCGGTGCTCGTCGGGACTGAGGGCCCGGGCCTGACCCCCGCCGCCCTCGCCGCCGCGGATCGGCGGGTGCGGATCCCGATCGCCGCGGGGGTGGACTCGCTCAACGCCGGCGTCGCCGCGGCGATCGCCCTCCACAGGGCGTGCGGGCCCATCTGACCCGTTCGCGAGGCACTTTCCGCCTCGATTCGTGGAAGCATCGCCCCCCGATCAGGGTTCAATCCTTCGTTCTCGCGTTGATCTGCCCCCCCGAACCGATCCATACTGTGTGCTGAGCCTTCCGCTCAGACCCCGATCCACCCGCAGGAGAATCTGGATGCTCCGGACCACGACCGTCGGACTGTGCGCTGCGATGCTGACGACCAGCGCTCTTGGTGCGCCGATCCCGCGCGAAGGCTCGGGCGAGCGCCGCGACGCGATGAACGCGATGGAAGCAGCCCCCCTGCCCCGCGATGCGTTCGACTCGCTCGACGCGTGGGTGGGCATGGACGAGCTGCGCGTGCGCGACCTGCGCGGCGGCGTGACGGTCATCGTCACGACCGACGTCGCCGACGCGGACAGCATCCGGTACACGCGGGAGCTGGCCGCGCTCGCGGCTCGGCACGATGGCGTGACGATCTTCGCAATCCACCCCGAAGCCGGGTGGGATCGGTTCGAGCTGCTGCAGGACGCGGGCATGGTCAAGGTGCCCGGCGCGCGAGACACGGGCAACGCCCTGCGCGAGCTGCTGCACGCGGACGAGAACGCGGACCTGTTCGTGATCGACAAGGCGGGCAACCTGCGGTACGCCGATGCCGAGCCGATCGGGCTCGAGCGTGCGGTGGTCGAGCTGCTCGACGAGACCGCCGAGCACGCCGCGGGCGAGCAGGCCCGCCGCACCGAGATGATCGCCGCGGGCGAGAGCCCCTACGGCCCGACCCGCGCCGAGAAGATCGACCTCCCCGCGCCCGAGGACATGACCAGCGGCATGCTGGCCAAGCACCTCTACGCCGACGCGGACTGGCCCGAGCGCAACGTCGACTTCGGCGCCAACGACCTGCAGGGCCAGGAGCTGCCCTCGATGGACCACGTCACGTGGATCTCCGAGCGGTACACCGACATCGACAACAAGGTGATCATCCTCGACTTCTGGGCGACGTGGTGCGGCCCGTGCATCCGCGCGATGCCGACGCTGCAGAACCTGCAGAAGTCGTATCACAAGGACCTGATGGTCGTGGGCGTCGGCGGGCAGAGCGAGGAAGAGCTCAAGGTCCGCGACTGGGTCAAGAAGAAGGGCGAGCACTACGCCCACGTCTACGACGGCCGCCGCCGCATCATCAACAAGTTCGCCCCGCAGGGCATCCCCTTCGTCGTGGTCGCGTCCACCGACGGCGTCGTTCGCTGGACCGGCAACCCGCACGAGGAAGAGTTCGTCGAGGTTGTCCACCAGGTCATCGCGTCGGACCCCCTGGTTCGTGCGCGCAACGGGACGCTCCGCCTGACGGCCGACGACATCGGGTACATGCCCGCCGCGGGCTCGGGCGAGCTGGACTGGCCCGAGGCGTGCTCGTCGCGGACGCGCTACTCCGAGAACGACATGCACGAGGTCAAGCTCGACGATGTCTTCGGAGAGCTCGCCTGGCTCGACGGGCAGCGCGCCCCCGAGACCGAGGGCAAGGTCGTCGTTCTCGACTTCTGGGCCACCTGGTGCGGTCCGTGCAAGAAATTCAGCCCCCGCCTCGACGCCCTGCAGCGCAAGCACGCCGACGACATCGTCGCCGTCGCGATCTCCGGGCAGGGCGAGGAACGCGAGACCGTCGAGAAGTACCTCGAATCGCACGGGTCGGCCTACCGCCACGCGTTCAGCGAAGAGCAAGAGCTCTACGAGACGATCGGCGTCAAGGGCATCCCCCACGTCGTCATCCTCAGCTCGGACGGCATCGTCCGCTGGCACGGGTTCCCCAACGGCGTCGACGACTTCGAGGCCGTCGTCGAGCAGGTGATCGCGGCGAACAAGGAGCTCGCCAAAATCGCCACGGCGCCCTGACCCGGGCCCGCCCGTATCCTCCACGCGTGAGCGACGCGGAACAGGCACACACAGACCAAGGGGCGCGCCCGCCGGGCGCGCCCCTTTTTCGTGTCGTGCTCTGCGCCCCCGAGATTCCGAACAACACGGGCAACATCGGGCGGACGTGCGTGACCACGCGGTGCGCGCTGCACCTGATCGACCCCTTGGGGTTCGATGTGGACGACAAGGCGTGCCGCCGTGCCGGGCTGGACTACTGGCCCAGGCTCGAGGTGCACCGCCACGCGGACGCGCCGGCGTACGACGCGTGGCGGGGTGAGCGCACGCCGGGCGCGCGGGTCTGGGCGTTCAGCGCCCGCGCGACCAGGTCGGTCTTTGACGCGGATCTCCGCCCGGGCGACCACCTGCTCTTCGGCAGGGAATCCGCCGGGCTCCCCGATGTTGTGCTTGAGCAGCACGCCGGGCGGGTCGTGTCGCTCCCGATGGTGCCCGGCGAGCGCTCGCTCAATGTCGCGAACGCGGTCACCGTCGCGGTGTACGAGGGCGTCCGCCAGTCCATCGCCCGGGGGGTGCCCCCCGCCGGCGGGCTGCCAGATCCGGCCTCCTGGAGCCCCCCGGCGGCGGGCGTGGAATCCCGGGCCCTCCGGTCCGAAAAACCGGAGGAAGACACGAACTGATCGGGCGGATCGGGCGTATCTCCTCTTTAGAGCACAGACCCGCCGCGGCGCCCGCCAGACCCACGGGCACGCGAACACGCGGCGGGGATCCACGAGTTTCTCTCCTCTCTCCTGCAGTGTGCCGCTCCACGTCGAGCGGTACACTGTTTTTCTTTGGTGCGCACCCGATTCAGCAGCACAGGACCCGCGATGACCCACGCGAACACACCCCGCAGGACCGGCGCCCGACCGGGCCTCGCCGCGCGCCCCGCGGTGGCCCTCGCCCTGGCGATGGCCCTCGCCCTCGGCGCCGCCGCGTGCAACAAGACCCCGCTCCGCAAGGACGACCAGCGATCGCAGTTCGACCGGTACGACGCGACCCGCAACGAGCGCGCCCCGGCGTACGTCCAGGACGCCTTCGGCAGGCGCCAACCCAACCTCCGCGGGCGTCTGCTCGGCAACGACTGACCCCGCCCGGGCACCGGGCCGCCGTCGGCGCATGGGCGCGGAGTTGCGCAGCCGCCGGCCCTTTCTGCCGGTATTGTTCGAGGAAATCAGCCCCGCGCACCGATCGCTAAAGTACCGGCACGAGCCCGGTTGAGAACACAGCGGGCACCCGGGCGACCGACATTCCAGCCGACCACAAGATGGTGTGGAAGGCACAGGGCAACAGACCACTCCATGGCGTCGAGCACCTCAAGCCAAGCCGCGACCATCGCCCCGACGATCTCGCGTCGGACCCGGACCGTCTGGGCCGCGCTGGTCGGGAGCATGACCGCGGGCGGGGCGCTGCTCTTTGCGCTCGCCGGCCCGGGTCCCGCCGGCTCGGGTGCGGGCGTCTCGCTCACGCCGCTCGCCTCGACCGCCACGCCCAGCACCGTCGAGTCGATCTTCAGCACCCGCCAGCCGATCGAGCAGGCCCGGTGGACCGAGATCGTGATCCACCACTCGGGCTCGCCCGCGGGAGGGCCGGCGGACATCGAGTCGCAGCACCGGTCGATGGGCCTGGTCGGGCTCGGGTACCACTTCGTGGTGGGCAACGGCTCGGGCATGGGCGAGGGCGAGATCCACGTCGGGTACCGCTGGCTCGAGCAACTCCCCGGGGCCCACGTCGCCGGGTCTGCCGGGGCGAAGCATAACCAGACGTCGATCGGTATTTGTTTGGTTGGCGACGGCGACCGCCGCGCGTTTTCACCCGAACAGCTTCGCCGGACGGCCCAGCTCGTCGCGGCGTTGTGCGACCGGTTCGACCTCGACCCCGCCGACGTGGTGCAGCACGCGGACCTGGCCCCGACGACGAGCCCGGGGCGCCTGTTCCCGCAGGCCGCCTTCTACGAGCTCGTCCGCGGCTACCGGCGCTGAGCATCGCATTGGCAACTCTGGACGGCCGAATCGATCTTGTGCGTGGGCAAGGAACATCCCTCCGCGTGAACGGTTTCAGCCCCTGTTGGTGCATGCCGAGCGTGGTGCGCACGCGGATCTCCGGCTACCATCGCACCTTGGGGACGAGAAGCGAATCACGTGTCCGTGCCCGCGGATTGATCTGATCTTGAGGGCCTTCGAGGGCGAATGAGGACATTTGGTTTTCTGCCTTTGCCGATGGCGGCAAACCGACAGGGTGTAGCGTCGCATGACTGAACCCGAGCCGAAGCAAAAGGGTGACCTTGTCGAGGGGTACCGGATCCTGGCCGAGCTCGGCCGGGGGGCGGCGTCGATTATCTACCTGGTGCAGGACCCCAAGACCAAGCAGGTCTGGGCGCTCAAGCATGTCGAGAAGAACGGGCCCAAGGAGCAGCGGTTCCTGGACCAGGCCGAGCTGGAGTACCGCACGTCGCAGGCGGTCCCGCACGACGCGGTCCGCCGGATCGACCGTCTGATCAAGAAGGGCTCGTTGCTCTCGGTCAAAGAGCTCTACCTGGTGATGGAACTGGTGGACGGCGTCTCGCTGCACGAGATCGGCAAGATCCCGCTGACCGACGCCGTGGACATCTTCCGACAGGTCGCGTCCGGGATGGCGGCGATGCATGATGCGGGGTACGTCCACGCGGACATGAAGCCGCACAACATCATCATCGGGCCCGACTCGACCGGCAAGCACATCGCCAAGATCATCGACCTCGGGCAGGCGTGCAAGATCGGGACGATCAAAGAGCGGATCCAGGGCACGCCCGACTACATCGCGCCCGAGCAGGTGCACCGGCGCGAGATCACGCCGCAGACGGACGTGTACAACCTGGGCGCCGCGATGTACTGGGTGCTCACGCGCCGGACGATCCCCACCGCGATGGGCACCAAGCCCGACTCGCTCGTCGGCTCGCTCGACGACTCGCTAATCGAGCGCCCCGTGCCGGTGCACGACCTGAACCCGGACGTCCCCGAGCGGCTGAGCGACCTGATCGCGAGCTGCGTCGAGGTGATGCCCGACAAACGCCCGGCGACGATGCACAAGGTCGCCGACCGCCTGGATCTGATCTACGGCATCCTGCGCGCGCGGGCGGACGAGGCGAACGAGCCCACGGACGTCGCGTCGGACGCGGGCTGAGCGGGGCGCCCCGGTGTCCGATCTCGACCTGCGCGACCCGGACGCCGTCTGCGACGCGCTGCGGGCGGGGGCGCAGGCGAACCGCGACGCCGCGTGCCGGTCCGGGTCGATCGACCGGATCGAAGCGCCGGGCAAGCTGATCGCGACGGGTGATCTGCACGACAACCCGGTCCACTTTGCGCGTCTGGTGCACGCGGCGGGGCTCGGGGCCGCCCCGGGCGTCGAGGGCGACGACGAGGCGGAATCCCCCGAGCCGGCGCACCTGACGCTGCACGAGATCATCCACTCGGACCGGTTCATGAACGGGATGGACTTCAGCTACCGGGCGCTGGCGCGGGTGGCGGCGCTCAAGGCCGAGCACCCCGAGTTGGTGCACACCCTGCTGGCGAACCACGAGCTGGCGCAGGTGGTGGGGGCGGGGATCGTCAAGCACGGCGTGCGGGTGGTCGAGGCGTTCAACGACGCCGTGGAGTACTCGTTCGGCGAGGACGCGCCGCGGGTGACCGACGCGATCAACACGTTCGTTCGCTCGATGCCGCTGGCGTTGCGGTGCGTCTGCCCGGCGGGCGATATCTTGTGCGCGCACTCGGTGCCCGGGCCGGCGATGATGGGGCGGTTTGATGCGTCGATCCTCAGCCGCGAGTTGACGGATGACGACTACGCGCCGCGGGTGGGGTCGGCGCACTTCATGGTCTGGGGGCGGGGGTACGACGCGGAGCTGCTCGAGGACCTGACCGAGCGGTGGGGGGTGAACCTGTTCATCCTGGGGCACGAGCACGCCGAGCACGGGTTTGCGCTGGTCGAGCCGAACGCGCTCGTGCTCAACTCGGACCACGAGCGAGGTGTGTACCTGCCGATCGATCTGGAGCACAAGCCACGGCTGGGCGAGTGCGCGGGGTTGGTGAAGCGGCTCGGAGACGGGGCGGGGATCTAGCGGGTGCAACTGCGGGCGGGTGTTCGGTGTTCAACGGTGCGAAGGGGGCACCGATGAAGCTGTTTGCAATGATTCTTGTGTGCGCGAGCACGATGACTGCGACCGCCGCGCCGCACGCGCTGTCTGAAGCGACCCAGCAGGCCCGCCCGCTCGCGACGACCGCCCTCGGGCGCGCGTGGCTCGGCCGGGGCGACGACGTCCGCACCGAGTTCGAGGACCGCACGTTCTACTGCGCGTTCCGCCCGAACCGCGCGATCACCGCCGAGGAGTACGCGGCGTTGCCCGAGGACGAACGCGAAGGCTGGCGCGAGCGCGTCGTCAGCGCGGACACGTACTACAGCACGTTCTACGGCACCGCCGCGGCGTACCTGCCCGCGGTGGAGTTCGCCGCGACGACGCTGGGCGTGGGCGATGACGCCGCGGGGTTCGAGGGCACCCGCGTGCTCGATCTCGGGTACGGGCAGATGGGCCAGCTCGAGCTGCTCGCGGCGTGCGGTGCCGAGGTCGTGGGTGTCGAGGTGGACCCGATCCTCACGATGCTCTACGAGGACTCGCAGCAGCCGCGCACGGTCGAGAACCCCGAGGGCGACGACGGCTCGGTCCGCGTCACCGAGTGCCTGTGGCCGAACGAGGAGGCGTGCCGCGACGACGCCGGCGGCGGGTACGACGTCATCATGGCGCGCAACCTGCTCAAACGCGGGTACGTCAAGCCCAAGGAACTCATCGGCAACTACGTCCCCGTCGCGCACGGCATGAGCGACGAAGAGGCGTGCAAGCATTTCTACGACGCCCTCGCGCCGGGCGGCGTGGTCGTGATCTACTCGCTCGGCGGGGCGCCGCACCCGGACAAGCCCTGGACGGACATCGCCAACCCGTGGCCGATCGATGCGTGGGAAGCCGTCGGGTTCGAGGTCGTTCACCACGACCTGGATGTCTCGGCGGATGCGCGCACGGTGTTCGTCACGCTCGGGCTGGGCGAGGCGGAGCCACTCGAGAGCGGGCTCTTCGGCGTCTGCTCCGTCTACCGCAGGCCCGCCGACGGGTGAGGGTTAGTGGTTGGGCGTGTGGCGGGTGTGGATGCCGCGCGACGCGTCGAGCCCGAAGGCCTCGGGGTCGAGGTAGAGCCCGTGGTGCTCGGGGGCCTTGTCCTCCTCGACGGTGATCGCGTGGTGCTGTGCCGAGGCGTCGTGGCGGACGCCGGCGACCTCCCAGCTGACCTTGGCCCCGGGCACGCCGCCCGCGATGGCGAAGGCGTTGTCGGAGACCTCGGCCGCGATGTGCAGGTCGCGCATCGGCGCGCCGATCGGCGTGAGCTGATACCGGAACGATTCGTTGAGCGCCTCGAAGTAGCTCGGCAGCGCGACGTGTGCTCGTCCGTTTTCGTCGAGCACCGCGACGCCCGTGTAGATGTTGAGCATCTCGGGGCTCTCGACGAACGAGTGCGAGAGGTATTTGGTCTCGGGGTCGAGCGGGTGGTCGATCTTGAACGAGCCGGAGGATTTGGAGAGCGTGCCGGTGATGTGAACGTCACCGTTGAAGTAACCGGCGTAGGAAAACGAACCGGTGACGCCCGTTTCTTGCCCGTAGACACCGTAGGACGTGTTGCTCGAGCTCCCGGCCTGCGCCGAGCCATAGACGCCGTAGGCGAAGCGTCCGCCGCCGCTGGGGGGCGCCTGCCCGAACCCGCGGACGCCGTAAAAGTGCATGGCGCCGGATGAGAAATCGCCCGAGGTGCCCAGGACGCCGGTGCGGTCGAGCCCCGCGCCGAAGCCCTCGCCCGGCGCGTGCCCGTGGACGCCGGTGTCGCCGCCCTCGCCGCGGATGCCGGTGCCCTCGCCCTCGTCGGCGATGTTGGTCGCGAAGACGGCGTACGTGTCGGTTCCAAGCTCGACGTGCGTGTCGGCGTCGTTGTGGTCGGCAATAAGCGCGACGCCGGAGGTCGTCGCCGCGGTCACGCCGTGGTTGTTCGTGGAGAATCCGCGGACGCCGACGCCATCAGCCGAGTTCCCGTAGACACCCCGCCCGTCGGGCGTGGTGCCGTAGACGCCCCAGCCGGACCCGGCGTGCGAGCCGTAGACACCGATGCCCGTGCCGGTGGTGGAGTGGTTGTTGCCCCGGACGCCGGCAGAGAATGAGCCCGCGGTCGTGTCGAGCACCTCGCCCAACACGCCGACGGCGCTGGACGAGCCCGAGTTCGTCTGCCCCTCGACGCCCGGCTCGACGCCGGACCCGTTGAGGTGCACGCCCCGGACGCCCGTGCCGTTTGACGCGTTGGCGTAGCCCTCGATGACGACCGAGTCCCCCACGAGCACCAGCGGCACGCGGACGGTGCCCGCCTCGCGCGCTCGGTCGGAGTAGATCGCGTACGGCGCGTGCGTGACGTGCTGGCGCGGCGAGAGGCTCACGCCCTCCACGACGACCGCGATCCACCGCTCCGACCCGTCAAACAGCGCATCGTCGAACTCGACCTCGACACTGAACAGCCCGTTCACGACAGATACGCCGCGGATCGTGTCCGTGTCCAGCAGCAGCCCGAAGGTCGGGCTGTCGGTCAGCTGGAACGTCATGTCGTAGAGCCCGTTCGCGGGCGCCCCGTTGTCGCCGAGTTCTCCCTGGTAGGAAATCGGGAAGGCCTGGGCAGCGGTCGCGAGGGTCAACGCGGCGAGAGCGGCGAGTGGGCGCATTGTGGGCTCCTTGGGTGGGTATCTCCTATGAGAGCGTGATCGCCCCCCTGGGGACACGCCAAAGTCGGGGGTTGGTCGAGAATCCGCCCCGGTTCGCAGTATGCTCGGCGTCGTGGGCGAGCCGCACACGCCATCCTGCGCCCGCTGCGGGTACGACCTGTCGGGGATCGCCGACGCGTGGACCGACGCGTGCCCGCTGCGGGGGATCTGCCCCGAGTGCGGGCACGATTTCGCGTGGGGCAACGTGTTTGACATGTCTCGCACGGACCTTCCGTGGCTGATCGAGCACGCGAAGGGAAGGCGGGAGTGGGTCGGCCGGGTGATTCCGACACTCCGGCATGCGTGCTGCCCGCGGTCGTATTGGCGGGATGTCACGGTCGATGCGCGGGTGCGGCTGGTGCCGTTGATCGCGTTCGTGGCGGTGGTCTGGCTCGTGCCATACCTCGTCAGCGGTGCGGTCTTCGCTCAGGAAAGAGCGGCGTTTCTGACGGCGAACAGGTACGGCGGGCCCTCAGACCTTCAGTTTGCACACGCGGTGGCAGCATCGGCGGCCGTCCACCCGGTTGCAACGACTTGGCGATTCACATCCCCGTGGACGAGAGTGGAATGGCAACGCCGGGGCGTGATCGTGGTGTTTGCGTTGGCGATGCACACGACTTGGCCTGTCATGATGCTCATTCTGCCCGTGACGCGCCGGCGTGCGCGGGTGAGGCTGGCCCATGTCGCCCGGGCGTGGATCACCGGGTTCATCGCGGCGTTGCCCGCTTGGGTGATCGCCATGGGGCTCGCGCACGTCGATCAACGCTGGTCCCGGTTCATGTTTCCGAGCTGGTACCGCGAGCCGGGTGTGCTGCTGTGGATTCTGGTCCCATTCATCGCGTGGTGGTGGTGGTGCGTCGTGCGGGTTGGATGGCGGGTCGAGCAGGCGGGCCGGGTGTTCTGGGCTCTCTGCTTGTGCTCTGTCGTCGCGGCTGTGGTGTCAGTCTTGGCCATCGACCTTGATGTCTTCGCCACCCTTTGGTGGCTGATCCAGTAGGCGGGTTGGCGAGGATTGCCGGCCGTATCATCTGCCCATGATCGAATCCCCCTCCACCGCGGGCCTGGACGTGATCCGCGCCACCGACCCCGACGCCGCTGACATTATTGCCCGCGAGGCCGAGCGTCAGGAGACGACGATCGAGCTGATCGCGTCGGAGAACCACGCCTCGCCGGCCGTCATGGCCGCCGCCGGGTCGTGCATGACCAACAAGTACGCCGAGGGTTACCCCGGACGCCGCTACTACGGCGGGTGCGAGTTCCACGACCAGATCGAGACGCTCGCCCGCGAGCGGGCCAAGCGGCTCTTCGGGTGCGAATACGCCAACGTGCAGCCGCACTCGGGCGCGCAGGCGAACATGAGCGTCTTCATGGCCCTCATGTCGCCCGGCGACACCTTCGCGTCGCTCGTCCTCTCCGACGGCGGGCACCTGTCCCACGGCATGAAGCTCAACTTCTCGGGCAAATACTTCAACCCCGTCCACTACCCCCTGCACCACGACGAGTCGCACGCGCAGTTCGAGCAGATCGACTACGACGCCGTGCGATCCGTGGTGCTCGAGCACAAGCCCAAGATGCTCCTCTGCGGCTACTCCGCCTACCCCCGCGTGATCGACTTCGCGAAGTTCCGCGAGATTGCCGACGAGGGCGGGGCGATCCTGATGGCCGACGTCGCGCACATCGCGGGCCTGATCGCCGGCGGCGCGCACCCGAGCCCCTTCCCGCACGCCCACGTCGTTACGACCACGACACACAAGTCGCTCCGCGGGCCCCGCGGCGGGCTCATCATGACCAACGACGAAGAGATCGCCAAGCAGGTCGACAAGGCCCTCTTCCCCGGCGTGCAGGGCGGCCCGCTCATGCACATCGTCGCGGCCAAGGCCGTCGCCTTCGGCGAAGCGCTCTCCGACGACTTCAAGGCCTACGCGCACAAGGTCATCGACAACGCCCGCATGCTCGCCGGCCAGCTCACCGAGCGCGGCTTCCGAATCACCTCGGGCAGCACGGACAACCACCTCATGCTCGTGGACCTTCGGGCCAAAGACGAGAACCTCACGGGCAAGGACGCCGAGGCCTGGCTCGAAGCCGCCGGCATCATCACCAACAAGAACGGCATCCCCAACGACCCCCGCAAGCCCATGGTCACCTCGGGCCTGCGTCTGGGCACGCCCGCGACCACCACCCGCGGCTTCGGCGAGACCGAGATGATCGTCATCGCTGATCTCATCGACCGCGTCCTGACGGCGGGCATCGCCGGCGAGGGTGAGTTGGCCAATGCGACGAGCACGGTGCGTGCCGAGGTGCGCGACCTGTGCGGGCGGTTCCCGCTGCCGCACTAATGCGCACCGTACACGAGCGGGTGCCATGGTCTGAGCGGAGCGAAGGCCATGACGGTGCGGCCCGGATCGTGGCCTTCGCTCCGCTCTGACCACGGCACCCAGCGCGGACAAGGAGAGAACATGCGCAGTCAGACTCTTTATCAGGCCACCGCGTACGCGAGCCTCGCGCTCACCGTCGGCGGGTGCGCGTCGCTTGGGTCACGTTCAACCGGCGCCCCCCGCCCCGCCCCCATCTCGCACGTGGTCCTCGTCAAGCTCGCCGACCCGTCCGAAGCGGACGCGCTCATCGTCCACTGCGACGCGAACCTGCGCACCATCCCCTCGGTCGTCTCCTACGCCTGCGGGCATCATGTGGACACCGGGCGTACCAATATCGACAGCGACTACGACGTCGCGATCTACATCGGGTTCGACTCGACCGAGGGGTACGCCGACTACGTCGTGCACCCGCTGCACGTGGACGTGCTCCAGACCTGGGGCGACCGGCTCGAGTGGATCCGGATCCACGACTTTCTGGACACGACACCCTAAACCGGCGGCGGGTGGCCGCCGGCCGCTCATGTATCACGCGGCGCCGTGCCGATGTTGATGTGGCAGAAACCGTAAGGGAGCGTCTCATGGTACGAGCAATTCTGGGTGTGATCGGCGGGTACATCGCGATGGCCGTCATCGTCATCGCCGCGTTTTCGATCGCGTTCCTCGTGATCGGTCCGGACTCCGCGTACAGGCCGGGTGTGTTCGAGGTGACGCCGCTCTGGATCGGCATCATGTTTGGTGTTGGGCTCGTGGCTGCGATCGTCGGCGGCCTGGTTTGCGCGCTGATCGCGACTCGTGGCAGCAAGGCGCCGATCGCTCTGTGTGTCCTGGTTGCCATTCTCGGCTCGTTCTCGGCCGTCGGGGCCATGACCAAGGAAGACCCGGGGCCGCGCGCGGGCGATATCGAGGTGTTCGAGGCCGCGAGCAAGGCCAAGCAGCCCGTATGGGTCGCCTGGTCCCACCCAGTCGTCGGTATCATCGGTGTGCTCATCGGTGCGCGCCTCCGAGGCAGCGGGACCGGTGAGCCGAGCGCACCCTGAGCCTCAGCCTGCGATCAGACTGGCCGTGACCACCGGTCCCGGGTCGTGCACCGTGAGGGTGCGCGCCGCGCCGCCATCCACGCCGAAGACGACCCGCACCGCCTCGGCGCCGATCGGGTGGAACGCGTGGTCTCCGAGCGACACGAGCCGGCGGCCGAAGTTCCCGGGGCGTTTGATCCAGACCGAGCCGCGGTCGTTTTCGACCTCGAACCGTTCTTCGGCCCCCGGGCCGAAGGTGTACACACCGACGTAGACCTCGCGCGCCGCGTCGTCCAACGGGACCGACGCGTAGGGCGTATCCGCGTCCCCGAGCGCCGCGAGATAGTCGCGGACCGATTCGGCCTCCTCGCGCCCGGCGCGGGCGTGGTGCATGAGCGTGAACCCGTGCGGGCCGTAGAGCCGCTGGATGCCCGGGCGGGCCTCGACCATCGCGCGGACGCTGTCAACCCACCCCATCATCGCGCAGGTGAAGATGTCCGGGCGCGCGCCGTGCGACATCAGGAACTCCGCGATCTCCCGGTTGCCCACGTGCGACGCGGCGCCGATCGCGGTCTCCCAGTCGCCGAACCCCCAGTCGACCGCGGCTTTGGCAAGCGCCGGGCGGGCCTCGACGAACTCGGTGATCCGGGGCATGTTGCCGTGGCTGGCGCCGACGGCGGCCCGCACGCTCTCGTAGTCCTGCGAGGGAAAGCCATCGGGCAGGGCCCCGGTCACCGGGGCCTCGGGCTGGCGTGCGAGCAGGCGCCGCGCAGGGATCGCCCCCGCCGCGCCGGCGGCTCCGACGGCAGCGACCCCGAGGAACCCGCGACGTGAGAATGACCGGTCTGTTGTGCCCGCTTGCATGGTCTGCCCTTTCGAGTGTCCCCCGCGGGTGCTACCGCGCGGGCCCGCCCGCGATGCAGCGGGCAGCTGCCCGGTAGTCTGCCCCGATGCTCGTCCGCACCATGAACACGCTCGGCGCGCGCGTCTCGGCGGTCTTCAACTGGACCGCGCCGGACCCGTTCGTCCTCGCCATCCTCCTCACGCTCGTCGCCGCGCTGCTCGCGCTCACGCTGGGGGATTTCCCAGGGCGAGCCGAAGGCGGCTCGCGCGTGCTCTTTATGCTCGACCGCTGGCGCGGCGGCGAGGGCATCTGGAAGTGGCTCGGCTTCGGCATGCAGATGTGCCTCGTGCTGGTGACGGGGCACGCGCTGGCGGCGAGCCGCCCGGTCCGCGCTGTCGTGCGAGCCCTCGCGTCGCTTCCCCGTTCGGGCCCGTCTGCCGCGGCCCTGGTCGGCGTGGTCGCAGCGATGTTCGGGCTGCTGAACTGGGGGCTCGGTCTGATCGTCGGGGCGCTGTTCGCCCGCGACGTCGCGCGGGCACTCGAACAACGCGGCGTGCGCGCGCACTACCCCGTTCTCGCCGCCGCGGGGTACATGGGCATGCTCGTCTGGCACGGCGGGCTCTCAGGCTCGGCCCCGCTGACCAGCACGACACGCGACGGCGCGGCCAAGGTCCTCCCCACCGATGCGCTCGCCCAGCTGTCCGAGGGCGCCGGCATCGCGCTCACCGAGACCATCTTCAGCCCGCTCAACCTCATCGTCTCCGTCGGGTTGCTTGTGCTGATCCCGCTTGTACTCTGGCTGCTCTGCCCGCGATCGGACGCGGACGTGCGCACGATCGCGGCCTTCGATGTCCCGCTGGAAGAACCCGCGCCGCCGCGGATCGAGAACCCGACGCTACCCGATCGCCTGCACCACACGCCCGTGCTCTCGACGCTCCTCGCGCTCGTGCTGGGCGCGGCGGTGGTGCGGTACGGGTTCACCGACGGGCTGAAGAGTGTCGGGCTCAACGAGATCAACGCGGCGATGCTCGCGCTCGGCCTGCTGCTGCACGGCTCGACCGCCAGCTACGTGCGCGCCGCCGAGGACGGCGCCCGCGGGTGCGCCGGCGTCATCCTCCAGTTCCCGCTGTACGCGGGGATCATGGGAATCCTCGCGGCTTCGGGGCTTATTGCGCTGTTTTCAAACACGCTGGCGCGGCTTGGCGGCGAGTCCACCCTCCCCGTGCTCACCTTCGCCAGCGCGGGCATAGTGAACTTCTTCGTCCCCTCGGGCGGCGGGCAGTGGGGCATCCAGGGCCCGATCGCGCTCGAGGCGGGCGCCGCCGTGGGCGTCGCGCCGGGCAAGATGATCATGGCCGTCGCGTACGGCGACCAGCTCACCAACATGCTCCAGCCCTTCTGGGCGCTCCCGCTGCTCGCGATCACTGGCGTGAAGGCGCGCGACATCGTGGGGTACACCGCGATCGTCATGCTCGTCGCCGCGGCGTGGATGGCGCTCTGGCTGCTCGTCTTCTGAGCTACGGCGTCGGGATCGCGTCGGCCCCGTTGATCGGGAGCCCGCCCTCGGGCCACAGCCACGCGAACACGCCCGCGACCAGCAGCGCGTACACCGCCGCGTCAATCAGGCACGTCACCTGGAACCGGCTGGGCTTGCCCAGGAACGCGTCGTTCGAGAACGACCCGAGCGCGAACCCGAGGAACGCCGCCGTCCCGGCGAACCGGAAGACACGCATGTAATCATCAGTCGGCGGCAGCGCGATCGTGCACAGGTACGCCACGACGAACGAGATCGCGAGGCACTCGATGAAGTTGATCGCGAGGTTGCGCACAAAGTTGGGCATCCCCGCGCTGACCGTGATCAGGCCCCACGGCCCCGTCTTGTACCGCTCGGCGGCGTCGGCGTGCTTCTCGCCCGTCGGCGTGTGGCAGTGCGGGTACATGTACAACCCCGCCGGGATGTTCAGCCCCTTGATCGCGTCCTTGTACGCGTCCTCATCGGGCAGCGGCTTGATGTCGGCCTTGTGGTGCGGCAGCGCCATCCACGCGAGCGATCCGGCGATGAACACGATCACGGCGCCCAGCACGATGGGCAGCCACAGGTCCAGCAACTCGACGGTCATACGGGCCCCTTTCTGAGCGCATGCGAACGCCGCGCCATCGGGCCAGTATCGGTCCGCGGCGCGGGTTCTCGCAAATCACCCGGAATTGGGGTCGGTCAGTCCGTCGTCGCGTGCTGCGTCTTGGGCATGTCCTCGAGCACTGCGTCGATCAAGCCGTATTCCACCATCTCGGCGTCGTCGAGCCACTTGTTCCGGTCGCAGTCGGCCTCGATCCGCTCCTTGGTCTGCCCGGACTGCTCGGCGTACAGCGCGTACAGCCGGTCCCGCAGGCGGATCATCTCCCGCGCCTCGATCTCGATGTCCGTCGCCTGACCCTCCATCACGCCCGAGATCAGCGGCTGGTGCATCAGGTTCCGGCTGTTCCGCAGGCAGTACCGCTTGCCCTTGGTCCCCTGCGACGCGATCACCGAGCCCATGCTCGCGGCCTGCCCGATGATGTACGTGCACACGTCGGGCTTGATGTACTTCATCGTGTCCACGATGCCAAGCCCTGCGGTGACCGACCCGCCGGGCGAGTTCACATAGATGTGGATGTCCGCGTTCGAGTCCTCGTTCGCCAGGAAGAGCAACTGCGCGACGATCAGGTTCGCCATCTCATCCATAATCGGACCGGTGATGAACACGATCCGGTCCTTGAGCAGGCGGCTGAAGATGTCGTACGAGCGTTCGCCCATCGAGGACTTCTCGACGACGATCGGGACGAGCGTGTTTGCGGTCGGGGTCGACATGGTGGTCTCGATTCCGTTCTGGCGGGTCGTGTGTGTTCGTGCGAGTCCGTGCAGGGGTGGGTTCAGGCGCCGGGGATGCCCGTGGGCACCTTGGGCGGCTCGGAGAGCACCTCGTCCACCAGCCCGTACTTCTTGGCCTCCTCGGCGCTGAAGTACTTGTCCCGCTCGGAATCGGCCTGCACCTGCTCGACCGTCTGGCCCGAGCACTCGGCGATGATCTCGTTGAGCTGACGCTTGGACTTGATGATCTGCTCGGCCTGGATCCGGATGTCCTCGGTCTGCCCGGTGACGCCGCCGTAGGGCTGGTGGATCATCACCTTGGCGTGCGGCAGGATGTACCGCTTGCCCTTGGTGCCCGCCGTCAGCAGGACCGCGGCCCCCGAATAGGCCCGCCCGATGCAGTACGTCGAGACCGGGCTCGACAGGAACCGCATCGTGTCGTAGAGCGCGAGGGTGTCGTCCACCGCCCCGCCCGGCGAGTTGATGTAGAAGTTGATCTCCTGCCCACGCCGCAGATTCTCCAGATAGAGCATCTGCATCAGGACGCGGTTCGCCGAGACGTGGTTGATCTCGCCCACGAGGAAGACGATCCGATTTTCGAGCAGGAGCTCGTCGATCGTCATCTCACGGGTCCGCTGGTAACTGACGTTGGCTGCGGGCATAAGTCGTTCCCTGACAGAGGTCAACGGTCCAGAACCCGCTCGCCGCGGGCGCGGCTGGGGCGGACCATGGGCCCGGGGCCCGCCGGTTCATCGGCAGATCCCGGGTATGAAATGATAGACCGTGGGGGTTATTCCGAATCGTTCTACCGGGCTTCCATACCGCGTTGCCGCAGGTGCGGACCCCAACTAGAGTTGCGACCAAGGCCCCAAGGCCACGCAAGGAGCTTCCCAAGTGCCCACGGCGGTCCTTTCTGATATCCACGGCAACGCCGAGGCGCTCCGCGCCGTCCTCGCCGACATCGATTCCCGCGGCATCACCCGCATCGTCTGCCTGGGCGACATCGTGGGCTACGGCCCCGAGCCCCTCGCCGCGGTCGACATGGTCCGCGAGCGCTGCGAGTGGGCCTTGATGGGCAACCACGACTTCGGCGTCGTCTACGAGCCCACCAACTTCAACCCCGCCGCCGAGACCAGCGCCTTCTGGACGCGCGAGCAGTTCGACGCCGAGCCCGACGACCAGCTCCGCGCCGAGCGGTACGAGTTCCTCAACCGGATGCGGGTTCGGATGATCGAGGACACCGCCGGCGACGGCACGCCCGTGCTCGCGGTCCACGCGTCTCCTCGGAGGCCCATCAACGAGTACATCTTTCCCGACGACGCCACCGACGCCCCCGACAAGATGGAAGCCATCTTCGACCGCGTCGAGCGGATCGCGATGTGCGGGCACACACACGTCCCGGGCGTCTTCACCGACGAGCCCGACTTTTACCCCCCGACCGAGCTGGGCGAGGACCGGGTCTACCAGTTCCTGCCCGACGAGAAGGCGATCATCAACGTCGGCTCCGTCGGGCAGCCCCGCGACCACGACCCCCGGGCCAGCTACGCCATACTCTCGCCCGGTCAGGTCGAGTTCGTGCGCGTCGAGTACGACATCAAGGCCACCGCGGAAAAGATCAAGCGCATCCCCGAGCTGCACGACTGGCTCGGCGAGCGCCTCTACGACGGACGCTGACGCCACATGAACACCCGCCCAACGCTCGTGCCCCGGCTTCTCGCGGTGCTCGGCGCCCTCGTGCTCGCCCTCTCGCCGGCGATCGCGCAGGACACCCCGCCCCCGGCCGACGCCGCCCCCACGCTCGAGCCCGCGCCGGGCGACACCACGACGCCCGAGCCCCAAACGGCCCCGGCCCGCTTCATCGCCCGCACCTGGCCCGACCAGACCCCCGCCTACGCCCTCGTCGGCTCCCTCGACGACGGCTCGCCCTACCACGCCCGCATCGAGTTCTCCCAGTACGGCGCCGGTATCGAAGACCTCGCCCTCACGCACCACTACTTCACCGTCAAACGCCTCGACCACGTCACCCCCCAGCAGTCGGCGACGATCGACGGGTACCTGGCCGTCCCGTTCGCCCTGCTCGCCGTCGAGATCGACGACGAACGCGTGGACCTCGTCGGGTTCGGCCGCGACGCCCCACTCTGGCGCGAGCTCGCGCCCGGGCACTTTGAAGCCATCATCGAGACCGTCGATGGTGCCGACGTGGCGCGCATCGAGCGCCGGTTCGTCCTCGCCGAAAACGCGTACGACTTCGTTCTCGAGCAACGCCTGACGAACTTGAGCGCCGCGCCCATCAAGGCCCGCTGGATCCAGACCGGCCCGGTCAACATGCCCAAGGAGGGCGCGACGCCGACCAACCCCGCGCCCAAGTCCGGGTACGGCGGCGACAAGCGACGCGTCCGCTTCGGGTACGTCACCCAGGCCCAGATCGATCTCCAGCAGCGAGGACTGCTCGACGCGACCGTCACCGCCGACAGCGACCTCAACGGGCTCCGCTCCACCCTCGGCAAACGCAACGAGTCCAAGGTCTACGAGACCGCCCGCACCCTCTGGCCGACCGACAAGACCCGCGAGAAAGGGCGCATCCTCGTCTGGGCGGGCGTCACCGACCGGTACTTCACCGTCATCGCCCACCCGCTGGTCGACCCCGACCCCGCGATGCTCCCCGAAGCCAAAGTCTTCGGCCTCGTCGACCACGTCGACCGGCTCGTCCTCAACCCGGGCGTGAAGGACGCGTCCGACGCGGTCGTGCTGCTCGAACTCGTCGGCACCGGCCGCATCGTCGAGCCCGCCAAGACGGACGACGCCTCGATGGGCGTCTACGCGGGCCCGATCGCCGAGGAGCCGATGAAGGCGAACCCGACGCTCGAGACGCTCGGGATCCCGGACATCATCGTCTACAACTTCGGCGGCCCGTGCGCCTTCTGCACCTTCCCCTGGCTCACGCACGTGATGCTCGCGGTGCTCCGGTTCAACCACTCGTTCACCGGCGACTGGGCGCTGGCGATCATCCTCCTCGTGATCGTCGTGCGGACCGTCCTCCACCCCATCACCCGGTGGAGCCAGATCCGCGTGCAGCGGTTCGGCGCCCAGATGCAGGGCATGGCACCCAAGCAGAAGAAGATCCGCGAGAAGTACAAGAACGACCCGCAGAAACAGCAGGCCGAGATGCGCAAGCTCTGGGCCGAGGAAGGCGTGAACCCCGCGGGCATGCTCGGGTGCCTGCCGATGTTCTTGCAGAGCCCGATCTGGATCGCGCTGTACGCGACGCTCTTCTTCGCCGTCGAGCTCCGCCACCAGCCCGCGTTCTATGGCGTCTTCCAGAAGGTCTCGGGCGGGAAGTGGGACTTCCTGTCGGACCTCTCGGCGGCCGACGCCGCGATCCCCCTGCCCGAGTTCATGCACTTCAGCTTCCCGCTCTGGGGCGCGGTGACGGCGATCAACCTGCTGCCCATCCTGCTCGGGTTCGTCTTCTTCGCGCACCAGAAGTACATGACGCCGCAGACGACCACCTCGCTCTCTCCCGAGCAGGCGCAGCAGCAGAAGATGATGAAGATCATGATGGTCGTCATGTTCCCGGTGATCATGTACACCGCGCCGTCCGGGCTCGCGCTCTACTTCATCACCAACTCGTCCTTGGGCATCCTCGAGAACAAGTGGATCCGTTCCCACATGAACAAGCACGGCATGCTCGATCCCGAGAAGATCAAGGCCGAGCGTCAGGCCAAACGCAAGGGCGGCGGCGGGTTCATCTCGCGCCTCCAGCAGGTCGCCGAACGCCAGCAGCAGCGCCAGAATCAGGCCAAGAACCAGGGCCAGGGCTTCGGCACCGGCAAGTCCGGCAAGTACACCCGCGCCCCCGAGAAGAAAATCGTGGACCGCAAGTACAAGAAGAAGCGGAAGTAACCGGGCGCTCGCCCGGCTCTACGCTTATCCGTGCACGCCGACGCCACGATCGCCGCGATCGCCTCCCCCCCGGGGCGCGGCCCCCGCGCGATTATCCGCGTCGCCGGTCCCGAGACCGGGCCAGTCCTCGCCCGCACGCTCACCCGTGCCCCGACCAATCCCGGCGCTGCCGCCGCACGAATGCGTCTGGGCGCGCACGAGCTGCCCGTGCAGATCGTGCTCTGGCACGTTCCGCGTTCGTACACGGGGACGGACGCCGCCGAGATCCTGCTCCCGGGCAACCCCGCCCTCGCCGAGCGTGTGCTGGGCGCCCTGCTCGACGCCGGCGCCGAGCGTGCCGGCCCCGGCGCGTTCACGGCCCGCGCGTACCTCGCCGGCAAGCTCACGCTCGACCAGGCCGAGGGCGTCGCCGCGACCATCGGGGCGCAGACCGACGCGGACCTGCGCGCCGCGAAGCTGCTCGCCGAGGGCACCATCGGTGCGCGCACCGGCGCATGGTCCGAGGAAGTCGCCCGCCTGCTCGCCCTCGTCGAAGCCGGCATCGACTTCACGGATCAGGAAGATGTCGTCGCGATTTCCTCCGCAGACCTGCACGCCGCGGCCGCACGCCTGATCAACGAGATCGACGCCCACATCACTACCGCCCCGACCGAGCGAGCCGCCGAGGACCCGCTCGTCGTGCTCGTGGGCCCGCCCAATGCCGGCAAAAGCACGCTCTTCAACGCGCTGCTCGGGCGCCCACGGGCCGCGGTCGCCGACGAACCGGGCACGACGCGCGACGCGCTCATCGAGCCGCTCGACCTCGCGGCGGACTGCCCCGGCGCCGGCCCGGTCCGCCTGGCGGACCTCGCCGGTCTCGCCGACGACGCTCGCGACGCGATCGACGCGATGGCCCAGCGGGCCGCCCGCGACGTCATCGCCCGGGCCGACGCGCTGGTCGTGTGCGACCCCGCGGGCCGCTTCGAGTTGGGGGGTCTGCCCGCCGTGCCGACCGTCCGCGTGCGCACCAAAGCGGACCTCCCCGGCGCGCCCGCCTCGGAGGGCGCGGTGGGCGTGTGCGCGCTCGATGGTTACAACCTGGGCGCCCTGCGCCGAGCGATCGCGGATGCCGCGGGTGCCGGCGAGCTGGGCTCATCCAGCGCCGCCGCCGCCCGCCATGCCCGGGCGCTGGGCTCCGCCCGCGATCATCTCGCGGGTGCGCTCGGGTGCGTCGATCCCTCCGCCCGCGCCCTCGCCGATCCGGAGCTGGTCGCCGACACCCTGCGTGCGGCCCTCGACGCGCTGGGCGAGCTGACCGGGCGCGTCACGCCCGACGACGTGATCGGCCGCATCTTCGCGACGTTCTGCGTGGGCAAGTAGCTGAGTGGGGGCGTCGGCTCAGGCCGCGGCGCCCCGGGCCATCGCCGCGCGGACGAACAGGTCCAGGTACCGCTCGCAGAAGACGCCCACGCTCCGGGCCGTCTCGGACGCCCGCACGCCCCAGCAGCACGCGACCGGGTCGCCGCCATCCACGTCCATCTGCACCATCAGCGTGTCGTCGATGACGTACGCGCTGGGCACCCGGTCGGCCAGGTGCGCCGAGAGCGCGTTCACGTCCGGCGCCCCGACCGAGACCGTCGGCCCCGCCCGCAGCTGCGCGTCGTTGAGGTACCACAGGTCCGAGAGCACGATCGGCTCGAGCCCGGACCCCGTCGCCCGCAGGGCCGACGCGAGTTCCCGCTGGAGCCCGTACGCCGCCGGGCGATCCCCGACCTCGGCCCGCGGGTGCGAGCCCACCACGACCGCGATCGCGTTGGCCGGGTCGATCTCACGGTCGAGCGTCGTGAACACGGGGTTGGGAGTCATCGCAGCGTCCTCGGGTCAGGGTCGGCATCCCCGTCATCGGCACCCGCCCCGCCCGGCCGCCAGCCGCGGGCCCGCTCGCCCGCC
>BQJQ01000025.1 GCA_021604785.1 Phycisphaeraceae bacterium
CGTGCGAACCCGGCGCGACCGTTGCCCCGTGCGCGCCGATGTAGGCGATGCCCAGCAGCCCGAGCAGCATCGCCCCGAGCACCGGCTTGAGGATCGGGTGGGCGGGGATCCGAGCCGCGAGGTCCTCGCCCGCGTGCAGCAAGTGCGTGAACCCCGTCGCGACGACGGCGCACACGAGCCCGAGCACGACGTAGCTCGGTAGTTCGGCCGCGGCGAAGGTGTACGAGATCAGCTCGAACTCGAAGATCGCGTCCGACGACCCGCCGAACTCGTGGGCGACGGCGGTCGCGAAGACCGACGCGATGACGATGGGCGTGAACGTGCGGAGCGAAAAATCGCGGAGCAGGATCTCGAGCGCGAAGAAGACGCCCGCGAGGGGGGCGTTGAAGATCGCCGACACGCCCGCCGCAGCGCCGCACCCGACGAGCGTGCCCACCTGCTCGCGCGGCACGCCCAGCCGGCGCGCCAGCACGGACCCCGCGGTGGACCCGATCTGGATGATGGGCCCCTCCGTGCCCGCGCTGCCCCCCGTGCCGACGGTGGCGATCGACGCGAGGACCTTGGTGATGCCGATGCGTGCGGGGATGGCGCCCGAGCGCCGGATCAGGGCGTCGAGCACCTGTGGCACGCCGTGCCCGCCGGCTTCGCGAGCAAAGAAGAAGACCAGCACGCCCGTCACCAGCGCCCCGAGCATCGGGATCGCCGGCAGCAGCCACAGCGGCAGCCCGCCCTGCGCTTCGCCCGACCAGTGCGTCACTTCGTGCAGGGCGTAGTCGAACCCGATCGCCCCGAACGCCGTCACGATGCCCACGATCGCCCCGAGGACCGTCAGCCACCACGCCGAGCGGTGGCGGTCGCGGACGATCCGCAGCACGCGTGCACGGAGGCCGGTCGGCGGGGTCAGCTGCGCGGATGGCGGGGGCGGCGATGACATGCGGGGCCCGGATGATAATCACCGTGCCCGAGCGCGCCGGGCTGGCCTTCAAAACAGTGCAGAATTGTCCGTCAGCCTTCGAGCCACTCCACCACGCCCGTCGAGAGGTCGTAGACCGCCGGGGCGATGACCAGCGTGCCCGCCCTGCGAGCGTCGGCGACCGCTGGGCTCGCGCGTTCGAGGTCCCACGCGGACCGCATCACGTTCGCCGACGTCACGCGCTCTTCGAGCGTTCCCTCGCCCGGCTTGTCCCGCTCGGACCGGGCGGTCTCGCGGATCGGGTGCAGCAGCGCCTCGACGGTGTCCGACTGGCGGTCCGCCGAGCACGCGGCCTGCACCGCCCCGCACCCGGTGTGCCCCATCACGACGATGACCCCGCACCCGAGGACGGTGACGGCGAACTCCAGGCTCGCCGCGGCCAGGGTGCCGCAGACGTTGCCAGCCTCGCGCACCACGAACAGATCGCCCACGCCCCGGTCGAACACACGCTCGACGGGCACGCGCGAGTCCGAGCACGCGATCACCGCGGCAAAGGGCTTCTGGCCCGATGTGCTCAGCTCGATGACGCGGGCGAGGTCGGTGTTCGGGTGGCGGCACGCGCCGCTGGCGAACCGGCGGTTGCCCTCGACGAGCAGCCGCAGCGTCTCTTCGGCGCTGGCGTTCGGGTCGTACATGGCTAGGCCGCGGACCCGGCGGGCATCGTGTCGGGTGATTTCCGCGGGTCGCCGTCGAGGGTGAGCTCGTCGGCCTTGGGCGCGTTGGGCAGCGGCTTGCCCTTGGTGTCGGTCAAAGGCGTCCCGTCCAGGCGCGTGATGATGGGCACCGGGTTTGCCTTCTCGAGCGCTTCGAGCTGGTCCTCGAGCTTCTTCTGCGCCTTCTCGTCAAGCTCGGTCCACTTGCCCCGACCGCGGCATTTCGGGAAACGGCTGCATCCGAGCCAAGGCCCGCGCACGCCCGAGCGCAGGTTCAAGGGCGACTCGCACGTCGGGCAGGGCAGGTCGGTCTCCAAGGGCGGCAACGACGGCGCCGTCACGAAGCCCTTCTTGTCGATGTTCAGGATCATCCCGGCGTCGTTGGTCTCGCCGTCCTCGAGGATCGTCGTGAGGAACGGCCCGAACCGCCCCGTCTTGCGGATCATCGGGCGCCCGGTCTTGGGGCACGTCACGTCCACGAACTCCGCCGCCTGCGGCCTGCCGGCGCGGTCGCACGGGCACGCCCAGTCGCAGTCCGGGTATCGGCTGCACGAGAGGAATCGCCCGTTCTTCCCGAAGCGGTAGACCAGGTCCGCGTCGCACTTGGCGCAGCGGTATTCCTTGGGCGCCGGACGGATCTCCGCCTTCGCGTGCGTCAGCTCTTCGTGCGCGCGTTCGAGGCGCTCGGTGAACGGGCCGTAGAACTTCGCGAGCATGTCCACCCAGTCGAGGTGCTCCTCCTCGACCTGGTCCAGCTGCGCTTCCATGTCGCGGGTGTACCCGATGTCGAGGATCTCGGGGAACGCCTCGACGAGCTTGTCGGTGACGACCTCGCCCAGGTCCGTCGCCCAGAACGCGCGGGCGATCTGCTCGACGTACTTGCGGTCCTGGATCGTCTGGATGATCGCGGCGTACGTCGACGGACGCCCGATCCCCTCGGCTTCAAGCACCTTGATCAGCCCGGCTTCGGTATACCGCGCGGGCGGGCTTGAGAACCGCTGCGTCGGGCGGATGTCCAGCGGGTGCAGCGTCTGCCCCTCGTCGAGCTTGGGCAGGTTCAGCTCGTCGCCACTCGTGGGCACGCCCGAGACGCGGAAGTGCCCGTCGAAGGCGAGGATGCGCCCGGTCGCGCGGAACGTCGCGGCATTGTTCGCGCCGCCCGTGATCGTCACGGCGGTCGAGTCCCACTCCGCGGGGACCATCTGCGACGCGACGAACCGCTCCCAGATCAGCTTGTACAGCCTGAACTCGTCGGGCTTGAGCGAGCTCTTGATGCTGTCGGGCGTGCGGCTCGCGTCGGTCGGGCGGATGGCTTCGTGGGCTTCCTGCGCGTCCTTGTTGGAGCTCTTATAGAGGTTGGGCTTCTCGGGCAGGTACTTGTCGCCGTAGGTGCGCTGCACGTGCGAGCGGGCCTGCTCGATCGCTTCGGGCGAGACGTACGTCGCATCGGTACGCATGTAGGTGATGAGCCCGGTCGGGCCCTCGCCGGGCACGTTCACGCCTTCGTACAGCGACTGCGCCGCCCGCATGGTCCGCTGGGCGCCGAACCCGAGCCGGCTCGACGCGCCCTGCTGCAGCGTGCTCGTGATGAACGGCGGCGTCGGGCGGCTCTTGGTCCGCTTCGTCTCGATCGCGGTGATCTTGTACGGCGTCGACGCGTCCGCGATGCCCGAGACCGTCCGGGTCCATTTCGCCGGGCCCTTGCCGTCGGGGTTCTCGGTTGCGGTCACGTCGAGGTCGTGCAGCCCGCAGGCTTCGGCGATCTTGACGATGCTCGGGGTGACGTCCTTCTCACCCTCGTCGGCTTTGACCGAGACGTCGAACTTGCCGCCGTCGAATTCGACGAGCTCGGCCCGGATCGCCTTGTTCGTGCCCAGCCACCCGTTCTGCGCCTTGATCGTCGGGCCGTTGCCCTTCTCGTCACGCTCGCCGAGGAATTTGCGCCATTGAGGTCCGAGCTTGGACGCTTCGGCTTCGGTCAGCGAGAAGTACCCGCTCACGTTCCACGACTCATCGGGCACGAACGCGTCGATCTCGCGCTCGCGGTCCACGATCAGCCGCACCGCGACCGACTGCACCCGACCGGCGCTCAAGCCACGCGCCACCTTCTTCCAGAGCAGCGGCGAGACCTGGTACCCCACGATCCGGTCGAGGATCCGGCGTGCCTGCTGCGCGTTCACGCGGTCCTCGTCGATCTCGTGTGGGTTGTTGAACGCCTTGGCGATCTCGGTCTTGGTGATGGCCGGGAAGATGACGCGCTTCGCGTCCTTGGACGCGATGCCCAGCTCCTGCGCGAGGTGCCACGCGATGGCTTCCCCTTCGCGGTCGAGGTCGGTCGCGAACCAGACGGTGCCCCCCGACGAGATCGCGTCCTTGGCGGCACGCTTGAGGTCCTTCATGACCTGCTCTTTGCCCTTGAGCACCTCGTAGCTGGGCTGGAACCGCTTCTCGAGGTCCACGCCCGGCACCGGCGCCTTCACGCCCTTGGGGTTCTTGGAGGGCAGGTCACGCACGTGCCCGATCGACGCGAGCACGACGTAGTCGTCGCCCAGGTACTTATTGATGGTCTTGGCCTTGGACGGGCTCTCGACGATCACGAGGCTTTTGCCCACCGCGTCGCCGGCTTTGTACGTCTGCTTGGACCGACCGCCCGAGCGCGAGGCGGTCTTCTTGCCCGCCTTCTTCGTCGTCTTCTTGGCGGTCTTCTTGGTGGTCCGTTTGGCCATGGGGGTCCTGTTCAAGAGGATCGGCACCGCCGACCCCGGTCGGGCAGAGGGAACGCCCCCGCGGGCCCGCTGTCAAGTCGCGTGCCCGAGCCCGACCCGTTTCGGCCCGATCCGGGCCCCTCTGAACCCGCCGAGAGCGGCCCTGAATTCCCCGGGGAGGCGGATTAGGCGGTCAATTGTCGGTAAAAAGCTTTGCAGCAAGGGTTTGCGCAATTTTGTCGGCCGCCTGCCCCTCACCCTCAAACCACACACTGCCCGGCCGGGCGCGGAAGCGTTTGAGCCACGTCCGCTGATTTTTGGCGAATCGGCGGGTCTCGATCTTGATCCGCTCGATCGCGTCGTCGAGGGTCCGCCAGCGTTCGAAGTGCTCGATCAGCTGCTTGTACCCCAGCGCCTGGCCCGCCTGGGCCCCGAGCCGGTCGGCGTCCCACAGCCCGCGGACCTCATCCACCAGCCCCCGCTCGACCATCCCCTTCACCCGGGCGTTGATCCGCCGATTGATCGATTCGACCGGCCAGCTCAGCCCGACGACGACCGCGCCCTCGCGCCCGGGGCGGGCCGCTCGGTCCGCGTCCCACTGGCGCTGCAGCTCCGAGATCGGCGTGCCTGTCTGACGGAAGACCTCCAGCGCGCGCACGGTCCGGCGCTCGTCCGCCCGGTCGATCCGCTCCGCCGCGGCCGGGTCCACGCGCTCGAGCTCGCCCCGCAGCGACCGCTGCCCGCGCGCCCGGAGTTCCTCCCGCAGCGACTCGTCGGGCTCGGGCCCCTCGAAGAGACCGTCGAGGAACGCCTGCACATAGAGGTTCGTCCCGCCGACGACGATGGGCACGACGCCGCGGGCCCGCAGGTCGTCGACCAGCGCGTCCGCCCGGCGGACCCACTCGTGGACCGTGAACCCCTCGGTCGGCTCGACGAGGTCGATGAGGTGGTGGGGGACGCCGCGTTGTTCTTGCTCGGCGGGTTTGGCGGTCCCGATGTCCATGCCGCGGTAGACCTGGAACGCGTCAGCGGTGACCACCTCGGCGGGTGTGCCGCGAGCGTGGAGGAGCAGCGACAGCTCGACCGCGAGGGCCGTCTTGCCGCCCGCTGTTGGGCCCACGATGACGGGGATCGTGCCCGGAGTCATCTAGTCCGCGACCCCGGGCTTGTCGGCGAGGCCCATCATCGTCGCCTGCATGAGCGCCACCTCGCGCACCCGCCCGCCGTCGTCCGCCTCGACGGTGCCCGTGCAGATCGTGATGGTCCGCCCGGGGCGGACGACCCGCCCGATTGCGACGAACGTCTCGCCCCTGGCCGGCGCGAGCAGGTTGACCTTGAACTCGACCGAGAGCACGCCGGTGCCCTCGGGCATCAGGGTCAGGGCGGCGTACCCGCACGCGCTGTCGACGATCGCCGTGATGATCCCCGCGTGCACGAACCCGTGCTGCTGGAGGACCCGCTCGGACCGGGGCAGCGAGATCCGGACCTCGCCCGGCTCGATCGCCGCGAGCTCGGCCCCGATCGAGGTCAGCGCGGTCTGCTTCGCGAAGCTCGCGCGGACACGCTGGGCGTAGTCGGGCGTCTTGGGCTCGAAAGTGGGCATGGGCGATGGTAGTGCCTCCCCCGGGGCACGATTGCACGTGGCTCGCGCCGCGGCCCTTTCCTAACGCCCGATCACTCCTAGACTTCCCGCCATGCCCGTCCCCCGCATCGCCATCGTCGGCCGCCCCAACGTGGGCAAGAGCTCGCTGCTCAACCTCATCGCCAGAGAGCGGGTCGCGATCGTTGACCCCACGCCCGGGGTCACGCGCGACCGCGTCTCGGTCGTCGTCGGGCTCGAGCCGCCCGACCCCGCCGGCGAGCCCAAGCCCGCCGAGATCACTGACACGGGCGGGTACGGCGTCTACGTCGCCGACGGCGAACGCTTCGACGACATCGGGGCCGACCTCTCCACGCTCACCAAGGACATCGAGCACCAGATCGGCGCCGCGGTTGAGACGGCGGACCTGATCCTCTTCTGCGTGGACTGCCAGGCCGGCATCACGCCGCAGGACCTGGCGATCGCCAAGATGCTCCGCGAGCAGAAGCTCGGGCACCGCGAGGGCCCGCCCGCGCCCGTCCGCGTCGTCGCGACCAAGTGCGACGGCCCGAGCTGGGAGGCCCACGCCTACGAGCTCTCATCCTTCGGGTTCGGCGACCCGATGCTCGTGAGCTCCAAGACCAAGTACTTCCGGCGTGACATGCTCGACACGCTCTACGAGATCCTGCCCGAGCGCCACGACGAGCCCGAGCCCGAGGTGGACCTGAAGCTCGCGATCGTCGGCAAGCGCAACGCGGGCAAGTCCACGCTCGTGAACACCCTCGCCGGGCAGCCGCGGGTGATCGTCTCGGAGATCGCCGGCACCACGCGCGATGCGATCGACGTCAAGTTCGAGCTCAACGGGCGCTCGATTATGGCGATCGACACCGCGGGCCTGCGCCGCAAGAAGAGCTTCCAGAACCAGATCGAGTGGTACGCGCTGGACCGGTCCGAGCGGGCGATCGCGCGGGCCGACGTGGTGCTGCTGCTGATCGACGCCGAGTCCACGATCTCGCAGGTGGACCAGCAGCTTGCGCAGCTCGTCGTCGCGTCGCACAAGCCCGTGGTGATCGTGGTGAACAAGTGGGACGCGGTCGAGAGCCGGGCGGATCAGAAGGGCCGCCCCGTGACGCCCGAGCGGTACGAAAATTACGTCCGCAAGGAGCTCAAGGGCCTGCCCTTTGCGCCGATCGCGCTGATGAGCGCCCAGGCGGGGTTCAACGTGGACGCCGTCATCGACCTCGCGTTCGACCTGCACGCCCAGTCGTGCGAACGCGTCGGCACGGGCCAGCTCAACCGCGTCGTCCGTGAGATCGTCGAGCACCGGGGCCCGACCAACAAGCTCGGCGTCGAGGCGAAGGTCTACTTCGCGTCGCAGGTGCGCACGAACCCGCCGATGCTCGTCTTGGTCGTGAACAACCCCGAGTTCTTCACGCACAACTACGAGCGGTATCTGATGAACCAGTTCCGCGACCGTCTGCCGTTCGCGGAGGTTCCGATCAAGCTGATCCTGCGCTCACGGGCGCGGGTCGAGAAACGCGCCGCGGCCCGGGGCGGGTCGGGCACACGCCTGCACGAGGTAGACGCCGAGACGGGCGCGATCATCGACGACATCTCGCCCGAGACCATCAACCAGGCCGCGTTCCTCGAGGGCCTGCCCGACGACGCGGCGGCGTACTTCGACGATTGATCCTCACCCCCTCGACATCGGACCGATTTAGGACGCCCGCCGTCGCCGCATCACAATCGGTGCTGCCAGTCCCATGCACGCCCACGACGCCGGCCCGGGGACGACGAACGTCGTGCGTGTGTCGTCAACATCGAACTCGAACGCCCCGGCCCAAGCGTTCAGGGATCCCAGGCCGGCGTAGAGCTCATCGATCATGTCGAGCGGATCGGTGTTCGAGAACGAGGGCTGGCTTGAGAGTGTCATACTGTCGAAGCCCGCGACCTGCCCGTCAAGCCCCGTGGTCATGCTGCCGCCGGGCAGCAAGGGTTCGTCGATCAAAAAATCTGCGAGCGTGAAACTCACGTGGACATCGTCGGGAGCGACGATGTCGGGGAGTTCGAACGGTTCGAGCGAGAGCGCGGTCGCCCCGGCGGTGAAACAAACCGTGCCGGTCTTTGTTTTGCCGTGGATTGTCTTGAGGTAGACGATTTTCTGGCCGGAGCCCTGCACCGAAAGCGGCACATTGAACACGACTCGTCCGTTGCTATTGATGTCGTCTCCGGCTTCGAGGAAGTCCCACCCATCGTCGGTGGTGTTGCGAACGCCGATCGCCGCCCCTTCGCCCGCGTCCACTTTCACGGTCACCGTCCCCGCAACACCCACCTGGGCCCCCCCAATGAGGGCGAGGGCCGTCGCGGCAAAGAGAATCCTGCGGGGTGTTGTCGGCTGCTGAGCGGTGAGCATCGTCGGGTCTCCTTCTCTCGATCAAGGGTTCAGACGAACGCGAGCGGCATGAGCGGGCCGCTCTTTGAGCGTACCGGCTCGCCGCGTTGATTGAAGGGGATTTTTCCGACTGTAGTTCGGACGAAACAGATGAATGTTAATGAATGTTGGCGATCCGAAGCACGGTCGGGCTGACCGACGCGCCCTGGGCGGTCAGCCCGTAGTGCGGTGTCGGTGGGCGCCGATCTGCGATAGACCGCTCGATCAGCCCCACATCCACCAGCCCACCCAGCGCGTGCGACAGCGCCCGGTCCGTTGCGTCTTCCAACGCGAGGGCGATCGCGCCGAACCGCGTTGCGCCGAGCCCGACCGCGGCGAGTGTGGGCATGGACCACTTCCGCAACCCGATGTCGATCGCCTCGGCTTCGCGGAGCGCGCTCATCAGCGTCGTGCATGCCGGCCCGACACGCCCGCCCCGGCGCGTCAGGACATACTCCGGCCGCAGCGGGTGCCCGTACCCCGGGTTGGGCTGGACGAGCCCCAGGGCGATCAACGCGTCGAGGGTGTCGCGCACGGGCTGGCGCCCCGCGTGCAGCGTGTGGGTCAGTTGGGCGACCCGGCACCCGTCCCCAGCCGCCATCACCGCGAGGATCGGGACCGACCACCGCCGGTGAAAGAGCGGGGCGAGCGTGGACGGGCCTGGGGGCATCGGGTCTCCTGGGTGCTACGAGAACCCCGAGAAATTGCATCCCGGGGCTTGAACTCAAAGTATAGTTACTATACTTTCTGTCAATCACCGGGCAAGGTCCGGGCGAAAGAAACCCACCCGCGGCCCCGCGCCGCCCTCGAAAGGACGACCACCATGCCCGACACCCTCGGATACGCCGACGGCATCACGATCTCGATCCAGGTCGCGGACCTCAACAAAGCCCTCGCGTGGTACGGAAAGGTCCTCGGGTTCGAGACGCTCTACAAGGTCGACGAGATCGCGTGGGGCGAGGTGAAGACATCGACGCCGGGCGTCAACATCGGGCTCGGGCAGGCCGAGTCTCCCAAGACGGGCGCCGGCGCGGTCCCCGTCTTCGGCGTCTCGGATATTGCTGCCGCCCGCGCCACGCTCGAATCACACGACGTGAAGTTCGACGGCGACACCCAGGAGATCCCCGGACTCGTCAAGCTCGCGACGTTCTTCGACCCCGACGGCAACGCGTACATGCTCAGCCAGACGCTCGCGCAGTCCTGAACGCCCGCACCCGTCACCCCCACATGAGGCCCACGCCATGAAGACGATGCTGATCTCTCTCGCCGCGCTGCTGCTGGCCAGCCTGCCCGCACGAGCGGCCGATGACCTCGCGCTCACGATCGCGGCGTACCGCGTGACCGCGACCGATGTTGAGGCGTCCGGCGCGTTCTACGCCCGCCACTTCGGGCTCCTCGAGGTCGCGCGGTACGACGGCGGGACCATCGTCCTCGCCGATGCGCGCGGATCGGCGCTCGTCCTCACGCCCGCAGCGGGGCCGATCGCCATCGCCCCGGGCGCGTGCGCCACGCACCTCAACTTCGCCGTGCCCGATCTGGACGCTGCCGTCGCGGGCCTGCGGGCCGAGGGCGTGGAGATCCTCGGGCATTCCGAGTCGGCGGTGGGGCGGTACACCAAGTTCGTTGATCCCTCGGGCAACGTGCACAACGTCAAGCAGCTCTTCGAGGTCGACGGCGCGGCGCACATCTACAACGCCGGGATTGTTGTGACGGACATGGCCCGATCCCGCGCCTTCTACGAGGGCGTGCTCGGGTTCGAGCCGATCGGCGAGCAGTACTACCCGCCGGTCGTCCCGATGGTCCCGGTGGGCGGCAAGCAATTCATCCTCTCGGACAAGGGGGCCGAGCATGCCGCGCCCTACGACCTCGCGTCGGGCGCGGCATGGACCGGGCTCGCATTCGAAGCGGACGACCTGGACAGCGCGATGATTGCCCTCCGCGCCCGCGGCGTCCGCTTCCTCGCCGACGAACCAGTCACGAGCGGCCCGGTCCGGCTCGCGATGTTCGCCGACCCGGACGGCAACGTGCACGAACTGATCGAGCACATCACCCCGGCGCGGGCCGCGGCACCAGCCGACGCGGACCTTGCGTATCTCGAGGGAACCTGGCGATCCGAGTCCGACGACGGCGCCGTCATCGAGGAGCACTGGCTGGCGCCCGAGAACGGCTCGATCTCGGGCATGCTCCGGTGGATGGGCCCGGACGGCTCGGTCCGTTTGCTCGAGTTGCTCACCGTCACCCCCGAGGACGGCGTGGGCGTCTTCCGCTGGCGCCACTTCGACGGCGTGCTGACCCCTTGGGCATCCGAAGCCGACGGGCCCTCGGTCGTCACGATTGAGTCGTTCGACAACAACACGCTCGTGATGGTGGGCGACCCCGACGCCGGCGGCGTGCAACGCATGACCTACGACGGGTCCACCCCCGGGCTCCTCACCGCGACGCTCGAGTTCGGGCCCGATTCCGGGCGCGACCCGATCGTGATCGAGTTCGAGAAGCAGTAACAAACGGCCCGAATTCGGGCCGTTTTCGATCTTGTGACCCGTGCCACTGACCCGCCTTCGGGTCAGTGCGTGCATCAACGAACCCGAAGACTCCGACCCGCGGACGGGTCTGTAGCACGATGCGTGCTATACCTTCGCGGGCTCGTCGGGCCCGGGTTCGGCGGTGGTGTCGATGATCGGCTTGTCGCTCACCTTCCCCAGCGCACCGGGCAGCTCGATCCCCGCTTGCTTCGCCAGCTCGTGCACCTGCGGCAGGCTGCCGATCATGCCCGACAGGAAGTCAGCGGTCGTGTTGCCCGTGCGCCCGCCGCCGGACCCGCCGCCCGAATCCCAGACGGTGATCTTGTCGATCTTCAGGTTGCTGATCGCCTTGACTTGCTCGGCGATGAGCTCGGGCAGCTGCTCGATCAGCAGCAGCGTTGGCGCGACCTGCGGATTCTCCGCGCACGCCTCGACCAGCTTGCGGTACCCCTCGGCCTTCGCCTCGAGCACCTGCTGCACGCCCTTCGCCTCGGCTTCGTACTTCGCGAGCGTCGCGTCCGCGTCGCCCTTCGCCTCGCGCCGGGCACGCTCGGCCTTCGCCTCGGCCTCGATCTCGATCCGCTGCTTCTCGATTTCCTGCGGCGCGATCTGCTCCTTGGCAAGCCGCGCCAGCTCGCGATCGCGCTCCGAGGTATAGATCCTCTGCAACGCCTCGGCCTCGGCAACGTCCGCACGACGCTTCGCTTCGGCACGCACCTCGGCGAGCTTCGCGTTCGACTCGGCGACCTCGGCGCTGGACGTGTTCTCGCCCTCGACCGCGTCCGCCTCCGCCGCGGCGACCTGCACGCGCTGCTGCTGCTCGGCCCGCTTGCTGGCTGCGACCGTCTCGGCCTTGCGCTCGGCGACCGCGATGTCCTGGTTCCGGTGGCTCTCGGCTTCGCCCGTCAAAGCCTCGGCTTCGTACCCGGCGACCGCGACGCGCTTCTGACGCTCGGCTTCCTTCTGCCCCTGGTCCGCCAGCGCCTTTTCCTGGGCCACCCGCACGTTCCGCTCGCGGATCGCCTGGGCCTCACCGATCGCGCCCTCGCGTTCCTGCTGGGCGACCTCGACCTTGGCCCGGTTGATCGCCTCGGCCGCCGCCCGCTGCCCGATCGCGACGATGTACCCGGATTCATCCGTGATGTCGCGGATGTTCACGTTGATCAGCTCGAGCCCGATCTTGTTGATCTCCTGCCCAACGTTCTCGTTGATCAGGTTCATGAACTTCTCGCGGTCTTTGTTGATCTCCTCGATCGACAGCGTCGCGATCACCAGACGCAGCTGGCCCAGGATGATGTCCTGCGCCTGCTCGCGCACCTGGACCGAGTTGAGCCCGAGCAAACGCTCAGCGGCGTTGGCCATCAGCACCGGGTCCGTCGAGACGCCCACCGTGAACGTCGAGGGCACGTTCACGCGGATGTTGTTGAGCGACAACGCTCCTTCGAGCGGGATCTCGATGACCAATGGTTCGAGCGAGATGTAGGCGAAGTCCTCGATGACGGGCCAGACGAACCGCCCGCCGCCGTGGAAGCACTTGGACGATTCTTTCCCGCTGCGCCCCCAGATCACGAGGATCCGGTTGGAAGGACACCGGCGGTACCGGCTCGCCAGGAACAACGTGACCGCGAACAGCACGAACAGCAGCACCGCGACCCCGATGATCGCGAACAGCCCGTAGTTGCCATCGCCGGTGCTCTGCGCCAGCGTCAATTGACTCAGCATCTATCTCCCCTCCGCCGGCTCAAGCCGGCTCGACCACCACCGCGTTGGCGCTGCGGTCGACGTCTTTCACGCGCACGCTCGTGTGCGTCGCGAGCGTCTCGCCGCCGTGCTGCACCGCGTTGTACTCCCGCGCCCGCTTTGCCACGAGCACCCTCACCCGCCCGGACCCCTGCCCGCTGGGTGGGACGCTGATGTAGACCGTCCCGTGCTCGCCGATCGTGTCCGTCAGCGCGATGTTGCCCGACGACTGCACCTTGAGCATCGTCCGCAGCAGCCAGACCATGACCCACGCCACGCCCACGCCCGCCGCGACACCGAGCAGCGCCGCCCACGTGAAATCCCAATGCAGCACCTTGAGCGCCGCGAGCCCCATCCACCCGCCGCCCAGCGCGAACGCGCTGAGCGATTGCAGGCTCAGCGCGCGGAACTCGGCACCGCCCGTGTCCGAGCTGACATCGACGTCCAGGTCCGCGTCGAGGTCCCCGCCCAGCTCGCCCACGACGAGCTGCAGGACGAGGAACAGCGTCCCCGCCAGCGCGGGCACCGTGAACCAGATCGCACCATTGGCAAACAGGAAGTCCATGCGTTCCCTCCAGCGCGCACCGGCCGCCGGGCATGGTAACGCCTTGGGTACGCATTGGCGTGTTGGAGACCCGGCGGGACGGGCCCGCACGGCCCTTTATTCGGGAAAGAAGGCCTGGTATTTCGCGGCCCGGGCAAGGCTCAGGCGGCCAGCCCGTAGTCGTCCCACCCCTCGCCCGCGTCATCTTCGGGGTCGAACCGGCCCCACTCGGACTCGGGCAGGTGACGGTGGTGCACCTGGATCACCCGCGCGAGCTGCCCGCCGAACTGCTCGGCGATCATCTCGATCAGCCGCATGTCTGCGTCGGCATACGGGTGCGAGCGATCCCGGAACAGCACGAGCACCGCGAGGCATTCGTCCTCGGACCCGCACGACACGACCAGCGCGTTCGCGTTGCCGATCCAGTGCGAGTCCTCGCCGAAGTGCTCGTCGATCAGTTCGGGCGTGTCGAGCGCGAGCACGCGGGTCTGGTCCTCGAATCGAGGCGCCACCGCGTCGGCGAGATGATCGAACAAAATCTCGCTCGACTCACGCGGCTGGTCGTGGTTCACGTACGCCCCGAGCGAGAAATCGCCCGACGACGAGGGCAGGAAGACCCCCGCGTTGGTCGCGCCCATCTTGGCGAGCATGAACTCAAGCAGCGTCCGCAGCAGGCTCTCGATGTCCAGCTCTTGGCGCAGCAGGCTGTTGAGCTCGCTCGCGAGCGACGCATCGCCGATCTGCGCCGACAGGTCCTGGTACGCCGTGGTCAGCTCGTTGCACAACGACCCGACGTGGTCGGAGACCTCCTCGCGGGCATCGTTCAGGCGCTTGCACAGGCGCTGGAGGCGCCGCGTGCGTTCGTTCTCGTCGCGCGAGCGCCGGGCCCGCCTGGCCGCGGCGGCGATCCGGTCGCCCAGGTCCCGCGTCGGGGCCAAAGCGTCAAGCAGGTCGAGCGCACCCGCCCGCATCGCACCCAGCGCTTCTTCCATGGTCGGGGCTTCAGAGATCACGACCGCCTCAAGCCCCGCGCACGCCCCGCGGAGTTCCTCAGCCAGCGCGATCCCGCACCCGTCGGGCTGATGGCGACCGATGATCGCCAGGTCGTACGGGCATTCCTGCAGCGCCTCGCGGGCTTCCTCGGCCCCGTGCGCCACGCTCAGCGCCTCGACGTGGCGCGACAGCATCCGCGTCAGCCGCACCCGCTGGCGCCCGGACCCGGAGACAATCAGCACGCGCACCGGCAGGGCCGCGGCCTCGTCCCGCTCGGGCGCGCCGGCCGCGCCCGCGAGCCGGGTGTCGTGTTCGTTGTGTTCGCTGCCCGGGATCATCGACGCTGCCCTCCTCCGCGCCGACGACGCGGGTCACGCGGCGAGCCCGGCTTCCCCGAGCACCGCCGCCCCGAATTCGACGGTCGCAACCGTCCCGCCCCCCGGCGCATCCGCCAGGTGGACCCGCCCGCCCAGACGCTCGGCGAGCGTCCGCGCCTCGGCGAGCCCCAGCCCGCGCTGCCGACCCGCCGCCTTCTCGCTGAAGAACGGGTCGAACGCGTGCCGGCGTGCCCGGGCGCTGAGCCCCGAGCCGCGGTCCACGACCGAAACCTGCCATCGGCCTTCGGAAAGCCCGGTTTGAACGCCAACGCGAACAATCTGCCCCGGCGCCGCCTCGATCGCGTTGGCGATCAAGCGTGCGAGCACGGCGCTCGCCATCGCCGCGTCGGTAAGCACCGTGTGGTCATTGGTTTGCGGCTCATCGATCTCGACGTGCATCGACGTGTCGCCGTCGGCGCAAGCCGTGCGCGTCGCGGCTTTGATCGCCCCGCGGACCACGCCGATCGCGTCGGCCGGGCCCACCTTGGGCTCGGGCGGGCGAGACAGCAAGTGCATGCTCGTGATCAGGTCGGACAGATCGCGGGCGGCCTCGGCGATCTTCGCCGCTGCCACCCGGTCGCGTTCGTCCTCAAGGCGCGCACCCAGCAGCTGGCTCTGCCCGCTGATGATCGTCAGCGGGTTGTTCATCTCGTGTGCCGCGCCCGCCGTCACCTCGCCCAGGCGCGCCATCGACTCGCGCTCCGTCAGCTGCGCCTGCATCTCCGCGACCCTGCGGTTCGCGTCGGCCAGGTGCTCGCCGAGGCGCGTGGTGCCCTCTCCGTGCACCGCCGCGCGCACCGCCGAAGCCCACGCCGAGATCAGCGCGTCCACGCACGCCCGGTCGAGCCCGGCGCTGCCCGGGTCACCGTCATAGACAAGGACGGCCGTGGGCCCGTCCCCGCCGCGTTTGCGGTCCGGCCGGCAGACAGGCAAGGTCCGCAGCTCGTCGTCATCCGCGCCATCGCCGAGCGCCTCGACGACCCACGGCATCTGCGCGAGCGCCGAGATCGTCGCGCCGCGTGCTCCCGCCTCGCCCTCGACGACCCGCGAACGCGTGACCTTCCCCTGCGCGCTGAACCGGCAGACCTGCCAGGGTTCGTCCGGCCCGCCCGAATAGACGATCCCGAAGAAACCACCGCCCATCGCCCGCGCCGCCGATCGGGCCACCCGCCCGAGCGTGTCCGTCACCGAAGCCCCCGGCACGAGCGAGGCACAGAATTCCGCGCTCGCCGTCAGCGCCGCGTCCTGCGCCGCGGCTTGCCTGGCCCGCTTGGTCAGCCGCTCGTTGAGCAAACTCAGCTGCCCATTCGCCCGGCTCACCGATTCAAGCAGGATCCCCGGCTCGGCGCTCGAGTCGAGCCCGAGCAGGTTGCACCGGTCCGCGACGCCCTCGATCAGCGCCTTGGTCAATTCATCCAGACGCCCCGGCCCGATGCCCAGCTCGGCGCTCACCTCGTCGAGGCTCGCGACCTCGCCGAAGTCACCCGACCACCCGATGTGCAGCCCGCGCACCCACGCCTTGGCCAGCGTGATCACGCCGACCTCAATCTTCCACTCGATGTCCGGCAGCCCCGCGAAAGGCTGCCCGTGCAGCCAGATCACGTCCCGCACCGCCTCGGGCAGGTCCCAACGCTCCGCGACCCGGCGCCCGGCGGTGTGGTGGTCCAGCCCGAGCAGCTCGCGCTCGATCGCCGCGCTGTCGCACCGCCGGATCTCCGCCGTCCGCAGCACCCGCGCGTACCCGCGCGGCAGCGAGAACTCCAACGCCAGCCGCCCCAGGTCCGCCAGCAGCCCAGACACGAACGCCCCATCGGGCGACACGCCCAGCTTCCGCTCAGACCGCGCGATCAGCTCCGACGCCACCGCGACCGCAACCGCGTGCTTCCACAACCCGGCGTGGTCGAACGCCGGCGCGCCGTCCGCGCCCGTCTCGTCCTCGTCAAACTCGATCCGGTCCAGGTCGCTGCCGCGCTGGTGCATCAGCTCGTAGACGCTGACGCTGAGCACCGCCGACTGCACCGCCTCAAGCCCGAGCATCACGACCGCGCGCCGCACCGTGGTGATCTTGTCGCCAAGCCCGTGCTCAGCCCGCCGACACAGCCCGAGGACCATCGCCGACAGGGCCGGGTCCGTTTCCATCAGCCCGATGATCTCGTCCAGGTCCGCGTCGTCGGCACCCGCCACCTTCATCAAGCGCGCAGCAACCGGGCTCAGCGTGGGCAGACGCCCCACCTGATGCAGGATCAACTCGATCCGCCGTGTCCGCGGCGTGGGCGTGTCCATACGCAACCCCCCCGCGTTCGTCAGTGCGTCCCGTTGTTCTTCGAGCGGTCGCCCCGCCCGACCAACGCGTTGACCCGGCTCATCAGCTCGTTCACGTCGAACGGCTTCTTCATGAAGTCGTCCGCGCCCGCGCCGAGCAGCCGGTCCACCTCGCTCTGGTTGACCACGCCCGACACGCACATGATCTTGATCTGGTCGGACCGATCGCCCGCCCGCACCCGCTCGCACACCACGTTGCCGTTGATGTCGGGCAGCATGTAGTCCAGCACGATCAGGTGCGGCCTGAAGCTCGACGTCAGCAACCCCGCGTCGTACCCCGTGCTCGCCGTCTTCACGTCAAACCCGCCGGCACGACTCAGCATGTCCTCGAACAGCTCCAGGATCTGCGGGTCGTCGTCGACCACCAGCACCCGCTTCACCCCGCCCTCGATCGCCTCGAGCGGGATCTCGTTGGCCCGCATGAAACGGATCAGCTCGTCACGCGGGATCCGCCGGAACTTCGACCCCGGCACCCGGAACCCGCCCAGACGCCCGGAGTCAAAGCACCGGATGATCGTCTGCTGGGAGACCTTGCACACCTTGGCGGCTTCGCCCGTGGTGAAGATCTTCTTCCCGGCCAGATCCTCGTTGGTGGTCTCATCAGCCATGTGCGCACCCCGTCTGAGACGCTCGGCGCGGGTCGCCCGAAACACTCGGGGCCCCGTCACGACCGGCGCCGACTTCGCAGCCGTCGTATCGACCCCCAGGTTGCCCAACTTCACACGACCTCACGGGTTGGGACGATCCGGCGCCCGCCCGCGTCACGTCCGAGAACCCGGACGCCTACGTCGCGTCGCCGTGGCGCGCCCGCCACTGAGTCACCGCGTCGGGCTCGCGCACATAAATCGGCGCGAGGTCATCAGGCCTGCCCGCCTCACGCTCAGACGCGAACGCGATCAATGTCTCGGCCTCGAGCACCGGCACGACCACCGTCACCCCCAGCCGCCCAGCTTCAGCCCGGATCGCCGCCCCCAGGTGCCCGTCGGCGATCACCGTCCGCACGCCCAGCCCCGCCAGGTCCGCCGCCCGGATCACCCCGGCCTATCCCCCACGTCATCCGGCCCGGCGACGACGGCCGCCGTGGTCGTCTCACCCTTGCTCGCCAGGCAGACCGCCGCGGGGTACGCCCCGACCGCCGTCGCTCGGGCGACGCTCGCCCACGTGGGCACGCCGATGACCCCCGCCCCGGTCGCCTCTGCGAGCAGCTTCGCCGTTGTCACCGCGACCCGGATCGACGTGTACGACCCCGGCCCGACCGACACGGCGATCGTGCCCAGATCCCCCGGCTTCGCCCCAGCGCGCGCGCACACCCGGTCGATCGCCGCCATCAGGTCGTCCGACCGGCGCGTGCCCGCGTCCACCGGCTCGACATCGAGCACAGCCCCACCCGCGTCCGCGATCGCCACGCCCGCGCCGATCGACGGGTTGCTCGTCTCGATCCCCAGGATGAACCGGCGCTCGCTCAATCGATCGGCCCCCGCCGGCGCCGCTTCGTCTCGCCGCGCTGTTTTTTCGCGTCGATCCGGCGCTGCACCGCCCCCTTGCTGGGCTTGGTCTTGCGCCGCGTCTTGGGCTTGGTGCGCGCCCGCCGGACGAGATCCCCGAGCCGGCGCAGGCAGTCGTCCCGGTTCCGCTCCTGCGAGCGCGTCGAGTCCGAGCTGATGATCACCTCGCCCGCGTCGGTCGCCAGCGACCCCGCCAGGTGCACCAGCCGGGCCCGCTGCGGCTCGCTCAGCCCGAGCCCGTCGATCCGCGCCCGGAGCACCGCCTTGGTCGCGCGTTTGTTGACGTTCTGCCCACCCGGGCCCGCGCTGCGGACGAACGACCACGAGAGCGCCTCGCGGGCCACCCGCCCGGCCCCGGGCAGCTCGACCATCGCCGGGCCGCCCTGGGTCCCCTCAGGGGGCCCCCCTCGGGAGCCGTGCTGTGCCTGTGAATCTGACATTTCGTGCCGATCTCCGTCCGGGGCCCGCCCGCCCCGGGCACCCCCCGAGAGGGCATTAGCAGGGCGGGCAATCGTTCGCAAGTCCATTTCCGCTTCGACTTTAAGACACCCAGGTTTTCCACGGGCGTTGACCGGGCCAGATCACTCTGCGATACTCGGACCTTGGCGTTCGACCCGAAGGGGGGCCTTCACACGGGTCGGCGTCAGGGGGGGTCTCCGGTGGGCACATCGCCGGGGCGCCACAGGACGGTTCCGGCCAGCCGTGCACCGGACCGGGGTCAACACGGATCAGAACGGGAGGTTCCGGATCAAGGCAAACGGGTGACCACGCGTCCCCGGGCAACCTTTCCGTGCCGACCGATCGAAGCGAACTGGGGCATCAGGGCATGGCGACAGACACGATCACGAAGAAAGCCCTGGTGGACCGTATCGCCGACGAGACCGGGCAGAAGCGGGTCGTGGTCAAAAAGACCGTGCAGACGTTCCTCGACCTCATCGTCGAAGAGCTCGCCAAGGACAACCGGCTCGAGTTCCGCGACTTCGGCGTCTTCGAGGTCACCGTCCGCGCGCCGCGCATGGCCCAGAACCCCAAAACGCTCGAGCGCGTCCCCGTCCCCGCCAAGAAGACCGTGAAGTTCAAGGTCGGGCGACGCATGCGTGAGGAGCTCGAGGGCACCGCCCCCGCGGCCGCTGCTCGTGCCCCGGACGCCGCCCGCACCGCCCCGGACATCCACGTCGCCGAGACCTCGCCCGACGACCTCCGCCCGCGGGCCCGCGCGCACGCGTCGGACCCCGCGACCGCCGGCGCCTGACCCACACCTCGGCCCGGTTGACCCTTTTCTGAACTCGGGTGCCACGGCTTGTCTTGCAAGCCGTGTTGTCTTCGTCGCGGCACGGGTAGCCCTTCGCGCCAACCCGTGGCACCCGCCAGATGGCCTTAGTCGATTGCGGGGGCCGTGGACAGGCTCAGCATCCGATCCACCGCTTCCAGCGCCGGCCCGCGGACCTCGGGGTGCACGCTGATCTGGTTGCGCACCTCCACCTCGAGCCCCTCGGTCGTCCCCGCGGCCCCGCCGATCCCGCACAGCCCGTCGAGCACCCACAACAGGTGCGGCTCGTCGATCCGGTACATCGTCGTGCACATGCACTGGCAGTCGGACAGGATCCGCACATCCACGCGCCGCTCCGCCGCCGCGTCACGCACCCGCTGCACCAGGTGGTGCTCGGTCCCCACAGCCCACCGCGAGCCGGGCTCGGCCGCCTCGATCGTCTTGATGATGAACTCGGTCGAGCCCGCCAGGTCCGACAGGTCGACGACCTCCTTGGCGCACTCGGGGTGCACCAGGATCCGCGTGGGCGCCTCGCCCGCGGGCAGCGCCGCGTTGTGCGCGCGGATCTGGTCGCAATGCTCGGGGCGGAAGAGCTTGTGCACCGAGCAATGCCCGGCCCACAGGATCACCCGTGCGTCGAGCAACTCGTCGGGCGTCATCCCGCCCAGGGGCTCGCCCCGGCGCTGCAGCCGCGGGTCGTAGACCGGGGCCGCGCTGTCCGTGTCTACGCCGTACTTCGCCGCCGTGTTCCGCCCCAGATGCTGGTCGGGCAGGAAGAGCAGCTTGATGTCCTCGCCCGGCTTGGCCGGCTCGGTCCCGCCCGCGAGGGCCCACGCGAAGACCTGGTCCGCGTTCGAGCTGGTGCAGCACGCCCCGCCGTTCGCCCCGACGAACGCCTTGATCGCCGCCGTCGAGTTCACGTACGTCACCGGCACCACCCGCCCGGACCACCCGAGCTTGCCCAGAGCCTCATGCATCACGTCCCACGCCTGGACCGCGTCGTCGTAGTCAGCCATGTCCGCCATCGAGCACCCGGCGGACAAATCCGGCAACAGCACCCGGACGTGGGGGGGCGTGAGCAGATCGGCGGTCTCGGCCATGAAGTGCACGCCGCAGAAGACCACGAACTCCACCGGCTTCTCATCGGCAACCCCCGCGGCCAGCTGGGAGAGCTTGAGCGAGTCCCCCCGCAGGTCCGCGTGCCGGACGACTTCGTCGGTCTGGTAGTGGTGCCCGAGGATGCACAGCCTCTCGCCCAGGCGTCGGCGGCGGTCCTCGATGCGGGCCGTCAGCTCCGCCGGAGCCAGGCTCCGGTAGACCTCGGGCAATGCGGGCTGCCAGTGCATGCGGATCCTCCCGGCGGACTGTAGGAATCGATCCCGAAGAGGCTTGCGCCCCGCACCCCGGGGTCGCGGGCGAAAGTGTTGGCGAAAATCCGCCCCCGTTTGCGTGGATGAGATGTGGATAACGCCGTCCAAGACAGTTTCGTTCGCGCCCGGCGCGCCCATCGTTTCGGCCCGCGGCGACGTCGGGCCGATGTACCTCCCGTCGGCCAAAACGCCGCCCACGAGCCGATACACCCGAACAGGGGTTCGCATGCCTGACCTGCGTCTGACCATCGCGATGCCGACCAAGGACCGCCCGGAGCGGTTGTTCCGGTGCCTCGCCGCCCTTGCTGGACAGACGGTGGACAAGTCCGCCTTCGAGGTGCTCGTCGGCGTGGACGGCCCGGACTCGGGCGAGGCTGCCGGGGCCCCAGCCGCCGCCCCGGGCGTGGGTGTTCGCGTCCTCCCAGGGGCCCACGCCGGGCCCGGGGCGACGCGCAACCGCCTGCTGAGCAACGCCCGGGCCCCCCTGACCCTCTGGCTCAACGACGACGTGGTGCCCGAGCCGGACCTCGTCGAGCGGCATCTGGCGGCCCAAGCCGAGATCGAGCACCACGGCCGCGGGCCGGCGATGGTCCTCGGGGCCGCTCCGTGGGTCGTCCGCGAGCCCGACCGCCTCTTCGACCGCCTGATCCGCGAGACCTCGATGGTCTTCTTCTACGACCGGATGAGGGGGCCCGACGCCGACAACCCGTGGCACGATTGGGGCTCCCGCCACGCGTGGACGCTGAACCTGTCCGTTCCCACCGACGCGGCCCGCGACGCGGGGGGGTTCTGCACCGCCCTGCCCGCCGCGGCGTACGAGGACCTGGAGTGGGCGTGGCGCGTGTCGCGCGACACGGGCGCGCACGTGCTCTTTCGCCCGGACGCCGTGGTGCACCATGATCATCGGTACGAGCCCGACGGGTACCTCGAGCGTGAGCTGGCGATGGGGCGCGACGCGTGGGCGCTCGCCGGAGCGTCGCCCGGGTGCGCGTTGGAGCTGTTCGGGCGCGATGTTCGTTCCGCGGAGTCGCTCGCGTACGCGCGCGCGTTCGTGGAGCGTGAAGCGTCGCTCGCGCAGCGGCTCGAAGACTCGTTCCGCGCGCTCGCGGACATCCCATCGGATGCCGTGACCGATCCGCGCCTGCTGACGATGCTCTATGAGCACCACCTGACGCTCAAGCGTTGGCACTGGAACGCGGGCTTGTTGCGGGCAGCGGCCGGCGAGGGCGCTCAGGCGGCCTGACGCGTGCGCGCCGCAGCGAAGTCGAGCGCCGTCCGGCACGCTTCGCACTCGAGCCCGAAGACGTTTCGGATGCCGTAGCGCCGGCGGGCAGCGACCTCGGCCGAGCGGCCCAGCATCTCGCGCCACCCCTCGTCCTCGAGCACACCCGACAGCGCATACGTGAACGACTCGGCGGTGCCCGGGACGAGCACGCCCGAGACGCCGTTGTCCACCACGACACCCAGCCCGGGGGTGTCTGCGACGATGACCGCGGCGCCCGAGCTCATCGCCTCGATCAGCGCGAGCGGGTGCCCCTCGTACGAGCTGGCCTGCACATAGGCCGCGCACGAGCGCATCTTGGCGAGCATCTCCGCGTGCGGCAGCATGCCCAGGAAGACGGCGTTGACCTCGAGTTCCTTCGCGAGCGCCGCGAGGTGCTCCCGCTGCGATCCGTCGCCGGCGATCTCGAGCGTCATCCCGCCCCGCCCGGCGCGGGGAATGGCACCGATCGCGCGCACAACCAGGTCGATGTTCTTGTACGACTCCAGCGGCCCGACCGCGAGCACCGCCCCCGGGTCGCGCTCCACACCCACGCCCGAGGGCGCCTCGTCGTCCACGAAATTCGGGATCACACGGACGCGTTCGTCCGGGATCGCCCAGCGCCACGCGAGGTCATCGGCCATCTTCCCGGTCGAGCCGATCACCAAGTCGCTCGACATGCACAGGCGGCGCTCGACCTCGCCGGCCCGGACGGACTCGGGCGCGTCGGCGCCGAACTCTCGACAAAGGAAGCGCGAGCGGACGTGCCCGCCGCGCGCGATCCGGGCGACCAGCGCCCCGCGCGCACTCAGCGTGTTCTTGATCGTCTCGCCCGCGCCCTCGTCGTCGAGCTGAACGGTGCGGATGATGACGCGCGCCCCGGCGCACGCCGTGCCCAGGTGGTTTGCGATTGCCCCGCCGACGTCGGCGTCGGGCGTGTGCGCGATCGCGACCACGTTCGGGGGCAGGGTCTCGATCG
>BQJQ01000026.1 GCA_021604785.1 Phycisphaeraceae bacterium
GGACGAGGTCCTCGGCGCCCTTGTCTCGCGCACAACCTGGCGCGAGGACGCCCCGGCCCGCTCGTGGCTGCTCACGCAATTCAACGCAGCCGACGTCTCCTCGCCCCGACTCGCGTCGTTGCTGTCCGTGATCGCGCGCACATCATCGGCCGCCGGCGTCGCGACCGACATGATCATCGACCCCGGCGCAAACCCCGACGCCCGAGCCGCGATGCGTGACCGGTACGCCCGATCGTGGTCCATCGAAAACACCGCCGGCACGACCGACGAGCTCACGATCTCCGTCGCCGAGTTGCTCTCGGTCACCGTCGCCGGGTCCCGCAGCGCCGAGTCCGACCCGGACCGGATGCGCGTGCTCGCCCAACTCGCGCGCGCCAACGCGATCGCCGCCCGCCTGGGATCCAACGACCCGGTCGGGGCCGCCGAGGAACTCCAGTCCGGCACGACCCGCATCGCCGACATGGTTGCACAAGATCTCGACGACACGAACACGCTCGCGGACGCCGCCTCGGACGACGGCGCGTGGGGGGCCGACGCGCTCACCGCCGAGCAAACCACCGAAGAGCGCCTGATCACCGTCATCGAGCACCGCGCCGAGAGCAAGACGCCCGTCGGCCCGGCCGACGCCGGCGTACTCGTCCGTCTCGGCTTCCGGGGTTCGAGCTCGCGCTCCTCGGGTTCGAGCGTCCGCGAAGCCGCCGCCATGACCCTCGCCCGCCACCGCGACAGCCCGCACGTTCTCCTCGCCGCGCTCGACATGCTCGACTCGATCCCGCGGACCGAAGCGAACGCGCGCACACTCGAGTCGATCACCGGCCGCGTCATCTGGTCCGGCGAGCGCGAGGAGTACTACGCCCGTGCCCGCCGCGCCCTGCTCTCACGCCTCCTCGAATTGATCGCCGTGGACACGCCCGAAGCCCGCCTCGATCGCCTCGCCGGGCTCATCGACGGCTACTACGCGTGGGCGAGCGACGGGCAGACGATCGTCACCAGCGCCCCGCCGGCACACGCCTCGGCCGCGGCTCTCCGAGCCCGACTCGGTTCGCGCGTCACGCCGACGCCCGCCGTCACCGGAGCCGGTCTCGACCGCGCCCGCATCGAACGCCGGTGGGCCTCGCGTCGCTCGCTCGCCGTGGGACCGATCTCCCGCCTCGCCGCCGAACAGCGGGCACTCGCCGAGACGCTCGCCGGCGCGGTCCTCGAACAAGCCCCCGGGCAGGTCACCCGCGTCGACGCGATCCTCCGCGTGCTCGAACGCGAGGACGCCGAAGCCCAAGATGCGCTGGACCAGTCGATCTCTGCCGAGCGCGCGATCGCGATCCTCTGGCAGATCCTGTTGACGGAGGGAAGACCGTGAAGCTTCTCCTGTGTTTCATCATGCTCTTCGGTGCCTGCTCGATCGGCGCGCAGCCCGTTGACCCCCCGGCTCCCGCGCCGGTCGTGCCCGCGCGCACGCCCCTCGACAATCTCTCCCCCGACCACCCCGAGCGGTACCTGATCGCCGCCGAGGACCTGCTCGCGCGTGCCGAGCCCGCCGCGGACGCCGCGCTCGTTCGCGAGCTGCTCGCCCGCGCGATCCTCCTCGGGCACCGGCGTGGGCAGCCCACGGTTTCCGCCTCAGCATGCCTCGTCCTCATCGACCCGGACCATCCCGAGCTCCTGCGCACCGACGCCGACCGGCTCTGGCTCAGCGCCCTGGCACGCTCACTCGAGCCCGCGCTGGTCCGCCCGGACTGGCTCGCCCCGAGCGCCCGCTGGGAGCACGCCCGCGGCGCCGTCCCCGCGGCGGCCCTCGCGCTCGCACGCTTGCGCAACGGCGACCCACGCCGCGCCCGCCTCGTCCTGGACGAGCCCGGCGTGCTCGACGCACTCCGCGCCTCGCCCGAGCTCGCCGCCGTCCGAGGCCCGCTCACCGTCGAGCAATTCTTCGAGGAGTACGGCGACACCTGGCCCTGCCCGACCTGCCGCGGCGACCGCTTCGTCGAATCCACCGGCACCAACCCGCGGACCTACGAACGCTGCCCGCACTGCGCGGGCGACCCCGGCCCGCGCCTCTCCGACGGCGACCTGATCATGATGCTCCGCGCCGAGCTTGCGCTCGCCGGCGGCGGGTCATCGTCCTGGGCCAGGGCCCTCGCGTCCACCGATGCCTCCCCCCTCCGCGAGCCCGACCCCGAGCACATCGCGAGCGTCCTGAGCCTGAACCTCTCCAACCTGTACCGCCGCGACGGCGCCTGGGTGGACGGGCCCTAGGTCTCCCCAGCCGCGCGGGGATAGACTCGGCGCATGAGCGAACCCGCAACCGATCAACCCGCGTCGTCCTTCAAGCCCGAGGTCACGTTCGACGACTTCGCGCGCCTGGACCTGCGCGTCGCGACGATCACGCACTCCGAGCCGCACCCGAACGCCGACCGCCTGCTCAAGCTGCAGCTCGACGACGGCTCGGGCACGCCCCGCCAGATCTGCGCGGGCGTCCGCGAGTTCTACGAGCCCGAGTCGCTCGTCGGGCGCCAGATCGTGATTGTCGCGAACCTCGCGCCCCGGGCCATCCGCGGCGAGGAATCCCGGGGCATGCTGCTCGCCGGGTCCAATGCCGCCAAGGGCTCCGATGACCGCAGGGTCGTGCTCATGACGCCCATGTCCGAGATCGACGCGGGCGCGACGGTCTCGTAATCCGGCGAACTGCCACCGGCGAGCGCCCGATCAGGGGCGGTCCGGCGGCGCCGCACGCTCACGCGGCTCGCGCGAACGTTCGCGGCTCGGACTTGCGAGCATCCGCTCCATCATCCGATCGACTTCTTCCCCGCGCCGATCGCCCATGCGCGCCACGTCGAGCTCCATCCGCCCGAGCCGATCCCGGACGCGTTCAAGCTCCGCCCGCGCGACGGCGAGGCGTGCTTCGTACTGATGATTGAGCGCCGATTCCACGCCCGCCCGCGCTTCAGCGATTGCTGGCTCGCCCTGATCGTGCGCCCCGCGCAGCTCGCGGGCCATACGGAAGACCTCCGCGCCCGCGCGCATCTCCTCGATCTTGAGCTCGCGCAGCTCCGGGTCGCCCTCGGTCTCGTCGATCACGTCGGCTATGCGGCGCCCGACGCGCTCGGCCATCCGATCGCCGAGTTCGGGCGCCCGTTCGTCTACTTCTGTCATCCGGGCGTGGAGCTCTGGCAGATGCTCGGCGACCAACGCCCGCACCTCCGCCGGCCCGCGCTCCGTGCCACGCGGATGCCCACGCTCGGGCGCCTCGCCCGGGCGGTCTGGCTCACCATCGGGGTGACGCCCGGGCGCACGTGCATCGCGCCCGCCGAGCAGACGCCCGGTGTCTTCTCGCACCGCCCGGATCAGCTCCCGCGGGGGGGAGCCCTCGTCGAGCGCCGCGATCGCTTCATCGATGCGCCCGCGGAGGCGCACGAGGCGCGCGCGCATCCGGTCACTATCGACCTCGGCACGATCCGCGGGCTCCGCTGACCGTTCGCTCGGGGCATCAGCGCGCGGACCACGCTCGGGCTGCGCGGTAGCGGTCCCGATGAGCACGCCCATCGCCGCCACGCCCGCGACGGCCTTTAGAAAGTATGTGGATCTCGCCGCGTGCATCACGATGCTCCGTTCGTCAGGGTCTCGTACGCGGACCACGGCGCGTCGAGCGCGTCGTCGACGCTGTCCGCCTCGGTCCGCAGGTCGGCGAGCTCCGTCGCCCACGCGTCGGTCTCGTACATTTCGAGCAGCAGGTCCACGTCCTCTTCGAGCGAGACTTGCGCAAACGCCGGGGGATCAGCCGGGTCGGCGGTGCGGGACATCGGACGGACCGTGAACAACCCGGTCGCGAGCACGATCGCCGCGGCGATGCCCAGCCCGCCGACCGCACCGACACGGTGCGAGCGCAGGAACCGGATCGGCGCGGGCGCGAAGACCTCGGCGACCGAATCGACCAGCCTCGCTTCGAACCCGTCGGACGGCTCCCGGGCCTCGGCGGACCCGAGCGCGTCGAGCTGCGCGATCACGCGCGCAAGCCCCGCGGTCTCGGCACCGAGTTCGGCTTCGAGCGATTTTCCAGCCGCTGCACGCTCGGCAGATCCCAGCGCATCCAAGCGGGCTTCTATCGCGTCGGGCTCTTCGGGCGCCCCGTTGTGGTCGTCGTACACGCTCATGCGGCACCTCCGGCGGCGGGGGACCCCTCCAGGATCGCACGCAGTTTGCGCAGCGCCCGGTGATGGCGTGCCAGCAGCGTCCCCATGGGCTCGCCAAGCTGCTCGGCGATTTGTTTGAAACTCATCTGCGCGTGGTGACGCAGCTCGATCACTTCCCGGTCGGCGTCGCCCAACTCGTCCATCGCGTCGCGAAGCCGGTCCAGCTCCCGCTGGGCATCGCGTCCGTCGTGGTCGGGCGCGTCGCCCGAGGCGATCGCGAACGTCCCCGGGTCCGCCGGCGTCGCCTGGCGGGCGCTGCGGCGGCATTCGTCGCGCACCCGGTTCATCGCGATGCGGAAAAGCCACGACTCGAATCGTCCTCGCTCGTCGTACCCGCCTTCGCGGAGTTTGATTGCTACGGTCGCAAACACGGACTGGGTGATCTCCTCAGCGAGGTCCGCCCGGCGGACCCGGCTCTTGGCGAGCGCAAACACGCGGCGCCCGTATCGCTGCACGAGCACGACCCACGCCTGCTCGTCCCCCCGGGCGGCTGCGGCGAGAACGGGGGCGAGGTCGTCCCCCCCTCCGGGCGGCTCGACACCGCCCGGCGTCCGTTCACGCCCATCGCTGCCCGAGGTCATATCCGCCCTGCCCAACGCCCGTCTCCCGCCCGCATTGCACCGCTTTGGGCTCTCGCCGAGCCCAGCCCGATGGCGCGGCGTCGCCCTCAGACCCGATAGGCTTGCCCTATGGCCCACATCGCCTACACCGTGACCGCCACGATACCGAACACGATCCTCGCCGATCGATACGTCGCGTGGCTCGAGGGGGGGCACCTGGCGGGGGTGCTCGCGGGCGGAGCGTTCGCTGCCCGGGCAGTCCGGCTGGACGGGCCCGAGCCGCCGGTGCGGGTGCAGGTCCGGTACACGTTCCCGAGCCGGGAGGCGTTCGGGCGGTACGAGGCGGAATTCGCCCCGGCCCTGCGAGCCGAGGGCGTCGAGCTCTTCGGGCCCGATACGGGGATTGTGTTCGAACGGTCGGTCGGGGCGATCATCGCGTCGGTCTCTGCGTAGAGGGGGAGCAGCGCCCCGCCCGATCGGGGGGACGAGCCGAAAACCATGCCCGAAGACCTTTCCCCAACCGACGAGCAGCTGGTCGAGGCGATGCGCCGCGGCGATGCGTCCGCCTTCAGGACCCTCGTCACGCGTCACCACGACGACCTGATCCGGTTCCTGACCCGCCTGGTGGGTGATCGGACGGGAGCGGAGGACGTTTTCCAGGAGACGTTTCTCCAGATTCACATCTCGGCGGACACGTTCGACGTGACCCGGAGATTTCGTCCGTGGTTGTTCACAATCGCTGCGAACAAGGGGCGGGACTACCTGCGTAAGAAGGGACGCCGGCGGGCGGTGGAATTGTCCGCCCCGGTCGGCGGTCGTGGGGGCGGGGGACGACCCGCCTCGTTCGTGGATCTGATGGAGGTGGACGTGCCGGCGCCGGATGCGGCGCTGGACCGGGCCGAGCAGGATCGGATGGTGCAGGAGGCGCTCGAGTCTCTGCAGCCGACGCTCAAGGAGATCCTGCTGCTGGCGTATTTTCAGCGGCTTAGCTACGCCCAGGTCGCCGACGAGCTGGGCATCCCGCTGGGGACGGTCAAGTCGAGGCTGCACGCGGCAGTCGCCCAGTTCGCCCGTCAGTGGCAGCGTGTGTCCCGCGATCCGCGGGAGTAGGGCATCGGGAACCGGGGCATTCGCCCCAGGGACGGAGTTCCGCAGGTGAACGAGCAAGGTCAGGAACACTTTGGCGACGCATCGCTGACGCCCGAAGGGGCCGCTGCGATCGACGCGATCTTCGAGCACGGGTATGCGCCCGGCACGCACGAGCAGACGCCCACGGGACATCTGCTGTCGCTGCTGGGCACGCCGCTCGCTGGCGAAGACCCCGAACTGCTCGCGGACCTCACGGTCGTGCGCCTGCAGCGTGCGTTGGACACTGGAGACCCCGAGCTGACGCATCGCGACGCCGACGCGCTCGACGCGTGGGTGATGGCGGAGTTCGACGCGTCACGCGTGCCCGCGGCGTTGCGGGAGCGGGCCGAGCGCTTGGAACGGCTCGCGGTCATGACCGCCGAGCCCGCGGGAGCGGAATCTTCGGCAGGGGACCTGATTGAGCGCACGTTGGCGCGGGTGCAGATCGAGGCCGATGCACAGGACGACCGGATGCAGCTGCGCCCGAGCGTGTGGTCGCGGGTCCGCCTGGCGGATGTCGCATCGCTCGCGGCGGCGCTGCTTATCGCGGTCTCGATCATCGTGCCCTCGGCGGGGGCCGTCCGGAATCAGCAGGCGCGGATGGCCTGCTTCGGGAACATGCAGGGCGCGAGCGCAGCGATGGGGCTGTACGCGAACGCGAACAAAGAATCGCTGCCCGTCGCGACGCGTTCATTCGGCGGGAGCTGGATGGAAGTGGGCACCACGCCCGAGCGGTCCAACTCCGCGAACCTGTACACGCTTGTCGTAACCGGGCACCTGCCTCTCGAGGCCCTCGCGTGCGACGGCAACCCGCACGCCGCGACGGGCGAGCCTGATGCGGGCGCCCGCGACTGGCGGTCGCTGCCCGAGGTGTCGTACAGCTACCAGATCATGGCCGGGTGGCACCCGCTGTGGCGTGAGAGCATCGGGGCCGAGCCGACGGTGATCCTCGCGGACCGCTCGCCGGTGGTGATCCGGGCCGTCGCCCGCAAGCCGATCGACCCCTACGCCGGGTCGCCCAACCACGACGAGTCCGGGCACCACGTGCTGCGGACGGACGGGTCCTCGGACTACCTCCGCTCGCCCATCGTCAACGGCGACAACATCTGGCTGCCCCGTGTAGTCGAGCAGATCATCGCGAAGTACGAGGCCACCCAGGGCGTGACGATCCACGGGTCCGAGCGTCCGACGGGCCCCGGGGACACGTTCCTCGGGCCCTGAGCGGGGCCCCGGCGGTCGAGCAGCACCAGAAGTTGGTGTCAGTTTGGGGGAGGCGTCCCGTTGCTCGATCCGGGCGGGGGGCCTACCGTTGCGGTCCCGCCGCGGGGTTCTGCGGCGGCCATTCGATTCACCCCGGCACGGAGCCGATCGCTATGCCCAAGGGCAAGACACACAAGGGCCTGCTCAAGCGGGTGCGGATCTCGAAGACCGGCAAGGTCTCCCACCGGTCCGCGTTCCACAAGCACCTTTCGTCCCACAAGTCCGGCAAGCGTCTGCGTCAGCTGCGCAAGGACCCGTTCGTCACCACGTCCGAAGCGAAGCGCTTCGAGAAGATGCTGTTTCGTCGTCTGCGTGGGCGTGCCCAGCCGCTGGCGGCGTTGAAGCGGTCGCCCTCGCCCGAGCAGAAGCGTGCGATCAAGGCCGCGAAGCGCGCGGCTGAATCCAAGGACTAAGTTCGCGTCTGATCTCACTGAGCCGCCCGCCTGCGTTGAAAGCTAGGGGCGTCTCGGGTCCATCCAGCCCCGTCCGCCGGGATCACCAAGACGGGCTTCGTGCCCGCTCCGTCGGACAAACATCGGAGAGTTGCCATGCCCCGCGTCCGCAAGGGTGCCGCCCGAAACCGTGCCCGCAAGCGCATCCTGCGCCAGGCCCGTGGATATTTCGGCTCGAACCACAAGAGCAAGTACCGCGCCCGCGACGCGATCTACCGCGCCGGCGCGTACGCGTTCCGTGACCGCCGCCAGCGCAAGCGTGACTACCGCGCGCTGTGGATCACCCGCATCACCGCGGCGTGCCGCATGCGTGACACGCGGTACAGCCTGTTCATCAACGGGCTCAAGCTCGCGGGTGTGAACCTGAACCGCAAGATGCTCTCGCAGATCGCGATCGAGGACCCGAAGCTGTTCGACCAGCTGGTCGAGCAGGCGAAGGGCGCGACGAGCGCGACCCCCGCCGCGGCCTGATACAAACTTCTCTATCGACCGGGGAGCGCCATGCTCGACGGGTGGTGGATCGCCGACCTGTGGGCCGGGCCCCGCGGCAAGGTCTTCGTTGTCTCGTGGATCGTCTGGGTGGTCGGCTCGATCGTCCTGCACGAGCTCGCGCACGGGTGGGCCGCGCTCTCCCGGGGTGACCAGACGCCCCGCGTCACCGGGCACATGACGTGGAACCCCGTGGTCCATATGGGGCAGATGAGCCTGATCGTGTTCCTGCTCGTGGGGGTCGCGTGGGGCGCGATGCCGGTGAGCCCGTCGCGGATGCGCGGGCGGTGGGGGCCCACGATCGTGAGCGCGGCCGGGCCCGCGATGAACCTGGCGATCGCGGTGATCGCGATGCTGCTCGCGGTCCTCTGGCTCGGGCTCGCGGGCGGGGCGCCAGAGCCCTTGCGCACCAACGTGCACATCTTCCTCTCGCTGGGCGCGATGCTGAACCTGGTGCTGATGGCGCTGAACCTGCTGCCCATCCCGCCCCTCGATGGCGGGCGGATCGCGATGGACATCTCCCACGCCTACCGGCGGATGCTCACGACCGAGCACGCCCAGTGGGTCGCGATCGGGGCGTTCCTCCTCTTGCTGTACGCCGGCGGGCGGTTCATCTTCGGGTTCGGGCAGACGGTCTCGCAGTTCGTGATCTTCGAACTGGGCGAGCGCCTGGGCGATGCGACGGGCATGGGCATCCCGCGAGGCGTCGAATTGCCGATCTAGGCGGGCCTGCGGCAGACGCCGCTATCGTTGTGGCGTGAAGTACGTCATCGTTATCCCGGACGGCGGGGCCGACCTGCCGATCGACGAGCTCGACGGGCGGACGCCCTTCGAGGCGGCGGCGACGCCGAACCTCGATGCGCTTGCGCGGGCGGGACGCGTCGGGACGTGCGCGACGACGCCGCCGGGGTTCGGCGCGGGCTCGGACGTGTGCACGATGTCGCTGCTGGGGTACGATCCGAAGCAGTACCACACCGGGCGGGCGCCGCTCGAAGCGGCGGCGCTGGGCATCGAGCCGGGCGACGAGGCGTGGATCTCTCGGGTCAATCTCGTCACCGTTGGCACGGATGGCGATGACGACGGGATGATGCTCGACCACGCGGGGGGGGCAATCTCTGACGCCGAGGCGCGGACGCTGCTCGCGGACCTCGACAAGCATTGGCGGCGCGAAGCACCTGAATTGATGAACGCCGTCTCGCTCCACCCGGGCGTCAGCTACCGGAACATCATGGTGGACGCGTCCGGGCGGGCGTACGAGGGGGTGGCGACGACGCCGCCGCATGAGATCCCGAATGAGCCGTGGCGCGAGCACCTGCCCGCGGGCGAAGTGGAGGCGGCGGGAGCGCTGGCGAGGCTCATCGAGCTTTCGGGCCCGTTCCTTGCGGGTCACCCGATCAACCAGTCGCGCGCGCAGCGCGGCGAGCGTCCGGCGAATCTCGCGTGGATCTGGGGGCAGGGCACACGGCCGAGCCTGCCGAACTTTGAGCAACGCTTCGGGCTCCGCGGCGCGATGCTGACAAGTGTTGATCTCCTCCGCGGCATCGCAAACCTCATCGGGTGGGACCTGATCGACTGCCCCGGCCTGACGAGCTACCACGACACCGACTACGCGGGACAGGGCGCTGCGACCATCGCCGCCCTTCGCGACTACGACGTCGTCTGCTGCCACGTCGAAGCCCCCGACGAGGCGAGCCACCAGGCGGACCACGAGACCAAGGTCGCGTCGCTCGAAGCGATCGACCGCGCCATCATGGGCCCGCTGATCGCGCACCTGCATGAGTACGGCAACCCCGAGGTCGATCCGCGCGCGCAAGGGTGGCGGGTGCTGGTGATGCCCGATCACTACACGCTGTGTGAGACGCGCAAGCACGACGCGACGCCGGTGCCCTTCGCGATGGGCGGGGCGTGGGTGCGGTCGGTGGTCGAGCACGCGCTCACCGAGCGTGACGGGGCCGCAAGCGACGTGCACATCGACCCGGGGCACGAGCTGATGGAGTACTTCCTGTTCAGCGGCGTCAAGGGCCCCCGCCCGCGCGGGCGTTGAGCCCCGCCCCGATCACCGGGCGTCGGGTGCTTGGGCCTCGGCCTGAGCTTCAGCGAGTTGCTCGTCTTCCTCGCCCTGGATGAACGTCTGGCCCTTGTAGAACTGTGCCCAGATGACGTACACGACTGTGGTCGCGAGCATCGCCCCGGCGAAGAACCAGTAGTACTTCGCGCCCGCCAGCGGATTCGCACCCGTCTCGACGGTGACCTTGTTCAGATACATGTTCACGCCCATCGCGAGGTAGTTGCCGATCGCGACGCCCATGAAAAAGACGCCCATGATGAAGCTCTTCATCTTGCGCGGGCTCTGCGTGTACGCGAACTCAAGGCAGACGATCGAGACCATGATCTCGCCGGAGGTCATGATGAGGTACGCGAGGAACTGCCACCCGATGTTCGGCATCGGGGCCATGTGCTCGTTCAGCTGCTCCTGCGTCCAACCCTGATCGCGGGCGACCTGCACGATGTCGCCGAGCGTCGCGGGCATGGCCCCGGGCTCGCCGATCGCGGCCCAGAGCGACGCGCTCACCTCGGGCGAGCGGGCTGAGATCCACGTCTCGATGACGGCGGACATCACGAACGCGCCCGCGGTGAGGATGAACCCGATCCCGATCTTCCGCAGGGGCGTCGGGTTGAAGAACTTGCCCATCAGCGGATACACGAGGTAGGTGAAGATCGGTATCCCGGTCAGGATCATCACCGGGTTGACGAACTGGATCTGGGATTCGAGCCAGTTCACACCCAGGAACTTGCGATCCAGGCTCTCGGCCTGAAGCACCCACGCGGACCCCGTCTGGTCGAAGATCGCCCAGAACATCATCACGAAGAGCAGGAACAGCGGCGCCAGGTACTTGAGCGCCCGCTTGCCCTCGGGGCTGAACGTCTCGGCCTTCCACTTCGCCCACCCGGCGGGCTGCACGTGGATGAACTTGTGGCGACCGAGCCAGAACACGAACGTCGCAACCGCCATGAGCACGCCGGGCAGCCCGAACGCGAGCCACGGGCCGACCTTGGCCAGCAGCAGCGGCGTGAGGATCATCGACGAGGCCGCGCCCAAGTTAATCGAGAAGTAGAACCAATTGAAAATCTGGGTCAACAGACGCTTGTTGCCGGTACCGAACTGGTCGCCCACGTGTGCAGACACGCACGGCTTGATCGCGCCAGCGCCGACCGCGATAAACAGCATCCCGATGATCAGCCACGTCTTCATGGGCATGCCCATGCTCGGGGCGAGATCCATCATCGCGAGGCAGCCGTGCCCGACGCAGTACATCAGGCTGATCCACAGGATCGTTTTGTACTTGCCCCACAGCACGTCCGCCAGAATCGCCCCGAAGATCGGGAACGTGTAGGCAAGCCCGGTGAAGAGGTGGTACCAACCCTTGGCCTGCTCGTCGCTCATGTAGTCCGCTTCGCCCGCGGCGTTGAGCATGTGCTGGGTCATGAAGACCGTCAGGATGCCCTTCATCCCGTAGAAGCTGAACCGCTCGGCGACCTCGTTGCCGATGATGAACGGGATGCCCCCGGGCATGCCCTTCTTGGTCTGGTCCGGCGTCGTGCGGTATTCGTGGCTCATGTGGGCGGTCCTCAGGGGGGTCGTGACGGGCACGGTACGGGACCGCCGCGGGCGGCACAAGTCCCCGCCCCTACGGGCGATGGGTCTTCAGCCCTCGCCCAGCCCGTGGTCCACGATCAGGTCCGCCGCGGCCCGGTAGGCCTGCTCGTGGCGGTCGTAGGTCGGCTCGGCGACACGGTCGAAGTGCTCGCGGGCCGCATCGACGCCCCAGCCACGCTCGCCGGCGAGCTCGATCGCCTCCCACCGGGCCCACCGGGTATCCCGCGCGGCGTGCACGAAGATCCGCAGGTCGAGTGATCCCACGACGCTCGCGTGCAGGGCGTGGATGCCCTCGCACACGACGAGCGTTTGAGCCCGGACCTTCCGTGTCCCTTCGCGTCGGTGGGTATGGAACGACCACGCGGGGATCTCTGCCTCGCCGCGGTCGCGGAGGTCGCGCAGATGCTCAGCCAACTCATCGAGCGCCGCGTGCGCCGGATCGTCGCGATCTTCGAACACGACCCGCTCGTAGTCGGGCAGGTACTCGTCGGTCGACAGGACGACGCCGGCCCCCGCGAGTTCGCACAGGGCGCGTGCGAGCGTGGACTTGCCCGACCCCACCCGCCCGGTGATGCCGACGACCGCGGGTCGGTCAGCATCGAGAGCCCCGCCAAGCATGGAGACGATCGCGCCCGGCGCCGCCGCCGGCGACACGATCGGAACCCGAGGTTCGGCGTCCGTCCCGCTCATCACCGGGCACGATAGCGTGGGGCCCGCGTTTGGTCGTGGTCGTGTAGTCTGCCGCGGTGGGCGGCGGGGTGCCGCCGGGGGATCCACGCCGTGCCGAACCTCACAGGGCTTATCGGGATCGGCGTCCTCCTCGCGCTCGCGTGGGCGATGTCGTCGGACCGGCGCCGTGTGCCCTGGAAGCTCATCCTCGGCGGGCTCGCGCTCCAACTCGTCATCGGTGTCCTGCTCCTCAAGGTCCCCGTCGTGGTGGACGGTTTCGACATCGTGGCCGGGATGGTCAACCAGGCGATCGGCGCGACGGACGCCGGCATCGCGTTCGCTTTCGGGCACCTCGCCGACACGCAGGGCGGGGCGCGGTTCGTCTTCGCGATCCACGCGATGTCGGTGGTGATCTTCTTCGCCTCGCTCATGTCCGTGCTCTACCACATCGGCGCGATGCAACTACTCATCGGCGTGCTCGCGTGGGTGCTCCGACGGACGCTGGGCGTGACGGGCACCGAGGCTATGGCGATGGCCGCCAACGTCTTCGTCGGGCAGACCGAGGCGCCGCTGTGCGTCAAGCCGTATATCGAAGCGATGACGCGCTCGCAGCTCATGACGCTGATGGTGGGGGGGTTCGCGACGATCGCCGGCTCGGTGCTCGCGGTCTACGTCGGCATGCTCGGGGGCGACGACCCGATCGAGCGCACGCTCTTCATCCGCCACCTGCTGACGGCGAGTCTGATGTCCGCGCCCGCCGCGTTCGTCATGGCCAAGCTCATCATCCCCGAGACCGGCGAACCCGTGGACCAGGGCCTCTCGTTCCGCGGCATGAAGAGCCCGCACGTCAACGTCATCGACGCCGCGGCGTCCGGCGCGTCCGAGGGCGTCAAGCTCGCGATCAACATCGTCGCGATGCTCATCGCCTTCGTTGCGCTTCTCGAGTTGTGCAACATGCCGATCCGGTGGGCCGGGGGCGAGCTCGACGCGGCGTTCGGCGGCGGCACCATCCTCGCGGGGCTCTCCATCGAGGGCATCCTCGGGTGGGTCTTCACGCCTCTCGCCTGGGCGATGGGCGTCGAGTGGGCGGACTGCCCCGAGTTCGGCACGCTGCTGGGCGAGAAGCTCGTCGTCACCGAGTTCGTCGCGTACCTGCACCTGGGCGAGATGATCCACCCGGAAGGCGGCGCAGCACCCGCGATCTCCGCCCGCACCGCGCAGATCGGCACCTACGCCCTGTGCGGGTTCGCGAACTTCGCGTCGATCGCGATCCAGATCGGCGGGCTCTCGGTCATCGCGCCGAACCGGCGGCGGGAGTTCGTCACCCTCGGCGTCCGTGCCATGTTCGGCGGGGCCTTCGCGAGCTGGATGACGGCGAGTGTCGCGGGGATGCTGATCTGAGTCAGAGACCGAGCCGCTCGGCCTCGCCCCGGATCGCGTCGATGCACGTCTGGATGTGCGAAGTCGGGTCGAACCCATCACCCACGGTCTCGCCCAGCTCTTCCATCCCCACGCGGATGTCCTCGCGGCTGACCGCGGCGGCGAACGCCTTGTCCTTGAGCTTCTTCTTCACGCTCTTGGGCGCGAGCGTCGCGATGCCGTCCGGGCGCACCTTCGAGCACGCCACGATGAACCCCGAGAGTTCATCCACCGCGAAAAGCGCCCGCGCCATCGGAGTCTCGCGGGGCGCGCCCGTGTAGGCTGCGTGCCCGAGGATCGCGGTGCGGATCTCCTCATCCACGCCGAGCGTTTCGAGGTGCTTCACGCCCACGAACGGGTGCTCTTCGGGTGTCGGGTGTTTCTCGTAGTCAAAGTCGTGCAGCAGCCCACAGACCACCCACCGATCTGCCTCGCCCGGCTCAAGCCGCTCGGCGTACGCCCGCATCGACGCCGCGACGGTCTCCATATGGACGCGGAGCGACGCGCTGGGCGTCCACTCCTCCATCAGCGATCGGGCCTCGGCGACGTTCATCGCCCGAGTATAGTGAACGCGTTCGCACCCCCGGAGACCCACGCATGCCGCCGATCCTGCCCAACATGCCCGAGCGGGCGCTCATCGGGATGGTCCACGTCGGCGCCCTGCCCGGCACGCCGAACGCCGCGGCAAGCGTCGAGCAGCTCGCCGAGACCGCCGTCTCCGAGGCGCTCCAGCTCACCCGCGCCGGGTTCGACGCGCTGATCGTCGAGAACATGCACGATGCCCCGTACGTCCACGGGCACCTGCTGGGCCCGGAGATCACCGCGACGATGACCCGCGTGCTCACCGCCGTCATCGACGCCGTCTCGGTGCCGGTGGGCGGGCAGATCCTCTCGGGCGGCAACCGTCATTCACTTGCGGCGTGCCATGCGACGGGCGGGGCGTTCATCCGGTGCGAGAACTTCGTCTTCTCGCACGTCGCCGACGAGGGCCTGCTCCCCGAAGCCGAGGCGGGGCCGCTGCTGCGCTACCGGCGTTCGATCGGGGCCGAAGGCGTGCGCGTCTTCTGCGACATCAAAAAGAAGCACGCTTCGCACGCGATCACGGCGGATGTCTCGCTCGCCGACGCGGCCCATGCGGCCCAGTTCTTCGGCTCCGACGGTCTCATCGTCACCGGCACGGCAACGGGCAAGGCTACGAGCGTGCACGACGTCGCCGAAGTGCGCGCCGCGACGGACCTGCCCGTGCTCGTCGGATCGGGGGTAACACCCGAGTCCGCGGCGGCCCTGCTCGAGCACGCGGACGCGCTGATCGTCGGGTCCTCCATCAAGCAGGGCGGCGTCTGGTCGAATCCCGTAGACCCGGGCCGCGCAGAGCACGTTGTCCGCGCGGCCCGAGCCTCGGGCTGAGGGAGTTCATCTCGCATCGCCCGCGCGCGGGCCGATGCGCTTACGCTGACACGGCCCGTGCCGACATACTCGCGAGTGGCCCGGGCACGAAACGCCCCGCCTGCACGGTCGGGGCGAGGGCCACCCGCACCGTCACGCCACGGTCCCGCGCCAGCAACTTCGCCTTGCGCCCCGGCACCTGATCGAGCGCCGGGGTCGCCCCGTCGCCCTCCACGACCAGCTCCAACGCCAGCGCGTCGGCCAGGAACACAGCGCTCAGCGCGGCCCCGGTCTCCCCCAGCGTGGTGGGGCGCCGGTCTTCGTCGACGCCCACGCCCCCGGGGACAACGACAACGTCAACCTTGCCCAGTGTCCGCTCAAACCAGCGTGAATCGACGTGGCGTGGGCGCGCATCGAGCGTGTGCCCGCTGGTCACCGGGGCCGCTTTGCGGGGGTCGAGCTGGGCGACCGCGACACCCGCCGCGGCCAGCGCCCGGCTGGCCCACGCAGCCGCTTCGGTCGCGCCGGAGTTGAGCACGATCGCCCGCGCTGAGGGGTCCGCCAAGGGGCCCATCTCGTCTGCTCGTCGCGCATCAATCGCGGCACGATGACGCGAGGGGCCGACGACGAGGATGGTCTTGAGCCCGCAAGCGGCGCGCATCGCGACCTCATGGATCACGCCCTGGGCTTCCGCCCCGGAGGAATCGAACGAGTTGGCCAACGCGACTGCGGTCTGGTCGAGATTCATCACTCGGCTCCTTGCGTCCCCACGCGGGGGCACCTGCATACACGAAAAAAGCCGCCGGGAAGGTCCGGCGGCTCGTCAGGGTCGGGTCGTTGTCGGGTTTACCCCGCCGCCCTCCACCGCGAACCACCGGCATGCTGAATAAGCATGCAGCACACAACAACACACCCATAGGCAGCGTTGCCCTGAGCGGTCGTGGTCCTGGTGATCTGGTGAAGCTGGCTCATAACGTGCAAACTTTCCTACGCTAGCCGGTATTCCCGGCTGGGCGACAATACTGAGTTCGTCCGCCGAGTCAAGAGGGTTTCCCCGAATCGCGTGGGAGGCCGGGTTTTTTGCGCCCACCCGAGGGCTTGTTGGGGGTTCCATGCTCACGCTTGCACGCCTGTCCGCCATCACACTCGTCGCCGCAGTCGTGGCCCCGGCACCGTTCGTCGCCGCGTCTCAGCCCACCGACGACCTCGATGCCCGGCTGGACGCGATGATCCAGCGCCTCGACGACCGGCGCGAGCAGCTCCACGTCCCCGGGCTCGCGATCGCGGTCGTCCTCGACGGCGAGGTCATCCTCGCCCGCGGGCTCGGCGTCGCGGACGTCGAGACCCAACGCCCCGTCACGCCCGAGACCATCTTCGCGATCGGCTCCTCGACCAAGTCGTTCACGTCCGCGCTCGTCGGCATCGGCGTCGACCGCGGCGAGTTGCACTGGGACGAGCCCGCGTTCGACGCGCTCCCCGGGTTCCGGCTCCCGCCCGCCGAGGGCAGCGAGAGCGTCTCGATCCGGGATCTGCTCTGCCACCGCACGGGGCTGACACGGATGCCGCTGCTCTGGGCGTCGGGCACGGGCACGATCGACGACATGCTCGCAGCCGTCCCCCGCGCGGAGTACTACCAGCCCTTCCGCGAGGGGTGGCTCTACAACAACGTGACGTACTCGATGGGCGGGTACGCCGCGGCGCACCAAGCGGGCGAACCGTGGGAAGACCTCCTCCAGCATCGAATCCTCGACCCGCTGGGCATGGACGACACCGACACCGCGCGGACGGCCCTCACCGACAACCCCGCCGCGGCACTTGGGTACTCCTGGAACGACGAGTCCGGGACGTTCGAGCATCTCCCCCCGCGCGACCTTCGCCTGATCGCGCCCGCCGGCGCCATCAACTCAAGCGTGAACGACATGACCAAGTGGGTCACGATGCTGCTCAACGAAGGGTCGTCCGCTGAAGGCGAACGCATCATCTCACCCCGCAACCTGCATGAGTGCTGGCAGCAGCAGGTCGCCATGCCCGACGGCCGCGGGTACGGGCTCGGGTGGATGATCGGCAGCTACGACGGAACGAAGTACTACGAGCACGGCGGGAACATCGACGGGTTCGCCTCGGCGCTCGTCGTCATGCCCGAGCATGGCATCGGCCTGACCGCCCTGATGAACGTGACCGCGTCACCCCTACAGGGCGAGGTCATCACGATGGTCTTCGACGCCGTTCTGGGCAGCTCGGATGCGCCCGCCGCGGATGCCGAACCCGAGCAGGGGCTCGACCGGTACGCGGGCTCCTACGCCTTCGACGCACTTGGTGGCGACATGGTCATCGAGGTTGACGGCGAAACCCTCCTCTGCCATATCCCGAGCCAGGGCTCGACCCCCCTGAGCGCTCCCGATTCCCAAGGCAAACGCAAACTCGTCGTCAACCCCACCATCCAGGTCCGATTCAAGGAGAACGACGCGGGCGATGTCATCGCGATGGAGTTCTTCCAAGCGGGTTCTCACATCGAGCTCCCGCGAAGGGCCGCCGACGGCTCGATCATCACGCCCGAAGTCCCCTTCGACGAGGCCCAGCTCCGCGGCTTCACGGGCTCGTACCACTTCCCCCCGCTCAACGACAACTGCACCGTGCTCTACGAGGACGGCCTCCTCTCGATGGACGTCCCCTCGCAAATGACCTACGCCCTCGCGTGGGACGCGGGCAACGACCGGTGGCGTTTCCGCGATCACGCGGACATCACGCTCGTGTTCAACCGGGATGGCGACGCGCCCGCGGCGTCCATCACGTTCTCGCAGGGCGGCAACACCCACGAGATGCCCCGCGTCGGGGAGCCCTCTGCAGACGTCGCACTCCCGACCCTCGCCGAGCTCACCGAACTCCGCGAGAAGCACACGGGCATGTCCCGGCTCACGCCAGGCATGACCATGCGAGCCCGGGGCACCGTCAGTGTGTCCCATCAGGGCGTCCGCGGGGAGATCTCCGTGCTGGCCCGCGGCCCGTACTTCTACGCGTCCGCCAGCGATCTGTCTCCGTTCGTGACCAGCCGTTCTGTGGTGACGCCGGAGGTCGCGTGGACCAGGTCGGCGATGACGCCCGAGCCCGAGACCGAACTCCCTGGCACCAAGCTCTACGAAGTCGCGACCTACGGGCACCCGTGGACGCCCACGATGCCATTCGATCAGTACTCCGCTGACGTCCGCGTCTCGGGGATCGAACCATTCGGCGATACGCCCGACGCCATCGTCGTCGTCATCACCCCGGAGCACGCACCCGAGGTCCGCCACTACGTCGACCCGAAGTCGGGCCGCACACTCGCGATCCGCGCCTCCATCCCCGCCGAGGCGTTCGGCGATGTCCCGTTCACGACCACCTACTCGGACTGGGACCAAACCGACGGCGTCTGGTTCCCCCGCCGATGGCAGTCCGACAACCCCTTCACGGGCGAATCGGTGGTGCAGATCACCGGCATCGAGTTGGGCGTCGAGCTGCCCGAGGACGCGTTCGCGATCGAGGAGCCTGCCACCGAGCGCACGCCCGCGGCGGTCGGTGGGGGGTAAGCCCCGGGCGCCCGTGTATCATCGCCGGTGCCACCGGATGCGACGCTCCACGACCTGACCCGGCGCCTGCCCGAAGCCGCCCCGCGCGACCGGGGTCGCCTGCGCGCCCGCCTCCGCGGGCTTGAGAAGCGCGCGAAGAAGACCCCCGACGCGCGCATCCTCGACGCCATCGCCCGCGACATCGACACCTCCGCCCACGCATGGGCCGCGCGCCGGGCCCAGGCCCCGACGATCGCCTACCCAGCAGACCTCCCCGTCGCCCAGCGCAAGGACGAGATCCTCGCCGCGATCCGCGACCACCAGGTCGTCGTCATCTGCGGCGAGACCGGCTCGGGCAAGACTACCCAGCTGCCCAAGATGCTCCTCGAACTCGGGCTCGGGGTGGACCGACTCATCGGGCACACCCAGCCGCGCCGCATCGCCGCGCGGACCGTTGCCGCGCGCATCGCCGAGGAGACCCAGACGCGGATGGGCGACGCCGTCGGGTGCAAGGTCCGGTTCGACGACGAGACGTCCGATGCGACACTCGTCAAGCTCATGACCGACGGCATGCTCCTCGCCGAGACCCGCTCGGACCGCCGCCTTGATGCGTACGAAGCGATCATCATCGACGAGGCGCACGAACGCAGTCTCAACATCGACTTCCTCCTCGGGTGCCTCCGGCGAATCCTTCCCCGGCGCCCGGATCTCAAAGTCATCATCACCAGCGCGACCATCGACCCCGAGCGGTTCGCCGAGCACTTTGCCCAGGCCGACGGCACCCCGGCCCCGATCATCGAGGTCTCCGGGCGCACCTACCCGGTCGATGTCCACTACCGCCCGCCCGCCGAAACCGAGGAGCAGGCCCGCCTCGACGACGCGTTGCATGCGGTCATGGACGAGATCGACACCGACGAGCGCGGCGACGTGCTCATCTTCATGCCCGGCGAGCGCGAGATCCGCGAGACCACACGCCTCTTGCGCAACCGGTACGAGCAGGCGCCGAGCGTCGAGGTCCTCCCGCTCTACGCCCGCCTCTCGCCCGCGGACCAGCAGAGGATCTTCAAGCCCCACCGGGGCACGCGGATCGTCGTCGCAACGAACGTCGCAGAGACTTCGCTGACGGTCCCGGGCATCCGGTATGTCATCGACCCCGGAACGGCGCGCATCAGCCGTTATTCCGCCCGGTCCAAGATGCAGGCCTTACCGATCGAGCCGATCAGCCGCGCCTCGGCGGACCAGCGCAAGGGTCGATGCGGCCGCGTCGGGCCCGGCGTCTGCTACCGCCTGTACGCCGAGACCGACTTCGACACGCGAGACGAATTCACCGCGCCCGAGGTCAAGCGGACCAGCCTCGCGTCGGTCGTCCTGCAGATGGCTGACCTCGGGCTGGGCAGGCCGGAGGACTTCCCGTTCGTCGAGCGCCCCGAGCTGCGGCAGATTCGCGATGGGTACCAGACCCTGCGCGAATTGGGCGCGGTCGACGAGACGGACGCGCTCACCCCGATGGGCCGACAATTGGCGCGCCTGCCGGTTGATCCGCGCATCGCCCGCATGATCCTCGCAGCAGCGGAAGAGAACTGCGTCCACGATGTGCTCATCATCGCGGCAGCGCTCACCGTGCCCGACCCGCGTGACCGCCCGTACGAGAAGCGGGACGCGGCGGACGAGGCGCACGCCGAGTTCGCCCACCCGGACTCGGATTTCCTCGCGTACCTCAAGATCTGGGACTTCTACCACGACCTGGCGGCCAAACTCTCCCGGTCCAAGCTCGCTAAGGCCTGCCAGCAAAAATTCCTGAGCCAGCGCCGCATCGGCGAGTGGCGGCTGCTCTACCGCCAGCTGCGCACCGTCGCGTCGAGCCTGGACATCGACCCCGGGCACGGGCACGCCGAGCCTGAAGCGGTGCACCGGGCGCTGCTGTCGGGCCTGCTGGCGAACGCGGGGCACAAGAAGGACACATCCGAGTACGCCGGCACGCGCGGGGCGGTGTTCCACCTGTTCCCGGGGTCGAGCCTGTTCGAAGCGCGCCCGAAGTGGGTGATGGCCGCCGAGATCGTGCGCACGACGCGGGTGTACGCCCGGTGTGTCGCGCGGATCAAGCCCGAGTGGATCGAGCAGGTCGGCGAGCACCTGATCGAGCGAACCCACTCCGACCCGCGCTGGGACGAACGCTCGTCCCGGGTGGTCGCCAACGAGCGGGCATTGCTGCTCGGGCTTGAGATTGTGCGCGCCCGAGTCGTGTCCTACGGCAAGGTAGACGCGCCAAAGGCGCGCGAGCTGTTCATCCACCACGCGCTGGTCGAGGGCGAGTACGACACGCCCGCCCCGGCGATCGCCCACAACCGCGCGCTCGCCGAGCACGTCCGAACGCTCGAGGACAAGGCCCGGCGGGCGGACCTGCTGGCCGATGCGCACGCCCGGTTCCGGTTCTACGACGAGCGCTTGCCGGCGGACATCTCGTCCGGCCAGCAGTTCGACGCGTGGCTGCGCCGGGCCGAGCGGGACACCCCGGGCGTGCTGCACATGACCGAGGCGGACCTGCTGGTGGGCGATGCCGGCGCGGTCACGCCCGAGCTCTACCCGGACGCGATCGACATCGGATCGGCCAGCGTCCCCCTCGCGTACCGGTTCGAGCCGGGCGCCGATGACGACGGCGTGACCATCCGCGTGCCCACCGACGCATTGGCGAACCTCCGCGACGACCAGACCGAGTGGGCCGTGGGGGGGCAGGTCCCCGAGAAGCTCGAGGCGTTGATCCGCACGCTGCCCAAGGCGGTGCGGCGCCAGTTCGACGCGGGCCCGCTGGCGAAGGAACTGGCGCCCACTCTCCCGCGGGATCGCCCGGTGGTGCGCGCGTTGGCCGAGGCGTTGACACGCCGCTCGGGGGTTCGGATCGATGAGGCCATGTTCCGCCCGGCGGACCTGCCGACGCACCTGACGCCCCGGTACGAGGTGGTCGACGAGCAGGGTGAACGGATCGACGCGGACCGGGACCTCGCCCGCCTCCGCCGCGACCATGCGCCCGACGCGACGCCCGGCGAGATCGGCTCGACCGACCTGGGCGGTGGAGAATTACACCGAGACGGCGTGACGGCGTGGGACTTCGACGACCTGCCCGAGACCATCACCTTCGAGCGCGCGGGGGCGGTCATCACGGGGTACCCCGCCCTGGTCGATCAGGGCGAGGGCGTCGGAGTGCGCGTCATGGAATCCAAGGAACTCGCCCGTGTCGCGTCACGCCGGGGGTTGGCGCGGCTGTTCGTGCGCCACCTGCGTGACTCGCTGCGGTTCTCCGCGGAGGACCTGCCCGGGTTTGGGCGCGCGGCGTTGCTCTACGCGCCGCTCGGGGCAAAGTCCGACCTCGCCGAGGACGTGGCGGTCGTGCTCGCCGAGCGGGTCTTCGTGGACCGCCTGGCGGACGTGCGGACGCGCGAGCAGTTCAAGGCGCGCGTGGAGGAGGGGTGGAACCGGCTCGGGCCGGCAGCCGACGAGGTGGGGAAAATCGCACAGGGCGTGCTTGAGAACTATCAACGGGTGGCGATGCGCCTCGACGACGGGCTCCCCGAGGCGTGGGCCGGTGCCGAACGCGACATCCGCGCGCAGATCGCGCGTCTCGTGTACCCGCGTGTCTTCCGCGACACGCCGTACGAGTGGCTCCGATGTCTTCCGAGGTATCTGCAGGCGATTGAGGTGCGGCTGGACCGCTTGCGGACCATCGGGCCGGCCCGCGACGCCGAACGGATGGCGCCGTGCGCGGCGTGGGAACGGGCGCGGGTCCAGCGAGCGGCTGATCACGAGGCGCAGGGCATCCGCGATGCGGGGCTGACCGAGTTCCGGTGGCTGACCGAGGAGCTGCGGGTGGCGCAGTTCGCTCAGGAGCTGGGCACCGCGGTCAAGGTGTCGCCAGCCCGACTCGAAAAGGCCTGGGCCCGTGTCCGGGCCTAGGTCCTGAAGGATTT
>BQJQ01000027.1 GCA_021604785.1 Phycisphaeraceae bacterium
GCCGGTCGATCAGTTCGTCGTACCACGCCGCGACGTGGTCCCACCCCTTCTCCGCCGGCGCCGCGGGCGCCGTCGGGCGATCTTGTGCCTCGGGCGAGTCTTCGGCGGAGGGCGGGGGTGGGGGGGCCGCCTCGGGCCGCACCGGCTCGGGCGAGCGTGCGTGCTTGGGCGCTTCGAGCTCGGCGGCGGTCCAGAACTCGGCCGGCGTCGGGCTCGTGAACCGCAGCGTCCGGGCCGAGCCCCGGCTCTCGCGAGGGTCCTCGCAGACCAGCTCGCTCAGGTGCAATCCCAAACGCCCGATGTCGTCGCGCTCGGCCGAGAACGACTTGTCGCCCACGACCGTCATCCCGGCTTCGTGCAGCTGGGCGCGGATCTGCCCGGGCACGTCCGTCTCGGCGCGCACGCGCACGACTGACAGCCCGTTGCCCGACCCGAGCGTGCGGTAGTGGCAGATCGCCCGCCACGCGTCCTCGTCGGCGGCGGTGCCCTCGGGCACCGGCTCGGTCACGCCCCGCGGCCCGCGGTGCAGGCGCGAGACGAGCGTGCCCGACTCGGCCGGCGGGGTGCCGATGACCAGCGCGACCCAGTGGCGCGAGCCGCGGTGCAGCGCGCGCTCAAACAGCGACGCCATGTGCGGCGACGCCGCCAGGATGAGCGCGCCCGACGCATCGCGGTCGAGCTCGTTGGCCGCCATGGGCATCGCCTTCGCGTTCATCGCCCGCCCGACAAGACGCACGACCGAGCGCGTGGATTTCGACCCGGCGCCGAGCACGGCGAGCCCCGCGGGCTTGTCCACCGCGACGATCGACCAGTCCTTGTAGAGCGCGGGCACTTCCTCGGGCCAGCGGGACTGACGCGGGGGGCCCGAGCGGCCGCCTTCGCGGCGGGGTCCGCCGGGCCCGCGTGCGGGGCCTCTGCTGGGGCCGCGGGCCGGGCCGCGCGAGGGTCCGCGCGGCGGGCCGCTGCGATCGCCGTAGGGGCGCGGGCCGCCGCGGCCTCCCTGGGGTGGTCCGCCGCGCCCGCCCTGGGGTCCGCCTTGGCGTGGTCCGGGAGGTCCGCCTCTGTGCTCACCCATCGGGCGTCCTTCCTTCTTCGGTCATACCGCGGACGGCGGCGTGGGCCCGCTCGATCCGGTCGAGCAGCCAGTCGGCGAACTCGGGCTTGGTCATGGATCCGCCTGCGGGCTCTTCGGGGGCGAACCCCGAACCCGCGGCACCGACGAGTGTTGCATCAATCGACGCCGAGTCCATCGTCTCGAGCGGATTCGCGACGATCGCATGAACCTGCTTGCGGGCGAGCTTGCCTCGGGCGGACTCGAGCATGGTCTCGATGGGCTCGAGGGCGAACCCGATCAGGGTCTGATCCGGGCGGGCTTTCGCCGCGATTCCTGCGAGCAGGTCCGGCGTCGGTTCGAGCGTCAGGGTTAGCCCGGCATCGGTCCGGCGGAGCTTGGTGCCTGGATCCGGGTCCGCGGGGCGGAAATCCGCGACCGCGGCGGCCATGACCAGCACGTCGCACGCCCCGAAGTGCTGTTTCAGCAGCGCCCCGAGCTCCGCCGTGGTCTGAAACGACGAGACTTCGACGGCGGGGTTCGCCGGGCGTAGGGGTGTGGGCCCGAGCAGGAGCCGGACATCCCAGCCCCGCTCGGCGGCGGCGTCCGCGAGCGCGCACCCGAGCCGCCCCGAGCTCCGGTTCACGAGCGCGCGGACCGCGTCGATCGGCTCGTGCGTCGGGCCGGCGGTGATCAGGAGTCGGGTGGTGGGGGTCACGTCGAGGGCTTCATAAAAGGATGCGCGGCGGGTCGGGCGTGGCAGGCGGTGGCAACCGCGGCGTCTGGGAGATCGTATGGGGCGGTTGAAGCGACGACGTGGGGTCCGCCGTATAGTCCCTTCCCAGCCCAGCCCACCGGCGTGTGGGGCGGGGTGGGTGCCGGCACATCGGCGGCGACCGAGACCCCCGGGCACACGCCCGGGGCGGGCAATCAGGACCGATTTCAGCCGGCCACGAGGGTCGCACGAGCACGCATGGCACGATCGCGCAAGAAGCTGGGGCAGATCCTTGTCGGGTGGGGCGTGATCAACGCCGCCCAGGCAGACAAAGGTGCGAAGCACGCCAAAAAATCGGGTAAGAGGACGGGCGAGGCCCTGATCGAGCTCGAGTTCGCGAGCGAGAAGGACGTCGCCAAGGCGCTGGCGGACCAGTTCGGGATGCAGTTCGTCGATCTCGCAGCCGACGGCATGGCCGATCAGATCGACCGGTCGCAGCTCGACGAGGGCATCATCAAGAAGTACCTCGTGCTGCCCCTGGGCAAGCAGGGCGGGAAGATGCAGCTCGTCGTCCACGACCCGATGGACCTCGAGCTGCTCGACAACCTCCGGTTCCGCCTGAACATGGACATCGAGCCGCGGCTGGCGACGCGCTCGCAGATCCGCTCGTTCATCGACGGCACGCTCGCCGGCGGGGCGCCCGCCGAGAAGGTCGTCGCGCCGAACGAGTCGCTGGTGACCGATTCGATCGACCGGACGATCGACCGCTCGGTGGACCGGTCGATGGACAAGTCGATCGACGTGTCCTCCGAGGACTCGCCGGTCGTGAAGCTGTGCGACCGGATCCTGCGCGAAGCCGTGCGGATGCGGACGAGCGACATCCACCTCGAGCCGATGGCCGACCGGGTGCGTCTGCGGTATCGCATCGACGGCGTCTGCATCGAGCGCGACAACCTGCCCAAGCGCATGCAGAACGCGGTGCTGTCCCGGTTCAAGCTGATGGCGGGGATGAACATCGCCGAGAAGCGCATCCCGCAGGACGGGCGCATCAAGATCAACGTCGCGTTGCCCAAGGACGGGCAGGCGGTTGAGGACGCCGAGGACGTGCAGATCGACTTCCGCGTGAGCGCCTGCCCGGCGTACCACGGTGAGAGCGTGGTGCTGCGTATCCTGCGGCCCGACGCGGTGCGGATCGGCCTGGTGAACCTCGGGTTCGAGGCTGAGAACCTCGAGGTCTTTAACAAGATCATCCGGCGCCCCAACGGCATTTTCCTGGTGACCGGTCCGACGGGCTCGGGCAAGACGACGACGCTGTACTCCGCGCTCGACGTGCTCAACCGCCCGGACCGCAAGATCATCACGGCCGAGGACCCGGTTGAATACAACTTCGACGGCATCAACCAGTGCCAAGTCCGCGAGGACATCGGGCTGACGTTCCCCGCGATTCTCCGGTCGATGCTGCGTCAGGCGCCCAACATCATCCTGGTCGGTGAAATCCGCGACCGCGAGGTCGGCGAGATCGCGATCCAGGCGGCGCTGACCGGTCACCTCGTGTTCTCGACGCTTCACACGAACGACGCGCCCAGCGCGATCACGCGTCTTGTGGACATGGGGATCAAGCCGTTCCTCGTCGCGTCGTCGATCCAGGCGATCATGGCCCAGCGCCTCATTCGCGTGCTCTACGACCCGTCGAAGCAGCTTGCGGAGAAGGAAGACCTGGACCCGAAGTATCTGAGCCTGATCGGGCTGACGGTGGACGAGGCCCTGGGCAAGGTGTACAAGCCGATGCCGTGCGAGGCGGCGCCGGGCGGGTACAAGGGTCGCAAGGGCATCTTCGAGATGATGCAGATGAACGCGGAGATCCGCGATTTGGCGTTCAAGCTGGCGCCGGTCGTGGAGCTGCGCCGGGCGGCGGAGGCTTCGGGGATGAAGCCGCTGGTGAACGACGGGCGGCGCAAGGTGCTCAACGGCACCACGACGCCCGCCGAGATCGCCCGCGTGAGCCAGGTCGATTAGCACCCAGCCGCGCCGCGTGAGCCGGGCGCGTAACACCCGACGAGGACCCACGTCATGTCAACGATGCAGATCGACCGCCTGCTGGACACGGTGGTTAAAAGCGGCGCGAGCGACCTCCACCTGACCGTCGGGCGCCAGCCCACCGTCCGCTTGCACGGCGGGCTCCGCAACCTCCAGACCAAGACCCTCGACTCGGACGACATGGTCGGCCTGATGAAGTCGATCACGCCTGAGCGCAACCAGCAGGAACTCCAGGAAGAGGGCGGCACCGACTTCGGGTTCGCGTACGGCGACGCCGCCCGGTTCCGCGTGTCCGTCTTCCGTCAGCGCGGCGACATCGCGATCGTGCTCCGCCAGATCCCGAACCGACTCCTCACGTTCGAGCAGATCGGGCTGCCCGACATGTGCCGCGACCTGGTCCGACGACCCCGGGGGATGTTCCTGGTCACCGGGCCCACGGGCTCGGGCAAGACGACGTCGCTCGCGACGATGATCGACTACGTCAACACGAACTACGACCGGCACATCGTCACGATGGAAGACCCCATCGAGTACTACCACCAGCACAAGAAATCGATCGTGAACCAGCGCGAGGTGGGCAACGACGTGCCCAGCTTCGCCGAGTCGCTCCGCCGGGCCCTGCGGCAGGACCCCGACGTGATCCTGGTGGGCGAGATGCGTGACCTCGAGACGATCGAGGCCGCGGTCCGTGCCGCCGAGACCGGTCACCTTGTGTTCGGGACGCTCCACACGACCGGGGCCGCCAAGACGATCGACCGTCTGGTGGACGCCTTCCCGGTGACCCAGCAGAACCAGATCCGTGTCCAGCTCTCGACCGCCCTGATCGGGGTGCTCTCCCAGGTCCTCATGACCCGGGTGGACACCAAGGGCATGGTCGCGGGGTATGAGTTCCTCGTCATCACGCCCGCCATCCAGAACCTGATCCGCGATAACAAGACGTTCCGGATCGACTCGATGATCCAGACGGGCAAGAAGTACGGCATGCAGCTCCTGGACGACCACCTGTGGTCGCTCTACAGCAAGGGCATGATTGCCGCGGACGAGATGATTGATAAGTGCAAAAATCAAACTGACCTACGCAACAAGGTCCATCAAGCAGGCGGTGTGATCGGTCGACCCGAGCTGGACGACGAGGATGCGGCGGCTGAAGAAGCGGCTGCGAAGGGCGACTCTTGAAAATCAAGCCCTGAACAAACGCAAAAAACCAAGTGTCTTTTTCTCTAATTTCCCAGTTGGGCTTTCTGCAGCTTGAACCTCCGGGGCTCCGCACGCGAAACTCTTGATGGAGTGCTGGCCGCGGCGCGGGCCCACGCCTTGGCGCCTCCCGCGTCCGAGAACGCCGGGCTGGTGGAGGGCGGGTCGAGTCGGGCCGGCGGGTTGGTGTGGCGCGTCGAAAGCCACGCGGACCTCGCGCGGGCGACGCGGGCCGGTCGGGTACGGGCAGCAGAACGTTCGGCGGACCTCCGGAGCAGGCAGGCAGAACCATGGATCCTTCCGAACTCAAAGGGCGTCGTCTGGGGCGCGTGCTGACCAAGCTGGGCGTGGTGAAGCGCGAGCAGGTGCACGAGGCGCTGGGCGTGCAGAAGAGCCGCACGCAGAAGGTGCCGATCGGGCAGGTCCTGATCGAGCTCGAGTACTGCACGCAGAAGGACGTGGACCGCGCCTTGGCCGGGCAGGCCGGGATGGAGTACGTCGATCTCTCCAAGTTCGAGCCCGACGAGGAGACGATCGCGGCGATCCCCGCGGAGAACGCCCAGGCGTACCAGGTCGTCCCGATCGAGTACAACCCGCAGGGGCGCAAGCTCAAAGTCGCTCTCAAGAGCGCGGACAACTTCCAGGCGGTGGACGACCTGCGGCTGTTGATGAACTTCAACGTCGAGGCCGTCGTCGCGGACCCGGACGCGGTGGACCGTCTGCTCAGCGAGCACTACTCGAAGACCGAGTCGATGGCGGACGTGATGACCGAGCTCGCGGGCGACTCGAAGCTCGCGTCGCTCGGCGGGGGCAGCTCGGCGGACTCGATCGACCTCGACGCGGTGATGGAAGCCGCGGGCGACAACCAGGTCGTCAAGCTGCTGAACCTGGTGCTGCTGCAGGCGATCCGCGACCGCGCGTCGGACATCCACTTCGAGCCGTTCGAGAACGAGTTCAAGATGCGGTACCGCATCGACGGCGTGCTCTATGAGATGGTGCCCCCGCCCAAGCACCTCGGGCCGGCGATCACGAGCCGCGTGAAGGTCATGGCGAGCCTGGACATCGCCGAGCGGCGGTTGCCGCAGGACGGGCGGATCGAGCTGACGGTGGGGGGGACGCCCGTGGACCTCCGCGTCGCGGTGCTGCCCACGATTTACGGCGAGAGCGTCGTGATGCGTGTGCTCGACCGCTCGAACGTGCAGCTGAACCTCGACCGCGTCGGGTTCCGAGAGGACGATCTTGAGACGTTCCGCGGGCTCATCGAAAAGCCCAACGGCATTGTCGTGGTGACGGGACCGACGGGCTCGGGTAAGACGACGACGCTGTACGCGGCGCTGAGCGAGCTGAACAAGATCGAAACCAAGGTGCTGACCGCCGAGGACCCGGTCGAGTACGACATCGACGGGCTGTGCCAGTGCCAGGTGAACACCGAGGTGGGGCTGACGTTCGCCAAGGCGTTGCGGAGCTTCCTGCGTCAGGACCCGGACGTGATCCTGGTGGGCGAGATCCGCGACCTCGAGACTGCGCAGATCGCGGTGCAGGCGTCGCTGACGGGCCACCTTGTGCTCAGCACGTTGCACACGAACGACGCGCCGAGCTCGATCATCCGTCTTGTGGACCTCGGGCTCGAGCCGTTCCTGCTGACGGCGACGATCGAGGGCATCGTGGCCCAGCGCCTCGTGCGGACGCTCGACCCGAAATACAAGGAGGAGTACGCGCCGTCCGACGAGGAGCTGATGGAGCTCAACCTCCGCCCCGAGGACGTGCAGGGGCGGACCTTCTTCCGCCCGGGCTCGAAGGCCAAGGGCGTGGGCGGCGGGTACAAGGGCCGGATGGCGCTGTTCGAGCTGATGTCGATGGACGACGAAATGCGCGAGCTGATCATGAAGGAAGCCTCGACCGGGGTGCTCCGCAACATGGCGCGCAAGCGCGGCATGCGCACGCTGCGCGAGTGCGGCCTGTTGGCGATCTTCGAAGGGCAGACCTCGATCGACGAAGTCATGCGCGAGACGCTCGCGGAGGAATGATCGCGGCGAGCCGAGCGCGATGACCGGATGCACAGACGGGGCCAGCGACGGCTCCGAGGAGTTTACGACCGATGGCGACGTACACCTACGAAGCTCTGAACGCTGCGGGCAAATCGCAGAAGGGCACGATCGAGGCTGCCAACTCCGAGGAGGCGGTGCAGCGGATCAAGAGCCAGGGGTACTTCCCGACATCGGTGCGCCCGCAGAAGGCGAAGAAGACCGAGGGCGAAGCCTCGGGCGAGAAGACGAAGAAAAAGAAGAAGGGCGGCGGCGGGCTCGCGATCGGCGGCGTGAGCGCCAAGCACCTGACGCTGTTCACGCGTCAGCTCTCCACGCTGCAGGACGCCGGGCTGCCGCTGCTGCGGAGCCTGAACATCCTGGAGCAGCAGCAGAAGCCGGGCGTGCTCAAGAACGTGCTGCTGAGTGTCTGCGAAGAGGTCGAGGGCGGGTCGTCGCTGTCCGAAGCGATGGCGAAGAACCCCAAGGCCTTCAACCATCTGTACGTGAAGATGGTCAACGCCGGCGAGATCGGTGGTGTGCTCGACGTCATCCTGCAGCGCCTCGCGGACTTCATGGAGAAGAGCCAGCGGCTCAAGCGGCGCATCAAGGGCGCGATGATCTACCCGATCGTCGTCGTCTTCATCGCGCTGGTGATCCTGACTGCGATCATGCTGTTCATCATCCCGAAGTTCGAGGAGATCTTCACGGACTTCGGCGTCGAATTGCCTGCGGTGACGCAGTGGCTGACCAACACGAGCAAGTGGTTCGCGGGCAATACGCCCAGCGCGAACTTCCCGGGCGAGGGCGCGGCGATTGTCTTCGCGTGCGTGATCCTCACACCGATCTTCTTCAAGCTCATCCGGATGTCCGGGCCCGGGCGCGCGGTGACGGACATCCTGCTGCTCTGGACGCCCGTGTTCGGCAACCTGATCAAGAAGACGTCGATCGCGCGGTTCAGCCGCACGCTGGGCACGCTGATCTCGGCGGGTGTGCCGATCCTCGAAGCCGTGACCATCACGAGCCAGACCTCGGGCAATTACGTGTTCGAGAAGGCGCTGATGAAGGTGCACGACTCGATCCGCGAGGGCGAGAGCTTCGCCGGGCCGCTGCGTGAGTCCAAGACGTGCGACGCGATCGTGGTGAACATGATCGACGTGGGCGAGGAGACGGGCGACATGGACGCGATGTTGCTGAAGATCGCGGACAACTACGACGAAGAGGTCGACGTCGCGGTGCAGTCGCTGACCAAGCTGATCGAGCCGCTGATGATCGTGGTCCTCGGCGGCATGGTGTTGGTCATCGTGCTGGCGATGTTCCTGCCCATGGTCAAGATGATCGAGTCGCTGCAGGGCTAACCCCGGAGGACCGCGATGCGCACACGCACGGACAATCTGGGGCGGGCAGCACGGCCCGCGTTCACGCTCATCGAGCTGCTCGTGGTCATCCTGATCATCGCGTTGATGATGGGGCTGCTGCTGGCGGGCGTGCGGGCGATCCTCCGCGCCTCGCAGGGTGTGGCGGACCTGCAGGCCGCGCGGACGATGGGCACCGCGATCGACCAGTTCCAGCAGGAGAACGGGTTCCTGGTGCCGTTGACGGTGGACGGCAACCCGCTCTCGCCGGCCAACCCGCCCGAGATGCCGGTGCTCGTCGAGCGCGGCGTCTCCGACGGCATCCTCGCGCCGCTCGATGGCGACTACAACAACCTCCCGCTCGTCGAGAGCACCTACGGCGCCAAGGTCATCCCCTCGATCGCGGTCTACTCGCCGCAGGCGGACATCGACTTCTTCCGCGGCGGCAAGTACGGCGGCGTAGATGGTGACGCCGAGGACGTGCTCGAGTTCAACTTCTCGCCCGGCGCCGGCTCGCGTGCGAGCGACGTGCGGTACTCCAAGTTCGCCCTGCCCATCTATCTCTCGGGCGTGCTGGACCGGGCGTACGACGGCATCGACGGGCCCGGGCTCACCAAGCCACTGCGTGACGGCACGTTCGCCGGCGTCACGGGCGAGGGTTCGCGCGAGCCGATCGACGCGTACATCGACCCGACGGTGGACTTCATCCAGATCGCCCAGGCGTACATCGACCCGTTCGAAGCCGCCGAGCACCAGGGCGGTGGCACCCCGACGGGGCAGCGCCAGTTCGCCCGCCCGTTTGTGGACCGGTACGGGCGCGCGTTCCGGTACTACCGATGGGAGCCGGGGCGGAGCACGGTCGTCGCCGAGGACCTCGGCTCGGGCGATGCGAGCGTCGGCGCCACGCGCAACGCGATTGACACCAACATCCCGTTCGTCGTGTCCGACATGCTCGCGTTCGGGCAGCACTGGTCTGGTAGCGGGATCTCGCTGCCCGCGGGCATCACGGCCCGCGAGCAGGTGGACACGAGCGGCGGGGACGCCGAACTCAAGCGGGCCCGGTGGGCCATCGTCGGCGCGGGCCCGGACGGGCTCTTCGGCACCGAGCCCATGACCGAGATCGATCCGGGCGGGAAGGCAAACTCGCCCGAGGATGTTATCCGCCTTCGCGCCAATGCCCAGAACGACAACGTGGTGATCCTCGGACGATGAACACACGAACCGACACAACCCGAGGCGCGTTCACGATCGTGGAGCTGATGGCCGTGGTCGGCATCATCGTGCTGATCGTGGCGATCGCGGTGCCCGCGTTCAGCGCGATGACGTACTCGACGACGCGGTCGCTGGCCGAGAACAGCCTGCGCCGGTCGATCACGGTCGCCCGCGACGTCGCGCTGCGTTCGGAGCGCGGCGGGGACGGCGCGATCGTCTTCCTGTTCGAGCCGGGCGGGCGGATGACCATCGTCGCCGCCGAGCAGGTCGGGTCGTTTGATGACTACTACACCGGCGGCGGTGAGTTTGGCGACGGCGGGCTCGACGAGCTCGGCGGCGTCGGGCTGCCCGCGGTGCGCCGCGACGTCTTCGCGCCCTCGGCCCTTGCCGAAGCGATCCAGCTGCCGGCGTACTGGAACGTCCGCGGGTTCGTCCCCGGCGGGCTCATGATCGACGCGATGAGCAACGGCGCCGAGATCGCCGAGTGGTACAACTCCCCGCTCTACGGCGGGCAGAACCCCGGCGCCAACGAAAAAATCCAGGGCAACTGGGTGCTCCCCGAGTCCGGGCTCTTTGACCCGAACCGGAGCGTCCCCGAGACCGGCGAGGGCGCGACCGGACGCCAGTCGTTCATGGTCCGCTTCGACTCGCTCTCGGGCGCCGTCTCGACCTCGACGCGTTCGAGCGTGCTGATCGACCCGCGCCCGAGCGAGGCAGACCGCGACGCGTACAACCCGTCAACCCCCGGCGCCTGGCGCCGCGCGGACAAAGCGTCGGACCTGTCCACCTGGGCCTACCGCGCCGCGACGGACCCGAACACCGACGCCAACGGCACGTCGTACGACCGCAACGACGCCATCAAGCGGACCAACCTCATCGGGCGCAAGTCCAACGACACGGTGCTGGTCCGCCCGGTGACGCGTCTGGCGCTGTACGACGAGCGCCGCTTGGCCGCGGGCATCCGCGCCGGCGGGCTCAACCGCGACACCCGCTCGCTCTACCGCCCGTACGACCGGAACAACCCCGAGATCGAGCTCGACGAGACGCTCTTCCGCGCGGGGTTCGACCGCGACATTGTCCGCCAGAACATCAACTCGTGGATCTCGGGCGACACCCACGGCGGCCCGGGCAGCATGCGCGGCGGCACGCCCGACCAGCTCATCGGTGACGGCGAGATCAACTTTGATACGACCAACAACGACCCGCTCGATTCGCCCGAGGCCGCCCTGTTCTCGATCAGCCCCTACACGGGCGAGCTGCTGGAGCTGAATCCATGATCGGCGCCCGCACCCGACACATCACGACGCTCCGACCGATGGACCGCCCGGCGTTCTCGCTCATCGAGGTGCTCATCGCGATCCTGGTGCTCGGGTTCGGGCTGCTCGGGCTCGCGGCGGTCTTCCCCGTCGTGGTCACCCAGCAGCGCGACGCGGCGAACGAGATGCGCGGGCCGGCCGCGGCGGCGAGCATCAAGGCGCAGGTTTTCGGGCCGACGGACTTCATCGATTGGGAGAAGGTCGCGGCGAAGGCCGCGACGACCACAGGCGGGCCCGTTTCCGCGACCTCGGGGCGATGGAACTTCGACACGGGTTTCCAGAGCGGGCTGGCCGGCAATCAGCGTCTGATCGCGGGCAACCCGGACGGCTCGATCGTGCTGCAGACATCCCCGACGCAGACGATCCCGGTCGCGGCGCGTCTGTTCCCCTCGGCGTACGGCTCGGTGTCCCCGCAGTTCGTGTGGGATGTCGCGCTACGGCGGACGTCCGCGAACGCCCCGCTCGAGGCGGCGCTCTTCGTCCGGCGCTTGGATTCGGGCATCCGCGTCCCCGACGGGCGCACGCTCGCGAACGTGCTCACCGGCGAGGGCCTGGTGTCCGGCGGCCCGGTCCCGCCCACCGCGGTGCCCGTGGGTGACACGCCCGAGGGCGAGGCGAACGACAGCGCACGCCGACCGTCGGGCAACGGCACGGGCGATTACTCGCGCATCCGCGAGCTCCGCGCAATCCGCCCCGAGCGGGCAGACCCGTCGTCGGACCGCCCGTTCGACCGGTTCGAACTGCCGAACAACGCGTCGAAGCTGACCGAGGCGCTCGCGGGGCGTGTGGGCCAGAAGCTGCTCGATGACCTGGGCATCGTGCACACCGTGCTCCGGATCGACTCGAACGATTCGAATGACCGGTTCATCGTGGTCGAGCCGGCGTTCCCCAACGACGACCCTCGGTACCTGATCTACACGCCGCAGATCCCGGTGCGGGTCGAGGTCATCAAGGTGGAGACCCCATGATGCGCCGACGCGTCGCACAACCAACCCAGACGAACCCCCGCTCGGTGCGCGGCGCGTTCTCGCTGATCGAGCTGATCGTCGCCGTCGGCGCGTTCGCGATCGTCGCGATCGCCGTCGCGACGATCTTCGGATCCGTGGGCGACACGATCTCCGCCGGGCAGCGCCAAAGCCGGCTCAACCAGGTCACGGCCCAGATCGAGCGCGTCATGCGCCGCGACTTCGATCAGATGTCCCGCGACGGGTTCCTCGTCATCCGCAACGAGTGGGCCATCGCCCTCGACGGGCCCCAGCCCGACAACGACGGCGACGGGTACACCGACCGGCTCAACGTCCCGCTCTTCGCCGGCGACACCTCCCCGCGCCCCCGGCGTGTGGACCAAATCATGTTCTTCACCCGCGGGCAGTACGAGAGCGCCCGCTCGCCCGTCCAGCCCGGCATGGTCGCGACGGCCAACGAGGCCCGCGTCTGGTACGGGCACGGGCAACGCAAGTACGACGGCGACGACCCGGCCTACCCGGACACCTACCTCGACCCGCGCCTCGACGACACCATGCAGGGGTACGACCTGCCCGTGCCCGCGGTCGATCGGCTCGGGTACGACCCGGGCCCGGCGAACCGGGACATCATCAACCCGAACCGGTACGCCGCGGACTGGTCGCTGCTGCGCCATGTGACGCTGCTGGTTCCCCCGGTCGACCCGATGGCCCAGGCCCTGCCGGACTTCGGGTCCGACGGGCTCTACGGCTACCCGGTCGATCGCGCGAATGACGCCAGCGGCTTCCGCACCGGCGTGTCGGACGGCGAGTTCCAGATCGGTCTTCAGCCGGCCGTGTCGGGCATCTTCTGGAGCACCCAGCAGCTCGACCCGCAATGGTCCAGCGGGAGCGACCCGAACATCTTCGGGTACGTCCGCGATTACGACCCGGACCCGTTCACGGGCAACCCCGCGTTCGGCGGCACCGGGTACCCCCGCGTGGTCGATATCGCGTACGACGACGTCACGACGGGGCTGCACCCGGTGACTCCCGGCGGCCTGCCCGAGGTCGCCGCGGCCCGCACGTCCAGCGGGCTGATCGACATCGCGACGACGAGCCTCGCCGAGATTGAGGCGGTCGTGACGGCCTCGGACTTCAACGTCTACGGCAACACGACCACGCTCAGCGGAAACGGCATCGTCGACTTCCGCGACTTCGACCACATGATTAAGCAGAACCGCGGCTCGCCCGCCCAGCCGCTCTACTTCCCGAACACGCTCGGCCAGGACAACAAGCCCTGGAAGCTGATGGTGGACGCGCTGCCCGTCCCGCCGGATTCGATGGCGACGGTTTCCTCGATGGCCGGCCCGCTGTCCGACGAAGAGATCCTTCCCACGTTCATCGCCGGCGGGGCCGACGCGCACCGCAACCGCACCAGCCCCCGCATCCGCTACGAGCCCTCGCCCCCGAACCCCTCGGCCGGGCCCGACTCGCTCGATCCGCAAGAACGCATCCGAGGCATCTACGCGCAGGCCGACCAGGAGATCCTGACCCGCTGGGCGTTCGTCCCCCGGTGCACCGAGTTCATCGTCGAGTGGACGTATGGGTGGGTGTTCGATGACAACCAGCCCACGGGCTCGCCCTACTACGCGACGATCACCGATCCGCGATACAAGCAGCTCGTCTGGTTCGGTCGCGATCGGTACACGATGGACACCAACGGCGACGGCCGCATCGTCGAGGGCGACGACCGCCCGACGGTGCTCTTCTACCAGCAGAAGGTGCCGATGCTGAGCTTGTCCGCCGAGGACCCTGCGCGCGGCATGATCGTCGGGCAGGGGCTGACCGACCAGTCCACGCCGCGACTCGCCGAGCTCGAGACCGCGGCGTTCGGGTACGTCCGCCCCGCGACGCCCACGCAGGCCCAGCCCGTCCCCGGCGGGGGCGCGCCCACGCTCAACGCCTGGCCCTGGCCCACGCAGATCCGAATCACGATGAGCTTCGCCGACCCCGGCGACCCGTCGGTCGAGTCCACGATCGAAGCGGTCTTCGACGTGCCCGCCGCCGACGGCGGGGGGGCCTGACACCCGCGCTGCGGCCAACCCCGGCCGCGCGCGATCCCACCGGACGCACCACGCGCCCGGCAGAACACGCGACGACGCACAGACGGGCGCCACCCGGCGCCCAAGGCAACCGGAGTGCGAACCATGAACCAGCACAGCACCACACCCACCACGACCACACCCGCAGCCCGCACCGCTCGGCCCGCCCGGCGCGGCTCGGCGCTGCTGATCGTGATCGGCGTGCTCGCGCTGGTGGCCGTGCTCGGGGCGATCTACATCTCCATCGGCCAGTCGGACACGCAGTCCGCCCGGGCCGTGGTCAAGCGTGAACAGCTCCAGTCGCTTCAGTTTGAGGTCGGCTCGCACCTCGCGTCGATCATCGCAACCGACCGGCTCGACACCTACGTCGTCCCCAGCTCACGCACCGGCACCGCTGTGGACTTCCAGCGCACCGCCCGCGAGACGTGGGACTACCCGTACACGGACTGGTCCGTCCGCTCCGTCCTCGACGGCGGCGTGCAGGACTGGCAGCTGTTCAACCCGCCCGGGCGCCACACGATTATCTACCCGATCACGGGCGTGCTCCCCGCCGACGACCCCCGCGTCGCGTACGACGCGTGGCTCGCATCCACCGAGCCCGAGTACTTGGGCCCGGAGGTCCCCTTCGGCACCCCGCCGACCGCGAACGGCCGCGTCTTCTCGTCCAACCGCCCCGAGGGCCGCTGGCTGGACCGGCGCGACTGGTGGCAGATCTCGAACCTCGCGCCCGACGGCCGATTCGTGAGCCTGTACAACCTCCGCCCCGAGCCCAACCCCATCACCGGCGTCGTCGGCGGGTTCGACGCCTTCCCCGGCATCGGCACATATACCGACCCCGAAACCAGCGCCCCGCGCGCCGCGATGACCTACGGGCTCACGCTGCTGCGCACCCGCACCCTCGACGGCACCGACACCACCATCCAGGCGTTCGACCCGCAGAGCCTGGGCGTCTGGGTGCCCGGCGCCGACGACCCGCAGCCGCTCCCCGGCGCGGGCGACCTGCTCAACGTCCCCGCCGTCTGGACCATGTACCAGCGGTACTCGTTCTTCCCGCTGAACCAGCCGTTCATCATGTACGACCGCGGCGGCCAGATCGCCGATTGGTCCAGCCCGGACTACGCCCCGTACCAGTGGGGCGACGCGGACGGCGACGGCATGGCCGACTCGCGATGGTTCGAGCTCGTCAACGCCTCGGACCCGAACAACATCATCCAGATCGACAACGACCCGGAGTACCGCGTCTTCGTCGCCGCCCGCGTGATGGACCTCTCGGCGCTGGTCAACGTCAACGTCGCCGGCGACCTGCTCACCCCGCCGACGGTCGATTACCCGTATGGGCTGAGCCTGTCGGAGATCGACCTCCGGCGTCTGCTGACGATGTCCGACCAGGGGCTCGATTGGTCCGGCAGGTGGGACAGCACGGGCACGACGTTCGTGAACGGCGCACGGATCGGATCCGGGCTCACGCTCGCGGACCTTGATCACCCGAACGAGGACGTCTCCGGGCTCGGCGGCGACCCCGTGCAGGTCTACAGGCCGTACGTCCAGGGTTTGCTCGATGCCGACAGCGACCCGATCTCCGGCTACTTCACCAAGTACCCCGACTATACCGTCGCGAGCCCGAACCTCCTCTCCGACGCGGCCAAGAGCTACTCGAGCGAGGTCGTCGGGGCGTACGCGTACGACGCGCTGCGGCTCGCGATCGAGCGTGAGACGCCGCTCGACCCGCGGTTCGCCGGGCTCATCGACACGAGCGTGCTCGGGACCTTCCCCAACGCCACGCCCGCGCCCGAGTTCCGTCTGATCCAGGGCTCGCACTTCTGGTTCGAGTACGACCCGATCAACGAGCCGGACCGGCTCAACGTGCCGACCGGGGCCGCGAACGACTCGCGGCTTGATGACGAGAACGAGCAGGCGAAGCGCCGCTACGACTACGACCAGCTGATCGGCCGCATCGATATCTCCCGCCCGGGCGAGCGCGTCGCGTCGCCCGCGGACTTCGGCGCCGGGCTCTTCGGCATCAACGACCTGGGCGAGCTGATGACCTTCCGCGGCGTCAACGACCCCGCCGTCACCACGCGCCTCGAGCAGACCATGCTCGGCCGCACCGCCGACGGCAGCCTCTTCACCCGCGCCACCACCCGCCGCCTCAGCCCGCTGCTGGTCAACCGCTCGCTCGACCTCGACCGGTTCGGGCACGGCGACGGCCGCGTCCGCGGCGGCAGCGCCGTCCGCCCCTTCCCGTACGTCATGGGCCAGATCGACCCCGAGTCGATGGTCCTCTTCGGGCTCTCCCCGCGCCAGCGGATCACCACGTTCAACGGGTCGGCCCCCGTCAAGCCCGCCCTGGGCGTCGCCCCGGGCACCGCGCTCACCAGCGCCGACGCCCCGCGCAAGCTCGCGGGGCTCATGACCGACGCCGGCGGGCTCTTCGGCGTCTTCCGCAGCGCGCTCGTCCCCTTCCCGCTGCTGGGCAACGACGCGCTCAATTCCACGTGGTACGACGACGTCGCCGACCTCATCCCCGGCGCCGGCGCGCCCCGCGCCTCGCGCACGCTCAACTACGGGCACGGCTCGGCCGAGCTCGCGATGACCCTCGCCGCCCACATGGCCGCCAACACCGCCGACTCGGCCGACGGCAACAGCGCCCCGACCGTCGCGACGCTCGCCCTCGACGGCGACCTCCGCGATGACATCATCAACGCCGCCAACGACCCGGTGGACGAGCAGATCTTCCCGTGGTGGCACGCCGGCGCCTCGTTCGACGCGGGCGCCGCAAACCTCCCCGGCGCCAGCAACGGATCCTCGCTGATGGACGAGCGCCGCCAGGCCCGCAACATCTTCGGCCTCGAGCCCCAGCCCTTCCTCATCGAGGCCGCCTCGCTCGTTGTTTACTCCGACACGCCCTCGGGCGCCGGCGGCGACACGGACTCGACCACGCTCGAACGCCCGCAACTGCTCAACCGGCGCGACCTGGGCCTGCCCGGCGGCATCAGCCCCGGCTCGGTCAGCAACATCACGATCAACACCGACCGCGTCTGGAAGCACGGCATGGGCGGGCCCGCCGGCCCCAACGACATGATGATCCAGCTCATCGCCTTCAAGCTCACCAACCCCTTCGACCATTCCGTCAGCCTCGGCGCGCCCACGTGGAACGAGATCGACCAGCGCTGGGAGGACTGGGACTACTACATCGAGCACGCCGGGCGGTTCTACCTGCTCGCCGAATTCGTCGAGTTCTCCGAGGCGCTCTCGCCCGCGAGCAACAACGACAGCATCACGAACTGGGCCGAGGTTGTCCCCCTCGAGAGCCAGCTCCAGCCCGTCTCGCTGTCCGCGGGCCAGACCCGGGTGTTCTACGTCCTCGCCAACAACGAGGTCGGGCACAACCAGACCGCGCAGATGCTCCAGTACGACTACCGCGAGGTGGACGAGCGCTGGGAGAACATCATGGGCGTCGCCGGCACCTATGCCGACACGGACCAGAACGAGACCACCGGCGCCGCGGCCGAGTGGGTCAACGAGCAGTTCAAGATCACCAACGCGTCGCGCCCCGTCCGGATCAAAGAGTTCGACCCCGAGTCGGGCGTGCTCCGCCGCACCGCCGACACCGACACCAACGGCCAGAAGTGGCGCGACCTCTTCACCATCGTCCCGGACCTGGGCGCGACCGAGCCCAAGCGCCGCAACCCGGACCGGGCCAAGACCGACGTCGTCCGCCTGTGGCGTTCGTTGCGGGCCGAGACCCAGGGCGAGACCGACGACACCTCGGTCACCAACTCGATCGGGCAGTACAACCTCGTCGAGAACGACCTGCTCGCCGACCGCCTCGCGGCCCCCGACGGCAACCCGGACGTGCTCGACCCTATCGCTCCCGTCGCCGCCCGCGGCAACGCCGAGGTCGATGGCACCATCAGCTTCACCACCGACGCGAACGTCAAGAACAACCCGAACCCGAGCTGCGACGACCCCGCGTACGACCCGACCACCATGCGCCTCAAGCGCAACGACAACACCGGGTGGACGCTCGCCCTCTGGGGCACCATCCGGCGCCCCGACGGCGCCGACCAGCCCGGCCCGGGCCAGCTGCCCGAGTGGATGCTCGAGGTCCGCGACCCGATGGTCTCGGGCACCGACGGCGCCGTCACGATCGCCCGCAACGTCGCCAAACGCTGGGACCAGGACACGGGCCCGAACGCGAGCCGCGGCGGCCTGAGCGAATTTTCCTCGGCCAACGGCGGGTTCGAAGCCGCCGACTTCGCCTTCGACTGCAACGGCGCCGACTTCGCATCCGGGTTCAACACCAAGGACTACGACATCGCCGTCCTCGTCAAGGGCGACACGCTGGACACGCACATCGAGATCCAGCGCCGGCTCGGCGACCTGCAGAAGCTCTCAGGCCGCAACGAGCGTGTTGTGTACTCGATGTCCCTTGAGCCGGGTATCCCCGGCGGCAACCAATCGGCCGACCCCTTCCGCGACGAGGTCGCGGCGAAGTTCGACCTCACCAAGAAGCTCGGCAACAACGTCGCCGGCAAACCTATCCACTACACCCTCACCGGCGCCGTCCAGCCCGAGCTGTTCATTGCCGACGGGTACTCGAACACCGACGGCAACTCGACCGCCCGCCCGGGCGACCTGCTGCTCGCGCTGGGCGTCGGCGCCGTGCAGGCACCCAACCCGGACCGCCAGGGCAACCTCGGGCTCGACTACGACATCGACGAGGAGTGGCTGACGCTCTCCGAGATGCTCGCGATCGCGCTGGGCTACGACGTGCCCGTCGAGCACAACCCCGGCGGCCCGGCGGACGAAGCCGCCTTCCGCATCGACGACCCCTACTTCGGCATCGTCAACCAGTGGTCCGACGTCGACGGCGACGGCAACGTCTTCCCGACCGTCGACAACGACGACTGGCGCTACGTCCTCCCCAATGGCCGCCTCTCCATCGACGACTACCTCTCCTTCTTCGATACCGACAACGACGGCGTCTTCGACGAACCCACCGGGCTCAACGCCGGTAACACCGTGGATGTGCGCACAGGCTCGGGCATCCCGATGGCGTTGGACGTCATCGCCCGCGTCCGCATGCACGAGCCGCTCCCGCCCATCGGCGGCGCCACCGGCAGCGCGCACCTGCTCTCGCGGGTCGTCCCGGGCACGATCAACATCAACACCGCCCCGGCCTCCACGCTACGCCTGCTCGCCGGGCTCTCGCCGAGCCTGGACTCGTTCACCGAGCCCACGACCAGCGCCCTGCAGCGTCCCGCGTGGTGGGCCGCCAACGCGACCGGCTCGGGCATCCAGAACTCGGGCTACCCGGACCTCAGCGCCTCGCCCCCGTCCGTCTTCGCGGGCCAGACCCTCAACGACGCGACCAACCGCCCGGACGTCGCCGGCTCGATTGTCGCCTACCGCGACCGGCTCGTGCCGATCTGGCGCCGCGCGTCGGACCCCGAGACCTTCGACACCGCCAACACCTTCCCCATCGCCGGCTCGACCGAGTTCCGCTTCGATCCCTTCGTATCAGCCCAGGCGGACCTGCCGCGGGCCGCCTCGCGCAACTACACGCAGGACACGGGTCGCGAGGTCACCACCGGCATCCGCGGGCTCCGCGAGACTCCCGGGTTCCAATCCACGGCCGAACTCCTCGCCGTCGCCTTCCGCCGCGAGAACGACCCGACCACCGGCGGCGGCGCCAACGAGAACTTCAACGCCTTCCGCCACCTCACCATGCAGGCCCTGGGCACCGACACCGCCCCGACCGAGATCGTCAGCGTGGGCGGCGCCGAAGCCTCGATGGAGACCGACACGTACAACAACGGCACCGAAGCCGACCTGATCATCGACGATCTGGGCGAACGCCTCGCCCTGGCGAACAACGTCCTCGGCGCCGTCTCGGTCTCGTCGGACGTCTACGCCGTCTGGTACCTCGTCCACGGCTACCGCGAGGGCGACGTTTCCGAGCTCCGCCCGGGCGACCCCCTCGTGCCCTCCTACGCCCGCCGCTTCCTCATGATCCTGGACCGGTCCAACGTCATGGAAGAGGGCGATGCGCCCCGCGTGGTCTACTTCCGCGAGGTCCCGATGTGACCGCGTCGATCGTGCCCGCCGAGCCCCGCCCCGCGAGCCGCCGTACGATCCCGCTCCCGGGACGGATCCCAGGGCACAGGGTGTAGCTCAGCTTGGTAGAGCACCTGCTTTGGGAGCAGGATGTCGCTGGTTCGAATCCAGTCGCCCTGATTGACACACGAGACCCGCGTGCCACTCGGCGCGGGCTAGAACGTGCTCTCGCAGTTGCTCACCGCGCCGAACGCGTCGTACAGGTCGATGCCTGGCCCGCCGTTCGTCAAGGGCAGGCGCGTGCCCGCCTCGCCCGTCCCAGTCACGCCGCCCAGCGAACGCAGCATCAGCGTGTCGTCGCCCGAGTTCCCGAGGATGATCGTCCGGTCCGACGACAGCTTGTACTCGCCCCTCGTCAGCAGCGTCAGCTCGTCCGCCCCGCCCGCGCCCTTGAGCTTCAGCGATGACATCGTCCGCGACGCGTCCACGTCCACCGTCACCGAGTCGTCCCCGCCCGACGCGTTGATCACGCCCTCAAGCGTGACGGTGCCGTTCGTCGAGCTGATCGTCGCCGTCACGTCGTCATCCCCGCCCCAGAATTTCATCCCCGCGTCCACCGTCATGCTCCCGGGGATGGTCTGCGTGAGGGTGTAGGTTGCGGTGTCGTCGGTCCCGCGGAACCCGCCCCCGAGCGCCACGTCCATGAACAACGCGGCCGCCACCACGTCCACCGTCGTCAACGCCCCACGCGCGACGACCGCGAGGTCAAGCGACACCGCCGTGTCCGGCGCATCGACGTTGATGTCCACCTCCGTCGAGTTGCCCGTGTTGATGTCGATCAGCGTATTGTCGGCGTGCGTCTCCACCTCCACCCGCGTGTACTGGTCTGGCCCCTTGGCCGACAGCACGTCGATGCCGCACATCACGTCCGTCGAGTCGGGCGGGATGAACCACGTCACCACGACGTCCGCTTCCCCCGCCCGCGTGTGCACGCGCACGTCAAAGTCCTCGTCGGACGTCACGCCCACGATCACCGTGTCGTCCCCAAGCCCGGTCGTGAAGTCGATCCCGGTGAGCCCCGTGTACGACGCCCCGCCCGGGAACCCCGCGAGCCCGAGCACGCGCACCTCGCCCGCCGTGGGCCCGACGAGCACGATCAGCGACTGATCGACGTCCGAGGTCGTAACCTCGAGCACCCCGCCGACGACGCCGACCGCCCCCTGGCACACCGACCCACCCAGCGCGATGCCGCCCGCGAGCCCGATGAATCGCTTTGTGTCCATGCAGTGCTTCCTCACCGCCAGAATCGGCGGTTTGACGGCACCGGCCGCAACCCACCCCTCCGGGCACCCCGCGCCGCCCTCCGGTCCTGCCCCCTGCGCGAAATCCGCAGGCCCGAGAACCGAACAACACGCATGCAGACCCGGGGTCTCCCGGGCGATCCCTCCCGCCGGCGGGGGGCCACGCCCGGGCCGCGTCCGCGATTCGACCGCTAGCATGGACCCGCACGAGGACCACACACCAAGGGGGTGACGATGTCGTTCTGGAAGAAGCTCAAAGGCGAGATCATCGACATCATCGAGTGGCCCGAGGATTCCTCGGACACACTGGTGTGGAAGTTCCCGAGGTACAACAACGAGATAAAGCACGGCGCGCAGCTGATCGTCCGCCCGGGCCAGGCCGCGGTCTTCGTTGACCAGGGCAAAATCGCCGACGTCTTCACCGAGGGCCGCCACGTCCTCGACACCAAGAACCTCCCGATCCTCTCGACCATCCTCGGCTGGAAGTACGGCTTCAACTCGCCGTTCAAGGCCGACGTCTACTACGTCTCTACACGCCGCTTCACAGACCTGAAGTGGGGCACCCAGAACCCCGTCATGCTGCGTGACGCCGAGTTCGGCCCCGTCCGCCTCCGCGCCTTCGGCACCTACGCCATGCAGGCCACCGACCCGGGCGCGCTGGTCACCCAGATCGCCGGCTCGGGCGCCCAGTTCTCCGCCGACGGCATCGTCGATCAGCTCCGCAACATCATCGTCTCTCGCTTCACCGACGTGCTCGGCGAGAGCCGCATCCCGATCCTCGACCTCGCCGCGAGCTACGACGAACTGGGCGGGTTCCTCACCGAGCGCATCGCACCCAAGATCGCCGAGTACGGGCTCACGCTCACGACGCTGCTCGTCGAGAACATCTCCCTCCCGCCCAACGTCGAGGAGGCCCTCGACAAGCGCTCGAGCATGGGCATCATCGGCGACCTCGGCCGCTACACGCAGTACCAGACCGCCGAAGCCATCGGCGACGCCGCCGCCAACCCCGGCGGCGGCATGGGCGATGCGATGGGCCTGGGCGCCGGCTTCGCCATGGCATCCCAGATGGCCAGCGCCATGGGCCCGGGCGCCAGCCCCGGCGCCCCGCCACCCCTGCCCGGTGCCGTGCAGATCTTCGCCGCGATCAACGGGGCCCAGGCCGGCCCGTTCACGCTCGAGCAGGTCGGGCAGAAGGTCGCAGCAGGCGAGATCAAGCCCGACACCCTGGTCTGGAAACAGGGCATGGCCGCGTG
>BQJQ01000028.1 GCA_021604785.1 Phycisphaeraceae bacterium
GGACTCTTGTGAGCGCCGATAACACCAGGCTGGCTGTTGCCCGCGAACTCTCGCGAAGCGAGAATCCGGCGGTCGCGGCGAGCTTCCAGCAGATCCCCGTTCGGATCCACGCTCGCAGCGAACGCGTCTCTCCGAGCACGGCGGGCCGGTTCCCAACTCGGACAGGGCAGCCGGTCCGCAACTGGGGCGAAGCGATCGACGCTCGCACGAGCGCTCAAGGTGAAGGCGGCAGAGGCCGGCGAGTGGAACGCGGCGGCACGGACCGGACCGCGCTCCCCGAACGGCCGCGGAGAAGCTGGCACCCGACATGGCACAGCGCGATGCAACAGGCCCAGCCGCCGCCGCTGCCGCGCCCGACGCCGCCCGCCTCGCCGCGGACGAGCACGTCGGCGCCTTCGAAACCGAACTGATTCGCACCAGCCCGTGGCGATGGACCTCGCGCCGTTCAAAGCGCTCCCCGGCCCCGAGCTCGCGCGACAGTCAATTCCGGGCGCAGATGGAGACCGCCCCGTGATCCTCTTGCTGAGCCGCATCGATCCCACTCTTCTCTCGGAACAAATCCTAGAAGAGTACGCCACCGCAACCTTTGCTCAAGAGCGGACCGGAAGGGCGCCCATACCCCAGTTTCCGCTGGCATAAGGCATCTGTCCGCAGCGTGCTCAGGCCGGGAAAGGGCGGAAATAACCGTCTCATCGCGTCGTGAAGCCGTTCAATCTCGAACTCACCGATTCTGATCGCGACGAGATCCGGGGCGCCGTGGCGCGCGTGCTCGACTCCGGGCACCTGATGGCCGGACCCGAGACCGACGCGTCCGAAACTGCACTCGCCGAGTACATCGGTGTCAAACACGCCGTCACCGTGAACAGCGGGACCTCGGCGATTGAGATTCTTCTGCGGGCCAAGGACATCGCGGGCGCGTTTTCGTTCTTCCCGACCAAGGTCATGACCATCCTCGAAGGCGGGATGATCACGACCGACGACGACCACTTCGCCGGCGCGCACGCAGGCAAAGCCGCCGGGCTCTGGCGGGTCGATTCCTTCCGAGATCGCTTCGTTTCATCGAGCACGCGCTAGAACGCGAGCCGGGAGGATCAACCCTCCGGACGCGGCCCCACAACCACCCGGCGCGACAGGTCCGGCACCCACGTCCCCCCCGGGTTCTCGACCGTGAGCGCGAACAACGCCACCCGCCCGACATCGATGCCCGGATCGAGCGGCACGATGACCTCGCCCTCGGCGTTCACATCGAACACCCCGCCGCTGACCTTCTGCTCCATGCCGCGCTCGTCGATGATCCAGACCTGGTACTGCTCGACGTTGGGGTCGTTGACATCGAGCCCCACGAACCGGAGGTATCCCTGCTGGAGGTTGTCGTTCCAGACAACATCGCCGCGCACGTCCTGCTGCTCCGCCGGCGCGTCGGGCAGGTCGAACGGCTGCCACTCGAACCGGACCGTGCCGGGCACTTCCGCGAGGAGCTGGCGGTTCTCCATCAACTCGGCCGGGTCCGCCGGCTGCTCGTACTGCGCGATCGCCAGGCGGGCGCCGTCGAGCGCATCGGTCGCCTCGGCGAGCCGGGCCACAAGATCCGTCTCCCGCTGGGCGGCCTGGGCCACCTCGCCCGTCAACGAGTCCGTCCGCGCCTGCGCCGCGGCGAGCAGTTCACGGTTCGACTCCACCCGATCGTGCAGCTGCGCCAGTTGGATGTTTGCGGACTCGAGCGACCGGGTCCGCTGATAGAGCAGCGAGCCAAGTATCGCCACGCCCACGCCGCAGACCGCGACCAGCGCCGCCATCGCGAGCCACGGGCGCCGCGCCGCGGGCGCGCGCATCGACAGCGACCCCGAGCCACCCACCAGCGCCGCTCCCTGGGACTCCAGGCGCGCGCGCAACGCTTCGGGCATGCCCCCCTCGGCTGCGTCATCTCCCGCGAGCAGCAAGCCCGCTACAACGGCGCCGTACTCGGACTCCGTATCTTCTTCCCACCGGGCGACCAGTGCGTCCAGCTCCGCCGCGTCCTCGGGCGCCAGCCCTCCCGTCGCGCGGTCGGCGAGCAGGTCGAGCAACCGGTCTCGTTCGCTCGCGTTCAGATCGTTCACAACACACCCCCCTTCCCGCCGACGCCCACCGGCCCCAGGACGTGCTCGCGCAGCCGCCGGATCCCCCGGCGTAATCGCGTCTTCACCGTCCCGACCGGGACATCGAGCACCGCACCGATCTGCGTGTGCGACATCCCGGCGACAATCGACAGCCAGAGCGCTTCGCGTTCCTCGCCGGTCAGCTCTCGGAACGCACGGACGATGGCGTCGTCCTGCCCCGTCCACGAATTTGGCGCCAGTTCACCGCCACCGCTCGCCGACACGACCTGCTCGGTCGAGACCGAACGCCGGGCCGCGGGCGAGCGGGTGTAGTCCGTTAATCGCCGGTGCGCGATGGTCGCGACCCACGCCGGCTCGGAGCCCTTGGCCGGGTCGAACCGTCGGGCCGTGAGCCAGAGCGAGACGAACACCTCCTGCGTCGCGTCTTCCGCGTCCGCGGGCACCCGCAGATACCGCATCGCGAGGCGCCAGACCAGATCGCCGTACTCCGTAAGGCAATCACGGATCGCGCTCTCGTCACCATCCGCGATGCGTTGAAGGATCGTTGGCACGCTGCTCCCAAGGGTGTTTTCCCCGCGAGCGGGGCCAAGAGAGCCTATTCCGCCGCAGAGCCCGCGCCAAGCGAGGTATTCGTTCCCAAGGTCCCAAAAACCAATCGCCGCCTCATCTCGAAGGACATGTGTCCGAGTGCATTGCCCCGGGGGACCCGGGCACGCCAGCTCAGAAGCGTCCGCCTAGGGCGCGGGCTATCGGTGCGCTCGGTTTGAAATGCATTGAGGAGATAGAAGATTATGACTCGCAACGCAAAGATTTCGGCCCTGCTCGCGGCTGTCGGGATCGCATCGGGCGCCCAGGCCGAACTGGTCTACGGCACTACAGAGAACAACACCCTGCTCAGCTGGGACTCGGCCGCCCCCACCACGCTCCTCTCGGGCGTGGCGATCTCTGGCCTCGGCAACAACGAAGCCATCCGCGGCATCGACTTCCGCCCCGCCAACGGCCAGCTCTACGCCATGGGCAGCTTCAACAACCTCTACACCCTCAACCGCACGACCGGCGCCGCCACCCTCGTCGGCAACTTCGGCGGGACGCCCCTCAACGGCTCGTCCTTCGGCTTCGATTTCAACCCCGTCATTGATCGCATCCGTGTCGTCTCCGACGCCGACCAGAACCTCGTGCTCAACCCCAACGACGGCACGGGCACGCCCGTCACCAGCCTCTTCTACGGTTCCGGCGACGCGAACGAGGGCACAAACCCGAACGTCAACGGCTCGGCGTATACAAACAGCTTCGCCGGCGCGACCACCACCCAGCTCTACGGCATCGACACCGGGCTCGACGTGCTCGTCCGCCAGGCCAACAGCGCCGGCACCCTCGAGACCGTCGGGTTCCTCGGCCAAGACCTGACCGACGTCGTCGGGTTCGACATCTCAGCCTCGTCGGGCATCGCCTACGCGACCGTCCGCGATACGGCGCTCTCGCGCTCGACGTTCTGGACCATCGACCTGAACACGGGCCTGGCGACCATGATCGGAGAGATCGGGGGCGGCGCCCTGGTCACCACGACGGCAGTCGTTCCTGCCCCCTCGGGTGTCGCGTGCCTCGCCATGTCCGCCGCGCTCGTGGGGGCGCGGCGGCGCCGGCGCTAGTCCCCCCGGGACGCCGGGCGTCCGCGGCACGAATACGTGTGCGCCGCGGGCGCTCGGGCGTCCCTTCTCTTTCGAACACCTCTGGTGAGGCACCCCTTGCCCACCACGCACGGATTGCGTCCATCTGCCCAACCCGCAGAGCGCGACCCCTGCGCATACCAGACCCCCCTTGAAAGGAAACAGATGAGATCTTCTCGAATCATCGGCGTATCGGCAGCCTCAATGCTCGTAGGCACCGCCGCCGTGCTCACCCTGACCCCCGCGCCCGCAGCCGCGTCGAGCCACTCGGACGCCCCGCGCATCAAGCAGGATCCGCTCGTCAACCTCACCGACGTCTACGCGTTCGTTGGAACGCGTTATGACGACCCGGGCCAGCAGGTGCTCAACGTCGTCGTCAACGTCCGCCCATTCTCCGAGCCCGGCGACGGCCCCCACTACGAGAAATTCTCCGCCGATGCACGCTACAACATCCACATCGCCGACCCCGCCACGGGTGAATCGCTGCGGACGTACGAGTTCCGGTTCTCCGGCGCCAGCGACAACATCAAGAACGACAGCACGATCCTGTCGTACGGGCTGGGCACCGCAGCGGGCCCAATCATGACCATCAACGACGCGCAGCAGAACTTCGCCCAGTTCTACGACGTCATCCGCCGCGGGTCCGAGCCCACCGCGGTGCTCGTCAACGACGCGCTGGTCGCCCCGCCCAATGTTGGCGCGAATGTGACGCCGCTCTACAACGACGCCGACGGGCGTGCGATCTCCGGCGCCGCCTCGCTCGCCGAGCTCGACTCCTACACCGCCCAGGCGATCACCGACGCGACCACCGGCGAGGTCTTCTTCGCCGGCCCGCGCGAAGACAGCTTCTTCGCCGACGTCCCCGGCACGTTCGACCTCCTCAACGTCCGCATCCTCGACAACAACGGCTCGCTCGCCGACGGGCTCGGGCAGGACGGCAACGGCGTCGACGGCTTCAAAGGCTTCAACGTCCTCACCTTCGCCGTGCAGATCCCCCTGACCGATCTGCCCCAGCTCCCCTACAACGACGCCTTCTTCGGCGCCCAGATGGGCATCGGGGTCTACGCCTCGGTCTCGCGCCCCCGGTTCACCGTCATCCAGAACGACGGCAGCACCGACACCAGCGGCGACTCCATGCAGGTCAACCGCCTGGGTAACCCGCTGTTCAACGAGGTGCTCGTCGCGCTCGCCGACAAGGACTTCTACAACGTCACCGACCCCGAGGACGACGCCCAGTTCTCCTCCTACGCCGAGAACCCCGAGATCGCGGGCCTCATCAACTTCGTCTACGGCACCGGGTTCGCGACATCCGGCCGCACGGACCTCGCCGCGGTCTTCATCCCCGATGTGCTCCGCGTCGCGACCACCACCGGCCCCGTCCCGCTCGCGGGCGATCCCGGGTTCTCACGCTTCGGCTTCGCCGGCGGCGACACCACCGGCGGCGTCTCCAGCGGCTGGCCCAACGGCCGCCGACTCGGCGACGATGTCATCGACATCGCCCTCACCGCCGTCGCCTCGGGCCCGACGTACGACCCGCTCACCGTCGTCGGCGACAACGTCCCCGAGAACGACGCGAAGTACAACCGCGTCTTCCCCTACGCCGCCACGCCCAACTCGGGCACCTTCAACCGCAAGGACGGCCCGCTGACACAGCTCGAAATCGCGGACATCAACCGCGACGGGCTGCTCAACGTCGACGACATCCAGTTGTTCGTCGATGCCTTCCTCGGCGCGTCGGGCGGGTAATAGGCGTCCCCCTTTGCAAGGGCTCCCGCCGGCTCACCAGCCGGTGGGAGCCATTTCCATCACGCCAACTACACGCCCTTCGGAGGACGCCATGAACTCCCCCGCCCGCTTCACCGCCTCGCTGCTCGCCATTGCCTTCGCACTCACCCCCGCCGCGGCACACGAATTCTGGATCATGCCCGATGCGTTCCGCGTCGAGGTCGGCGCCCCCGTGCGCCTCACCCTCAACCACGGCGAACGCTTCGACGGCGCCCCCGTCCCCCGCGACGACCGCGTCATCGACCGCTACACGCTCCTCGCCCCGTCGGGCGAGAGCAACGCCGCGGGCATGTCCGGGCGCACCGTGAGTTTCGCCCGATGCACCGAGCCCGGCCCGCACATCGCCGTCTACCACGCCACGGGCCTGTCGAACCTGCTCACGGCGGACGCGTTCCACGCGTACCTGAAAGAAGAAGGACTCGCCCAGATCATCGAGATGCGCCGCGAACTCGGCGAGGCCGACCAGCCCGGCCGCGAGATCTACGAGCGGTGCGCCAAGTCCGTCATCTCTGCCGGCGAAGCCGACCCTGAGGACCAGCCCGTCGCCCTGCCGTACGAGATCGTCCTCGAGGGTGTCGATCGCACCAACGACGCTGTCCTCGCCACGATCACCGCCCGCGTGCTCCTCGCTGGCTTGCCCGCAAAGAATGCGCGCGTCGTCGCCGTCGCCCAGTCCTCGCCCGGCGACCTGATCGAGGGCACCACCGACGCGGACGGCCGCGTGACCTTCGAGTGCGCCGGCGCCGGCGCCTGGATGCTCACAAGCCTCCACATGGCCCGCGCCGACGAGGACCCCGACGCCGACTGGCGGAGCCTCTGGGCCTCGCTGACTTTCTCGCTCGACCCACGCTGACCCTCGGCCCGCGAGAAACGTGCGGGCCCAATGAAAAACGCCCCACCGATCGCTCGGCGGGGCGCGGAGAGAGCAATTCAGACGCGTCCAGGACGCACCCGCTCAGGGGTGATCAGTCGCACCCCGCGAGGAAGCACGTCACGAAGCAGTCGATGTCGTCCACGTTCAACGCCAGGTTCCCGTCGCAGTCCGCGCTCAGGTCACCGCCGAGGAACGCTGTCACGAACACGTCGATGTCGTCCACGTTCAGAGCGTCGTTGCCGTCCTGATCGCAGAAGCAGTCGACCGCGAGCTGGTAGATGCACAGGTCGTCCCAGTAGATCGTGCCCTCCTGCCCGGCGCCCGTGTCAAACCGGAACGGCAAGATCGTCACGCTGCCCGGGAAGGGCGGGAACTCGTCGGAGATGTTCGCGTCGGCGAACACCTGCTCGTAGAACACCCACTGACCGCCCGTCGTCGAGACGTCGATCGCCGGCAGCTCGAACGACTGGTAGATCGAGAAGTTCGGCGGCACACGCCGGAACTCGAGCTTGATCGTCACCAGGTCCAGCGGCGCCCCGAACCCGCCCGGCGCGAGCGGGTCCTCGTCGGGGATCAGGTACCACCCGCTGACGTACAGGTCGCCGCCGCGGAACTCGTACGGCGGGTCGTACAGATCCCCGTTCGGATCGAACAGGTTCGTCGACCACCCCGTGAACGCGCCCGTCGACGCCGGGCCCAGCGCGAGCGACCGCGTCCCCGTGCGCGCAAAGTCCGTGTTCCATCCCGGCGACGAGATGTTGAATCCAGTCCATCCCTCCGGCTCGGACGGGAAGAACGGGTCCGCGTTCTCGAAGCTCGGGTTCGTCAGCGTGTTGTCCGGTGCGTCCGCCAGCACGCCGCCCGCAGCGACGCACAAGCACATCGTTCCCACCATCATCCCAGTGCGGCTCATAGCCGTATCTCCCTTCGGGTCATGGTTTTATGCCGATCGACGCCCAAACATGGGCGAGATCGGGATCCCTCTGTAAACCCTTACATTCTGATGAACCCCCGCCCCCGTGTCAACCCCCACAGCACGGATCCGCCACCATTTCATGCCCCCACATCAGGGGGACAAGCCTATTCCTTCAGCCCGCTCGTCGCGATGCCCTCGACGAATGCCCGCTGAGCCAGCAAAAACACCACCAGCACCGGCATCAGCACCAGCGTGCTCGCCCCCATCAGCAGGTTCCAGGGCACATTCCCCGCCTGCGACTGGTACAGCTGCAGCCCCAGCGCCAGCGTGAACTGGTCCCGGTCCCGCAGGAAGATCAGCGGCCCCAGGAAGTCGTTCCACACGAACAGGAAGTGGAACAGCGCCACCACCGCCAGCGCCGGCTTGCTCAAGGGCAGGATGATCCGCCAGAAGATCCCCCAGTGCGAGCACCCGTCGATCCGCGCCGCCTCGTCCAGCTCCGGCGGGATGCCCATGTAAAACTGGCGCAGCAGGAAGATGTTGAACGCGCTCCCGCACCACGCCGGCACCCACAGCGGCTTGAACGTCCCGATCCAGTCCAGCTCGCGGAAGATCACGAACAGCGGGCCCATGATCACCGGGAACGGGATCATCATCGTCGCCAGCACCAGCGTGAACACCGCGCCCCGCCCGCGCCACTTCACCCGCGCAAACCCATACGCCACCAGCGCGCTCGACAGCACCATCCCCACGATGCTCAGGCAGACCACGATCAGCGTGTTCCGCAGATACAGCAGGAAGTCGATCACCGGGTCGTTCAAGACGCCCAGCACCACCACCTCGCCGTCGGGCCCGGTCCGCCCCGCGTAGTTGTCCGCCGCCTGACGCATCAGCAGCGGCAACGCCGGCACCGCGCCCAACGCCCCGTCGATCTGCTCTTCGAGCGCTGCCACGCGCGCACGCGCCCCGTCCAGATCCGCCTCGTCCGAATCTTCGAGCCGCTCGAGCCGCGACAGCACCCGCCGCGCGTCCTCCAGCTCGTCCTCGGCCGCGACAGTCTCGCCCCAAGCCACGATCTGCGCCTCGATCGTTCCGATCTCGGGCGACCCCGGGTCGTCGAGCGCCAGCATGTCCCGCCGCGCCTCAAGATCCCGCACCACCACCCGCGCCGTCACCCGCGGCACAAACGTCGGCGGGCTCGACATCGTCTGCTCCACAGGCTTGATCGACGTCGACACCATCCACACCAAAGGCAGCAAAAACAGCGTGCTGATCGCGATCAGCACCGCGTACAGCAGCGTGCGGGAAACCGGGTTGGACCTCTGATCCGCCACGTCACGCCGCCCTGTAATACACGAATTTCTTGCTCACCAGGAACGTCAGCCCGGTCAACGCCAGGATGATCAGCAGCTGCACCCACGCCAACGCGCTCGCGTACCCCATCTCCCCGAACGGGAACGCCTTGTCGTACAGGTACATCGTGTAGAAGTACCCCGACCGCTTGGCCGCCCCGGTCGTCCCCAGCATGATGTACGGCACCGCGAAGATCTGCCACGTGTTGATGATCCCGATGATCACGTTGAACAAAATCACCGGCGAGATCATCGGCAGCGTCACGTGCACAAACCGCCCCACCACGCCCATCCCGTCCAGCTCCGCCGCCTCGTACAGCACCTGCGGCACGTCCTTGAGCGCCGCGACGTAGATCACCACCGCCTGCCCGACGCTCCAGAAGCTCATCAGGATCAACGCGGGCATCACCCACCGCGCGCTCCCCAACCAGTTCGGCCCCGCCAGCTCCGTCCCGAAGACCGCGTTGATCGGCCGGAACACCGCGTCGAGCACCGCGTTGATTAGCCCAAGCTCACCGTTGAACAGCCACATCCAGACCATCGCCGCCGCCACCAGCGGCACGATCGTCGGCACGAACACCGCCGCTCGGAAGAACGCCAACCCCCGCACCTTCGTGTTCAGCAGCACCGCGATGATCACCGACAACACGGTCCCCACCGGGATCGCCACCAGCGCGTACAACGCCGTGTTCCAGATCACCGTCCAGAACACCCGGTCCTGGGCCATCGCGACGTAGTTGTCCGCCCCCACCCAGATCGGCGGCTCAAGCATCGTGTACTGCGTCATCGAGTAGTACAGGCTCATCCCGATCGGCAGCGCCATGAACGCGAGAAATCCCACGATCCAAGGGCTAATGAACGCGAGCCCGACCATCCACTCGGGCACCCGGCGCGGGTGCTTGCGCGCGCTCAAGGCTCACCCCCCGCCCCGCGCAGCGCCTGCTCGCCATACCGACGCTCCCGCCGCTCGACCACCACGTCAATAAACCGCTGCGCACGCCGCTCGATGCTCCCCAGGATCTCCCCCGCCGGGCGCTCGAGCTCCCAGATCGGCGTGATCTCCGCGTTAAACTCCGCCTCGTACTGCGGCCACGCCCGCGTCGGCGGCTTCGGGAATCCCCGCTCGCTCGCCACCAGCGCGTTGTGCATGCTGATGTATTTGTTCGGATGCTCCCGCAGAAACGCCTCCGAAGGCCTGGCCAGCGGCGTCGGCTTCGCGTGCGCAATCGCCAGCGACTCGATGTTCTCCGGCAGCTGCGTGAACATCAGAAACTCGTACGCCTCCCGCGGGTGCGGGCACCCACGCGGAATCACCAGCGAGTCGCTCTCGAGCAACGCCACCGGCCGCGCCGGGTCATAGATCTCCTCGCTCACCGGGAACGGCGCCGCCCCGTACTCCATCCCCGGCTTGAACCGGTCGATCACGTTCACCACAAACGGCCCGTGCAGCACACTCGCGACCTTCCCCGTCAGCAGCGCCTGCTGCGCCGAGTTGTACCCGCCGAACCCGGACTGGAACGCCGCCAGCCGCTGCGCCCCGTACCGCTCCGGATAACTCTGCACCCACTCGTACGCGCGCACATTCGCGGCACTCGCCGCCGTCGCCCTCTCCGTCGCGGGGTCATACAACGACCCGCCGAAGAAGTACCCCCACAGCCAATTCCACCACCCCGGCTCGCGGTGCAGAAACCCGCTCCGCTCCACGCTCCCTCCCACCATCACCGTCAGCCGCTCGGCGTGCTCGTCGAGCTCCGCGATCGTCCGCGGCGGCGCGTCCGGGTCCAGACCCACCTCGCGGTACGCCGCCTTGTCGTAGTAGTACGCCATCGACGAGCAGGTGTTGACCATCCCGCCCATCACGCCCTTGTGGTGCATCATCGACCACGCCGGCTCGGTGTACATCTCCCGCCGAATCCGAAAATCCCGCGCCACGCCCCGGGCCGCAAAGTCCCGCGAGATCTCCGCCCCGTACGCATCATCAAGATCCGTCAGCGGCACCACCGCCCGGCTCTCGACAAACGCCGGCAGCGAGAAGTTCCAAAGCCCCACCAGGTCCGGCGGGTCATTCCCCGCGATCGAGATCAACGCCTTCTGGTCGATCCCGCTGGTCGCGAAGTACCGCACCCACACCCGGTCCTGCGACCGGTTGAACGCGTCGATAATGCGCCGCATCGCGACGCCCTCCTGACCCGTCCACTTCTCCCAGTAATCAACAACGACGCGCCCCGCGGGCACCTCGCCAGACCGGCGCGGCCCGAACAGCGCGAACCCGACCCCCGCCGCCGCCAGCGTCCCCAGCGCCGCACGCCGCGTCATCGTCTGCACCGTCTGCGGCGGGCTCATGCGCGGCTCAACCTCCCGCGTTCACGATACCCCGCGAACACCCGGCCCGTTCCTCACCCGCCCGAGCCACGGCGCTTGCCGCCGTACACCTCTTTGGCGAGGTTGATCCGATCGACGGTGCTTTCCCAGTCGCTTTTATCAACGAGAACCCCCGTTAGCCGCCCGTCCGCGTGCGGGCTCGGAATCCCTTTCGTCGGATCGACCTGCCCGGGCATGGTCATCAGCAGCCGCTCAAACTCGCCCCGGTTCATCTCCCACTCTTCGCCCGTCTCGGTGCACTGAATGGTCACCGTCTGAGCCCGCCGCTGCGCGCTGTCCGCGGGCCCGCTCCCGTACATACGAGTGAACAGCAGAAACCCGGCCACCGCCAACGCGACGCCCGCAACAGCCCACCCGATCCACGGTCGCTCGTTGATTGCTTCCCGCAGTCCCATGACGCCTCCAGACACTACTCGTCGTCGGGGTAAAAATGGCCCCAGTTGTAGAAGATCGGGTGGGAGTTGTATCGGTCCGTCGAGTTGACGTACTCGATCTCCGGCAACATCTCGATGTGCTGATCACCAAAGAGCATGTTGCTCGCCGCGACATTCGAGTCCTCACCAGTCAACCGGCTATCGACACCGCCCACCTGCGATCGGTGATGCGGAATCCAATCGACCGCGTCAATCGACCAGACGACTTCATCCGGGTGCGGAATCGTGTTGTAGTTGCGATGAATAACGCCCGCCCCTCGCGGGTTCCCATGATTCGGATCTCCGGGAGGCGCCGCAGCTGAGTCGTTGAACCAGTATTCGGTGTATTCCTCTTCGCCGTCACCGTCGTAGTCCCAGCTCGCACGGATACGACCCCGGAACAGATCACGGCGAGTGTCAGGGTCGAGGACAGACGCCGGTCCGCGGGCCGCGGGACACACGAACACGCCGCTCTCCGAGCTGCCCCCAAGGTACTCCTCAAGGTAGAGCATCATGGTCCAGCGATGGAGCAAGTAGTTATCAACGACAACATCGTCGCCATCCCCGTAGTCCACGCAGGTCTCCGCGTACCGGCTGTTCTTGAACACCAACGGCTCGACCTGCGTCGGATCGCTCTTTTTACTCGTCGCAACCGTCGGCGGGAACTGCTCCTGCCCGCTTTTCTGATCGTCCATATACATCTGGATGCTCATGCCAAGCTGCCGCAAGTTGTTCTGACAAAGCACGTCCCACGCGCTCTGCCGCGCCTTCCCCAGCGCCGGCAGCAGAATCCCGATCAAAAGCGCAATGATCGCGATCACCACCAGCAGCTCGATCAGCGTGAACCCCCGCGCCCACCCGCGGCTCCCTCGAAGACTCATGTCGCGCTCCTTCCGCCCGCACGCGCCCCGGCACCCGCTCGCACGTGCACCTCGGCCCGGGCCGGCGCCCAGCTCACCTCGACCTCCACACGCCCCTCGCGCGGCAGGTCCGACTCCCTCACAAGCCCCCCGACAACCGTCTCCCCGTTCACCCGCACGACCGCCTCGGCCGCCGCGTCAAACGCCGCCGCGTCGAACCGCACCGTAACCGACCGCCCGCGCCACCGGCGCGTCACCTCGACGCGCCCCAGGCTCGGCGCCGGGCACGGATCGATCCGCAGCCCGTCCCACTCCGGGCGGATGCCGACGACCTCTTCCAGGCTCACTCTATTCAGCCACGCCGCGCTGCCCGTGTACCACGTCCATCCCGCACGCCCCGGCGTGACGCACAGCGGCCCATCAACGTTCCCCGGCAGCACGTACGGCTCGGCGAAGTACCCCTCCGCGTCCGCCCCCCGCACCGGCGGCGACACCGACGACCAGATCCGCTCGACCGCCTCGACATCCCGCCGCTTGCACGCCGCCGCCAGCGCCCACGTCGCGGCGTGCATGTACACCCCGCCGTTCTCGCGAGCGCCCGGTGCATACCGCGTCAGGTACCCGACATCCGACTGCGGCACCGTGTACGCCGGCGCCAAAAGCAACGGCCCGTAGTCCGTCACCAGCCGGTCCTTCACCGCGTCCCACGCCGCCGCCGCCCGCTCCTCGGACGCCACGCCTGTCAGGATCGACCACGTCTGCGCGTTCAGGAAGATCTGCCCCTCGACGCATTCAGCTGAACCGAGCCACTTCCCCGTCTTGGTCGTCGCCCGCCGATACCACGACCCGTCCCACGCGACCTTGTTGATCGTCTCAACCAACGCCGCGCGCCGCTTCGTGTACCTCGACGCGTCCTCGCCCGCCAGCTCCAGCAGCTTGGCGAACCGCTCAAGCACCTCGACAAGGAACATCGCCAGCCACACCGACTCGCCCCGCTCGCCGTCCCCCACCGCGCTGAGCCCGTCGTTCCAGTCCATGTCCCCGATCAGCGGCAAGCCACCGGGCCCAAACCGGCTCAGCGACAGCTCCACCGCCCGCCGGCAATGCTCGAGCACCGTCGCCCCGCCCTCGTCATCCACGAACGGCGCGACGCGCGACAGGATCGAAACATCACCCGTCTCGCGGACATACGCCGCCGCCACGAACGGCAGCCACAGATAATCGTCCGAGCACTTCGTCTTGTGCCCTGTCTCGGTCACCGGGTTCCACCAGTGGTACACCGACCCGTCCGCGAACTGGTGCGCCGCGTGCATCAAGATCTGCGCCGCGCACCGGTCCGGATCGATCGGCAGCCACACCTGCGAGTCCTGCAGCTGATCCCGGTACCCGAACGCCCCGGACTGCTGGTAATACCCCGTACGCGCCCACAGCCGCGCGCTGATCGCCTGATACGTCAGCCACGACCCATTAAGCAGGTCGAAGTCTGACCGCTCGGTCGAGACCTTCGTCGCCCCGAGCGTCTCGTCCCACCCCGCGTGCGCGCCCTCGATCGCCGCGTCGCACACCGCCTGGTCCGTGTGCCGCGCCGCGAGCGCCACCGCCCCCTCCGCGTCGTCGGCGATCGCGATCGCGAACACCACCTCCGAAGTCTCCCCCGGCGCCAGCGTCAGCTCGCCCCCTACCGCCGCGATCGGCTCGCCAAAGCGCCCGAACCCGCCCGACGCAACGCTTGCCGCCGTCATCGCCGCGGGCGCCGCGATCGACCCGTACCGCCCGAAGAACGCCCGCTTGTCGCTCGTCGCGTAGTCCGAGTCAAACCCGGACGCCGCCACCGCCGACGCGTGCGGCCACGCCCGGTTCCAATGATCGTCCGCCGTCCCGAACGGCGCCTCCCACAGGTTCTTCGTCGCGACGACCGCCCGCCGATCCGCGTCGTGCCGCGTCGTGAAGAACAGCCGGTGGAACTCCCGGTTCACATCCGGCGATGTCCCGCAGCACCACTCGAAGCAGCTCGCCATCCGCAGCCGCCGCTTCGTGGCGCCCAGGTTCGTCACCCGCACCCGCCACACCTCGGCCTGCTCGTCCGGCGCGACGCACATCGTCCATTCCGCGCGTAAACCCCGGTGCTCGGTCTCAAACGTCGTCGACCCCGCCCGGTGCACGCACCGGTAGGAATCAAACGCCGTATCGCACGGCTTCGGGCTCAGCGACCACACCGCCCCGGGCTCGTCCCCCGGCGCGTCCAGGTCGCGCACATAGATGAACCGCCCCTGGTCGTCCCGCGCAAGGTCCATCCGCCACCGTGAAATCACGTTCAGCTGGCAGTGGTCCAGCCAGCAGAACCCGCCTCCGTTCTGGCTGACGACAAACCCGTACCGCCCGTTCGAGACCACGTTCGTCCAGGGCATCGGCGTGCCCGGGTCAGTGATCTCGAACGCGCGCCCGCCGTCAATAAACCGTCCGTACTGATTCGCGTGCATGGGGCGAGCGTCCGTCCTAAACGTTCAGCGAGCCAGACCGGGCACCACGCCCGCAACGCGGCACGCACTCCCGGAGATGCGAGAGAAAACCGGCGGGCGCCCTTCCGGACGCCCGCCGTGGTTCATGAGGAAGCGATTCAGCGCCGGCGACGCATCGCCACCAGCCCGCCCAGCCCGAGAAGGGCCGCGCTCGCCGGCGTCGGGGTCACCTGGATCATCGAGAACTGCACATCGACCGCGCCGAGCGTGTCGTCCGCGCCGTTGATCTGAGCGCCAACCCCGTGCAGCCCGAGCCCGCCGCTCGGGATCCCGCCCTCGAGGTTCCCGATCGCCAGCGCACCGCTGGACACCCAGCCCGACGCCGTGGTCAGGTTGTTGTACATGTACTCCATCGTGCCCGCGGGCGAATCGTTCTCCCCGCCGCCCTGCGAGTAGATCATCCGCAGCAGCACCTCGTCGCCGACGTTGTACACGCCCGTGCCGAAGCTGTGGAACTGCAGGTACCCGCCGAACGCGGCGATCTCGCCGTTGCCCGTCAGCACGCCGAAGAACCCGAGCCCGAAGTTATCAACCTGGAACCCCGCCTCGACTTGCCCGACGTTGTCCGCCTGGTTCACCTGCAGCTTGGTCGTCATGTCGTAGCTCCAACCGTAGTTGAAGTCGAGACCCGACCCGCCCGAGTCGCCGAACCAAGCGATGTGCCGGTTCGCGAACCCGCCCGCGCCGTACGTGTCTTCGACGATCGACACCGTGCCCGCGCCGAAATCCGTCCCGAACGAAAGGTTGCTCGTCGGCCGATCGTTGAACGTCCGCGACGCATCAACCAGGCTGGCGAAATCGCTCGGACCAGCCAACGCCGAGCCGGCCAAACCGGCCGTAGCAAGAACTGCGAGTGCACATGCACGCATCTGTGATCTCCCTCTCCGGGCACACGCCCGATCGAACACTTCTTCTCTTCGCTACGCCCGGCGTACGCGCCGAGCTCGAAGGGCGACCCGCACAGAGCCGCCCGATCCCTCTGTAAGCGCTTACAGCATCCCCGATCTCACCCCCTTGGTCAACCCCCTCTTCTCGGGCCTCCGCCTTCAATCTCCATCCCGGACCAGGTCCAACCGCCCCAATCCCGCCCGAATCGCGGGATGAGTCATAAACATATCCCAAACATGACCGCTCCGCGCGTTCTCAATCAACAGTACCAACGGCCCCTGATCGATCGCCACCCGGTCCTCCGCCACCCATGGCTCACCCGAATCTGTGTCCAGCGTGTACGAGTCGAAGAACCCCCACCCCCCGCTCGCCGGGTCCTCCCAGAGCAGGCTCGACCCGTCCGCCCACTTCAGCGACCGGTAGTGCCGCAGCGCGCGCACCGCCGCCTCGGGCTCGAAGACCACGCTCGACCCCGCGGCGTAGGGCGCCAAAATCCCCCCGTGCCAGACCGGGTCCGTGTTGATGTGGCTCGCCGGAGGCACGTCCCAGTCCGCGCGCGCATCGGGCATCGCCACCGGCGTCGGCTTGAGCTGCCCCACCAGGTAGGACCCGGGACCATCACACGCGCTCAGCCCCCACGCGTCCGGCCCCAGCGTCTTGAACCCCTCGGGGTTCTCCGCGCACTTCGCCCTGTGCAGGTTCACGATCCGCCGAGAGTTCTCCCACCAGTTCACCCGCGCCCGCGCCGGGTGCCCGTGCGCGCCCGGGTTGTCGGTCCCCAGGTGCGCGTAGTCGATCCAGCAGTGCGCAAAGAACGCCGTAAACAACGCCCCCGAGTACGGCAGCCACACGTGCACCCCCGCCTTCGGGTGCGTGCCCAGCGAGCGCCGCAGCCCGTAGTACGCATCCGGGCTAAGCCGATGCTCCGGGTTCGGCGCGCATACACCCAGGAACGCCACCAGCCGGTGCTCGTCCCCCGCGTCGGCCAATGTCGCGCTGAGCAACGAGCCTAATTTCGTCGGGTCTTTCGGGTCATCCGCCCGCCACCCGAGCGAGACAAACCCCGTGTACGCCTGATGCCCCGCATCGGTCGCCAGGAACGCGCGCCAATCCGCGCCCGCGAGCAGCTCATCGCCGTATGTGCGCACATCCCCGCCAAAATATTCCGACGCCGTGATCACCCCCGCAAACAGCAACGCCGAATCGATGGTCGACACCACATGCTCGTACGCCTCGGGGTGCGGGCGGGCGTGGTCGTCGAGAAAGTGGAAGAACAACCCGTGCACCCGGTTGCCCGGCTCGGCGAGCAGTGACCGCATGATCTGAGCCGCCCGCGCATGCCCCTGCTCGCGCGTGATCCACCCGCGCTCCACCCCCACCGGGATCGCCGAGAGCTGAAACCCGACCCCCGCGACCGACACCAGATCCGCGCTGGTCCGGTCATACACCATCCCCGTGTTCGGCGAGCAATGGTTCCACAGATAGTTGAAGCACCCGAGCTGCACCTCCTCGAGCAGGCGCGCGTCGGCGTCCGAGAATTCGTACGGCGGCAGCCTCCGGTCCGCACCCGGCTCGATCACCACCGCCGCGGCGCTCCCCGGAGGCACCTCTGCCCCGGGCCCGGACCCCAACGCCGAGCACCCACCGAGGACCAGAAAGGAGAGCGCAAACCCGGTCTTGCGCACGTTTATCAGCTTGGAAAACCTTTTCATCACGGTAAGATGCTACCCGTGACCCGCGCCGACGCCAACACCCGTGACAATGGTCGCGTGACCAGACCCGCCCGACCGGTGTCCATTAATGACGTCGCCGACCGGGCCTCGGTCTCGATCGCCACCGTCTCGCGCGTGCTCAACACGCCCTCCAAGGTCGCCGCGGGCACCGCCCAGCGCGTCCAGGCCGCGATCGCCGACCTCGGGTACCGCCCGAACCTCTTCGCCAAGGGCCTGGTCACCAAACGCTCGCGCGTCATCGGCATCTCCCTGCCCGACCTCCACGGCGACTTCTACTCCGCCCTCATGCGCGGCGCCGACGAGCACGCCTACGACCTTGGCTACCACCTCCTCGTCATGAGCAACGCCCACGGCGACCGCGTCAACCCGGGCACCAACGGCTTCGCGATGGACCTCATCGACGGGCTCGTCACCATCGTCACCGAATCCTCGCAGACCGGCATCGACGCACTCGCCGAGTTGCAGATGCCCGTCGTAGTACTCGGCACCGACGCGCCGGACGGCGACATCAGCTCGATCTCCTTCGACCAGGAAGCCGGCGCCGCCGAAGCAACCGCCCACCTCCTCGACACCACCCCGCCCGAACGCGTCATGTTCGTCGGCGGGCACCGGGGCAACCTCGACTCGGACGCCCGCCTGCGCGCGTTCATGGCCACCCTCCGCGCCGCGAGCCACCCGGGCCCGCTGAGCGAACAGATCTTCCACGGCGAGTTCACCGTCGAGTGGGGCTGGAACTGGGCCGAGCAGATGCTCGCCGAGGGCCGCCTCCGCGGTGCCGCCGTCCTCGCGGGCAACGACGAGATCGCCGTGGGCATCGTCGACGCCGCCCGAGATCGCGGGCTGAGCGTCCCCGACGACCTCCGCGTCGTCGGGTTCGACGACTCGCGACTCTGCCAGCTGCTGCGTCCGACGCTCAGCTCGGTCCGCGTGCCCATCCGCGAAGCCGCGGCCCGGGCCATCGACACCATCGTCAGCCGGCTCGATGATCCCGAGCGCGGCCCCGACAGGATCACGCTTACGACCTCACTCGCCGTCCGCGACAGCTCGCGGGCCGGCGTCTAACCGCTTCAAAGATCGGAGCCGTTCAGGATGGGATTCCCCGAAGGATTCGTGTGGGGCGCGTCAACCAGCGCCTATCAGATCGAGGGCGCCCACGACGCGGATGGCAAAGGCCCGTCCATCTGGGACGAGATCTCCCGCAAGCCCGGCGCCGTCAAGCACGGCGACACGGGCGACGTCGCGTGCGACCACTACCACCGCTTCGCCGAGGACGTCGGGCTCATGACCAACCTCGGGCTGCATGCCTACCGCTTCTCCATCGCGTGGTCACGCGTCCTGCCCCACGGCACGGGCGAGGTCAACGCCGCCGGGCTCGGGTTCTACGACGCACTCGTCGACAAGCTCGTCGAGGCGAACATCGAGCCCTACATCACGCTCTACCACTGGGACATGCCCCTCGCCCTCCACCGGCGCGGCGGGTGGCTCAACCGCGACGTCGCCGACTGGTTCGCCGAGTACACCAGGGTCGTTGTCGATCGCCTCTCCGACCGCGTCTCCAAGTGGATCACCATCAACGAGCCCCAGTGCTGCTGGAACATGGGCTACTCGGACCAGTCCCCGCCGGACTCGGGCGCCGGGCTGACACACGCCGAGGCGCTGCAGGTCTTCCACAACAACCTCCGCGCCCACGGCCGCGCCACCCGCGTCATCCGCGAGCACGCCAAGACCACGCCCTCAGTCGGCTGGGCCCCCGTCGGCGTCACCTGGCACCCCGCCACCGAAACGCCCGACGACATCGAGGCCTGCCGCCAGATGATCCAGGGCGTCCGCAAGCGCGACGTCTGGAACAACACCTGGTACAACGACCCGATCTTCTTCGGGCACTACCCCGAAGACGGCGCCAAGCTCAACCACGACGACATGCCGAAGATCGAGCCCGGCGACATGGACCTCATCAAAACCCCCATGGACTTCATGGGCATCAACACGTACCAGAGCGGCGCCGTCCGCATGGGCGACAACGGCCCCGAAGCCGTCTCCGAGAAGATGGCCCGCCCGCGGACCAACTTCTCCTGGCCCGTCTCCCCCGAAGCGCTGTACTGGGGCCCCAAACTCATCGGCGAACGCTACGACGTCCCGCTCTACATGACCGAGAACGGCATGGCTGGCTTCGACTGGGTCTCCCTCGACGGCCGCGTCCACGACCCCTACCGCATCGACTTCATCACCCGCTACCTGCGCAACCTCAAGCGCGCCGTGGACGACGGCGTCAACATGCGCGGCTACTTCCACTGGTCCCTGCTCGACAATTTCGAGTGGCGCGAGGGCTACGAACAACGCTTCGGGCTCACCCATGTCGATTTCCAGACCGGCAAGCGCACCCCCAAGGACTCGTCGGCGTGGTACGCCAAAGTCATCGCGACCAACGGCGCCTGCCTCGACGGCACGCCCGAGTACGCGCCCAACGCACCCGACACGCAGGAGGTCTGACCATGACGCGCACGCGAGCGGGACGTTGGCTCGCAGGGGGACTCCTCGGCGCCATACTCGCGCCCGGCGCGATCGGTGCGCCCGACACCTCCCCCTGGCCCGCCGACGGCCCGGATGACTCCACCGCCGTCGCCGCCGCCGAGCTCTCCGGGTGGTACGCCGTCGCGGACACGCTCGAGGACTCCGTCGAGCTCCGCGACATCCGAGGCGACCTCCTCCGCACCATCACCCGCGCCGAAATCATGGGCGTTGCCCCATGGATGTCACTCGACAGCTCATCGGACGGCCCCTGCGCCGTCGCCTTCTCAGACTCCGGACGCCTCGTCTTCATCTCCGTCTACGACACCACCACCCCCGGCGACGGTCAACCCTCCGACGTCATCCTCAAGTACGACACCTCCCGCGACCTCCTCTCCCGCTTCGCCCGACTCGAGTTGTCGGCCTCCACCGACTGGCCCCACCTCGCCATCCTGCACCACAACGGCCGCCTCTACGCCGGCACCGAGTCCGACGGCGTGCGCGTCTACCGCGCCCTCCGCAACGACGGCTCGGGCCCGCTGTTCTCCACCGTCCCGCTCCCCGACGCCGGCCCCGTCCGCGGCCTCGCCGTCGACCGCATCAACAAGCTCCTCTACGCCGCCTCCGATTCCAACCTCTACCGCGCCAGCGCCACCACCGCGACGCCCACCTTCACCCACGTCGGCCCGCTCCCGGGCGATGTGCAAGCGATCGCGTTCACCGACCAGTTCGGCGCAAACACCACCGACGGGCTCTACGCGCTGACCGACACGGTCGCCGGCGCCGAGATCCGCTTCATCAACACGCCCACGGCCCAGGGCATCCTGCCGTACGCCACCACGCCCTACGACGCGCCGGGCGGCATCGCCCACGACCTCACCGCCACCGCCTGCGGCCGCCTGCTCATGGGCACCGACGAAGACGCGGTGATGTACGCCGACACGACCGACCCGAACCTCGATTTCGAATCCTGGCTCGCCGACGAGTTCACCCAAGTCGTCGACTACGCCCGCGGCCTCATCGCCCCCGACGGCGAGCCCGACGGCTGGGTCATCGACGCCGACGTCTCCGCCGGAGGCTCCCGCTTCCACCCCGCCACCCCCGACGCCGCCTGCTGGGCCGTCCTCCTCCTCATCACCGACGACCACGTCAACGGGACGGCGACCAACCAGGAACGCGTCCGCACCATCCTCCGCCGCTACGCCGGGCTCATGCCCGACGGCTTCGCGCCGGGCGTCAGCGCCGACGGCCAGATCCGCCACTGGTGCGATCCCTTCTCCGCCACCGGCCAGGCCAAGCCCGGCTGGAACGACGAGTGGGCCAGCCTGAGCACGATGAAGATCGTCCTCGCCGCCTCCCGCGCGATGACCTACTACCCCGCCGACGCGCAGATCCAAGAAGCCGCGCGCACCATCATCGAACGCGTCACCGACGCAAACGGGTGGGACCCCTACATCCAGCCCGGCTCGGATGCGCTCTACTTCACCTCCGCCGGCCCGACCCCCGACTTCGGGTCCGCCTCGGGCCCCTTCCACGAGGGCATCACCTTCGTCGCCGAAGCCGCCGCCTTCGGCGACTCCTCCACCGACGAATACGCCCGCTGGCTCGACCGTTTCCTCTGGCCCGACGCCACCTACCTCACCGGTCAGCCCATCACCTCCGGCTGCAACAACTGCTTCCAGGCGGCCTTCGTCTCGCTCTACGCTGCGCTCGTCCAGCCCGAGTACCGCGACAGCCCCGACTGGCAAGCACAGGTCCGCAACCTCCTCGCGTCCAACGGCGCGTGGACCGACGACAACGCCCCGCGCCATATGACCGTCTTCAGCGCCGGCACCACCAAGGGCGAATGGGGCGGCTACAACGCCGACTCCCTCGGCGACCACCCGGGCGATATCACGACCTTCCCCTCCCTTATGGCCTTCTCCGCCGACGGCGACACCGCCCCCGCCGTCTCCGCCTACCGCGCCTACCGCAACGGCGCGCGCGAAAGCTGGGAAACCGGCACCGAGTTCCTCTACCGCCGTTCCAACGTGGACCCGTCCTACATCCCCAACACCGCCGGCCTGCCCGACGTCGGGCTCGGCGCCCTCGGGCTCGCCGAGCTGCTCATGCCGGGCACCATCGACGCCGTCCTCTCGGTCCCCTTCCCCGACCTCGACGCCTGCTTCGCAGACTGCGACGCCAACGGCTCCCTCAACGTCGACGACGTGGACTGCTTCGTCACAGCCTTCATCGGAGGCGACCTCGCCCAAGCCGACTGCGACGCCAACGGCTCCCTCAACGTCGACGACGTCGACTGCTTCGTGACGAGCTTCATCTCCTCCTGCTCGCCCTGATCACCCCGGCAGCCGAACCGCCGCGGCCGCCTCGTGCGCGCACAGCCCCTCCATCCGCGCCATCCGCCGCGTGTCCTCGATCAACCCCGAAGCCGCCGCCGGGTCGTCGATCCGCATCCACGTGCGCAGCCGCACCAGCGACACCACCGACAACCCCGCCGAAAACCGCGCACTCCCCCCCGTCGGCAGCGTGTGGTTGGGCCCTGCCCCGTAGTCCCCCAGAAC
>BQJQ01000029.1 GCA_021604785.1 Phycisphaeraceae bacterium
CAGGCCGAGGCGGGCAGGCCCGCCCCGCGCGGCATGCGGGCGATCCGCATCCCCCTGAGCACGGCCTACATCAGCGTCGCGCTCATCGCGGGCTTGATGCTCCTCGCGTGGGTTGGCGGGCACGCCGTCGGGTATTCGGCGGGCCAGGACGAACTGGCCCGGGCCGCGACGCCCGACATGAGGGCAGACACCAGGGCCGACCTCATCATCCGCGACCCGATCGTGGCCGGTGTCGCCAACGAGGGCGGCTTCGACGCGGCTCCGGACGCGATCCCGGCGATCCAACCCGGCCCCCGCGAGCCGGCCCAGGCCGTCGGCGGCGACCCGTCCGACGCCGCGGGCCCGGTCGGCCCGCTCGAGCCCACCGGCACCGAACCCGACGACGGCGAGATCATCACCGCGACCGGGATGCTCCACGAGGATCCGCGCGAGCCGCTGGTCAATTACCTCGTGCTCGCGACGCTCGCCGAGGGGCGTGCGTCCGAAGCGGTCCAGTTCCTCGCGACGCGGGGCGTCGAGGCGATCGCCGTCCCGACGCGGCCCGGGTCGGGGCTCTACCGGGTGGTCTCGCTGGAGGTCGCCGTGCCCAGCGGTGCCTACCGCGAGCGGGCGGCGGACCGGCACCGCCACGAGGCCGAGGTTGCCGGGCTCGGGCGGGTCTGGCTCCGCCAGCACGGCGGGTCGTCGGACTTCTCGAGCACGATGTGGGCCCTGTACGAGCCCTGAACCGCGAGATCACGCCCGCGGGGGTGACCGGCGCGGGGGTGGGGGCCTATGCTTGCGGCCCACCGGAGGACCTCGCCATGAGCCTGGATCGCAGCCTGAAAACCAAGGGAAAGCTCAGCGGCGTCCGGTCTGTCATGACCCGCCCCGAGCGGATCGAGGCCCTCAAGGCCGAGAAGCGTCTGAACGAGGCGAAGGGCAAAGCCCTGGGCCTCCCCAAGACCCGCGTCAACGAAGGGTGATCGCGCACCGCGCGCCCCTCGGCTGACCGCCCCGATTCCCAACCGACCCAACCGCTGACCCGGCGCCGCCCGGCGTGGCATCGCGCGGGCTCGTATCGTCACCGGATATGGACCACGCCCGCCTCATCTCAGCCCGTGCCCGCGCGATCGACGCCTCGGGCATCCGACGCATCCTCGAACTCGGGCACTCACTGCCCGACCCGATCAACCTGTCGATCGGGCAGCCGGACTTCGCGGTGCCCGAGCCGATCCGCGCCGCCGGCGCCCGCGCGATCGAGGAGGGGCGCAACGGGTACACGCTGACGCAGGGCGACCCGGACCTGATTGCCGCGATCAACGGGTGGCTGACCAAGGACCTCGGGTGGTCGTGCGGCACCGCCGACGGGCCCGGATCGTTCGTGACCTCGGGCACCTCGGGCGCGCTCACGCTCGCGTTCATGGCGCTGCTCGATCCGGGCAGCGAGTGCATCATCCCGGACCCGTACTTTGTGTCGTATCCGCACCTGGCGACGATGTGCGGCGCGACCGCGGTCGCGTGCGACACGTACCCGGATTTCCGGATGACCGCCGAGCGGGTCGAGCCGCTGATCAATGACAAGACGCGGTTTGTCCTGCTCAACGCGCCGTCCAACCCGTGCGGCGTCGTGCTCAGCACGCCCGAGTGCCACGACCTGCTCGACCTGTGCCGGTCCAAGGGCGTGCTGCTGATCTCGGACGAGATCTACGACGAATTCTGCTACCCCGAGGCGCTGACAGACGCGGCGGCGGGCGACGCGTCGCTGGCCCGCCCGCCCAGCCCCGCCCGGCTCGCCGGCGCCGACGACGCCGTGCTGCTCATCCGCGGGTTCGGCAAGTCGTACGGCGTGACCGGGTGGCGGCTCGGATACGCCGCGGGCCCGCGCGAGGTCATCGGGCAGATGTCCAAGCTGCAACAGTACACGTTCGTGTGCGCCCCGGCGCCCCTGCAGCGCGGCGTGATTGCCTGCTTCGACGTGGACATGTCCGGGCCGGTGGACGAATACCGACGCCGCCGGGACCTGGTCGTCGAGCGGCTGAGCGCCGTCACGAAGGTCGCGGCTCCCGGCGGCGCGTTCTACGCGTTCTTCGAGGTGCCGCCCAAGATGGGCATCACCGCGACGCAGTTCGTCGAGCGAGCGATCGAGAAGTCCGTGCTGGTCATCCCGGGCGGGGTGTTCAGCGAGCGCGACACGCACGTCCGCCTCAGCTTCGCAGCCCCGATGACCACGCTCGAACGCGGGCTCGACGCGCTCGTCGATCTGATGTCCTGAATCAGAACCGGATCCGCAGGCGGGCGAACAGCCCTTCCTGGCTCAGGTCCGCGTTGCCCGAGTCCACCGCGACGCTCGAATGCACCGACTGGTACCCGGCGTAGAACGTCGCGTTCGGGTTCAGCTCAAGCCCGGTCTGCGCGGTGAAGTCCAGCAGCGTCGCATAGTCCGGGATCGTGTGCGTCGCCGCGGACCCCGAGACGTGCAGGCGATCGCTCAGGTCAAACCGCACGCCGGTGCCCACGATTGGCACGGGCACAAAGGTGTTCGATGACGCGTACGACCCGGCGCCCTCGCCCGTGTCATCCACGAGGCGCGACGCCTGCACGTTGATCGCGCGGACGCCCCCGATCAACGAGAGCGTGAACGCGCCGCGGGTGTACGCGTCCTGACGCAGCGAGAGGTCGTACACGTCGAACTGCGCGTCGGACCCGGAGTAGCCGGGCGGGCGCGCCCGCCGAGCGGCTTCGTCGGCGATGATCCCCGCGTCGCCAATGCCACCGTCCACGAACGTCGTGGAACGCCCGGTGTTCAGGCTTAGGCTGAAGCCGGCGCCGTCGGCGTCGTCGAGGTCGGGCAGGACCGCGTCGGAGACCGCGAGCAGCGAGGGGGAGACGGCGAACGTCGGCGCATCGTCGGCGGGCTCGGGCGGGCTCGACTGGGCCTCGGGCAGCGAACGCACAGCATCGGCGAGCCGTACTTCGGGGTGCAACCGCAGCGAGGTATCAATCGGGGCCTCGGCAGCGCCGCCCCACGCGCTCGGCACGGCGCACGCGAGCACCACGCCCGCGGTCATCCATGCTCGTGCGCCCGGTCGGTGCATGCCGGCTCCCTCGCCCCGCGGCGGCCAGCCCGCGGTCCTCGCAAGGGTAGGTCGCGGCCCGCTCACGCGGTCTCGCGGATGAATCGACCGATCGCGTCGAGGGCTTGAGCGAGCGGGGCCGAAGGTTCGGCGTCCATCGGCGTCGGGTTGGGCGTGTTGAGCACGTGGTCGCCGCCCGGGATGGGGCAGACCGTCGCGCGGGGGCCGATCGCGTCGGCGAGCGTGCGGACGCTGGGGGGGGGAACGGTGCGATCGGCGTCGCCGTGGATGAGCAGCGCCGGGCACGCGATGTCGCGGCACCGCGCGGGAAGGTCGTACCGCTCCGGGTCGTCGAGCTGCTCGCGCAGCCACGCGCTGCCGACGCGGAGCGTCTGCCCCGTGCGCGCGCTCGGGGCTTCGAGATGCCCGTCGGCGAGCAGGCTCGCGCGGTCGGTGTCAGAGAGCGTGCAGCACGCCGCGGGCGCATTGATCGTGACGACGCCGGCGAGGCCGAGCTCGCCCGCGTGCCACGCCGCGGCGAGCAACACCGTCACGCCCCCGCGTGAGTGTCCAACAAGGAACAGCGGCAGCCCCGCCCCCGCGAGTCTGCCCGCGCGGATCGCGTCCACCACAGCACGCAGGTCCGCGACTTGGTGCGCCCATGTGTCTTGCTCAAACAGGTCCGGGCGCGCAAAGGTCGCAGTCTCGTTGGTCATGCCCGAGTGGGCGAGGTTGAACCGGTGGGCCACGACGCCCGCGCGGGCGAGATGCTCGCACGTCAACGGAAACATGCCGTAGTCCTTGTACCCCTTGTACCCGTGGACGATAATCGCGCACGCGAGAGGTGTATCAGCGGGCTCGTGCGTGTCGCCCAGCAATTCCAGCCCGTCGGATCCCTCGATGGTCCACGCGTGTATCGGCATCGCCCAGCGTACGCGCCCGCGCCCCGGTTCGCGTACGCTGGGCGTGATGAGCGACCCGAACAACCATGAGAACCCCCAGCACGAGACGTGGGGCAAACGCCCGCCCAAGGGTGATGACTTCCGCCTGCTCCAGGGCCCAAAGCTCCGGCTCGAAGAGCTCGCCCGCGCGTGGCGGATCTTCCTCGAATTCATCCGCGGCTTCCGCAAGCTCCACTTCATCTCGCCCTGCGTGACGGTCTTCGGGTCCGCCCGGTTCCCCGAGAACCACCGCCACTACAAGCTCGCGCGCGAGATGGGGCGCACCCTCGCCGAATCGGGCTACACCGTCATGACCGGCGGCGGGCCCGGCATCATGGAAGCCGCCAACCGCGGCGCCAAAGAAGGCGGCGGGCTCTCCATCGGGTGCAACATCCAGCTCCCCATGGAGCAGGACCCCAACCCGTACCTCGACCGGTTCGTCGAGTTCCGGTACTTCTTCGTGCGCAAGGTGATGCTCGTCAAATACTCCGACGCGTTCATCGTCATGCCCGGCGGGTTCGGCACGCTCGACGAGGTCTTCGAGACCGCCGTGCTCATGCAGACGGGCAAGATCGAGTCCTTCCCCGTTGTGCTCATGGGCACCGACTACTGGGAACGCCCCATGGAGTTCATCCGCACGACGATGGTCGAGGAGGGCGTCATCAGCCCGGGCGACCCGGACTTGCTCAAGCTGACCGACGACCCGGAAGAAGCGATGGCGTTCATCCGGGCGTACGCGAAGAAGAAGGAAGCACCCGTGGACCCGATCCCGGCGCTGGGTGAGGGCTGATCCGACACGATGTACCGGAGGAGATCGCGATGTTTGCAGAGATGTGCGTGCTGGCGATGACGGGGGTTGGCTCGATGGTCGGCGTGACGGAGAACGAGCCCGCTCTGGCGGCATCGCCCGGGTTCCACTTTGTCGAGGTCGAGGGTGTGGGCGGCCCGGTCAAGGGCGCGATCTACATCCCCTGGTCGATGCCCGACGACGAGGGCGGCGCCCCCGCGCTCGTCTTCCTCCACGGCTACGGCGAGTGCGGCACCGAGGGCACCCACCAGCTCGGCGTCGGGCTCCCCAACGTCCTGATCTGGAACCCCGAACGCTGGCCCTTCGTCGTCGTCATCCCGCAGAAGCCCGAGTTCAACGCGGACTGGGACGACTACGAGGACGCGGTGCTCGCGATGCTCGACCTCGCGATCGCCGACTACGGCGTGGACGCCGACCGCGTCGCGCTCACCGGGCTCAGCCAAGGCGGGCACGGCACGATCGCGCTCGCGTCCCACCACCCGGACCGCTTCCGCGCCGCGGCCCCGGTCTGCGGGTACACCGCCCAGCGCTTCGTGGACGGCGACCGCCGCGAACTGCCCCCGGTGACGGCTGAGTCCCCCGCGGTCGTCGCCGCGGCCGAGGCACTCGCGGGCACGCCCGTCTGGATCTTCCACGGCGGCGCGGACGACGTCGTGCCCCCGGCCGAGTCCGAATCGCTCCACGCCGCCCTCGTCGCCGCCGGCAACGACGACGCCAAACTCACCATCTTCCCAAACGCGAACCACAACGCGTGGGACCCGGCCTATCGCGGCGATCACGCGCTGTGGTCGTGGCTCTTCGAGCAGACCGAAGCGGAGTAACTCGGGCAGGCGCACGGTGCCATGCTTCGACCCGAAGGGCGAAGCACGTTCGCGAGTTCCCCGTCGTGCCCCGTCCAAGACAGGCGAAGCATGGCACCGGGCTCAGTCGTCCGAGGCGCCCACAGCCGGCACCTCCGTTGTCCCCGCCCCGGGCTCGACGCGCACGTACCCGCCCGGCACCCCCGGGCCGTCCGGCGGCGCGGGGCGCACGCGCATCAACAACGGCAACGCCAGCAGACGCGCGACCGACGCCACGCCAAACGCCGCACCATACCCAGCGGCCCCGAGGTCCACCCACCCCAACAGCGACGCCCCGATCGCCGAGCCGACAAACCCGGCGATGCCGTTGAACGCGACGAAAGTCGCCAACACGCTCGGGCGTTCGTGCTCGGGGATCGACTCAAACTGCTGCAAAATCGCCCCGATATCGAAGCACGAGAGCACCAGCCCCATCGCGAACTGCACGAGCAGCAGCATCGGGAACGAGCCCGCCGCCAGCCACAGCGGGGCCATCGGCACCGCCCCGACCGCCCCGATCCAGAGCAGCCGCTTGGGCCCGAACCGATGCCCGATCCGCCCGACGGTGGGGGCCGCGACCATCTTGCCCACGATCGCCGCGCCCGTCAGCATCGTGAACTCGAGGTACGAAAACTTCAGGTGCTCGAGCACGTAGGGCGTGAAGAACGGCAGCGCCATCTGCATCGCCAGCGTGGACATCAGCAGGAACGTGATCAGCGTGACATCCGCCCCGTGTCGGGCCCGCCCGATCAGCTCGCGCGGGCCGACGTGCCGGAATTGGGTCGGCATCTTCACGGGCTCGGACTGGCGAGAGAGCATGAACGACCCCGCCGCGCGCATCAGCACCGCGATCGCGAACAGCGGCGCGAACGCGATCGCCGCGCTCTCGCCCGCGTCCTCCCGGCTCAGCAGCATCCCCCCGATGACCAGCCCCGCGAGCACGCCGCCCTGGAGCATGCGTGAGCGGGCCGCGAAGTACCGCGCCCGGATCCGCCGCGGCATGAGCGTGGTGATCCACGTGCTCCACGCGGGGCCCTGCCCGAGGTTGATCGCCGAGTACGCCGCGACCGTCGCGAAGAGCGCCCACGCGGGCATCCGCCCGAGCAGCGCCGCGACCAGCAGCGGCACGAAGCACGCCGCCTGCGTCGCCGACGCGAGGATCATGTACCGACGCAGCGACCCGACGCGCAGGATCGCCCACGGCGCCGCGAGTTGCAGGATGCCGCCCACCATCACCGGCAGCGTCGCGACGAGCCCGGACACCCCCTTGCCCATCCCGAGCGCCAGCGCGAACGCGACGAAGTACTCCTGCCCTACGCCCACCATGACGCAGTACGACGTGCCCTCGACCGAGCTGAGCGTCAGGTCGCGGCGCGCCGAGGCGGGGCGGTCTCCGGTTGGCGGCTGGGCGAGCACCCGCGAGCGTAGCGTGGAGGTTCCTGGTGGGGCCGGTTTTCAACCGGCCAGGTTCCACCTCATGCAGGGATGAATAAGAGGCCGGTTACAAACCGGCCCCACCAAGAGACCCCGCCCCGGCTCAATCGACGACGCGGACGCCCTCGCGCGCCGTCAGCTCGGTGAACAGGTCCGACAGCAGCGCCGTCACCGGGCCGCGCGTGCCGGCGCCGATCGTGCGCCCGTCCACCCGCCCGACCCACGCCAGCTCGCCCATCGTCCCCGTCGTGAAGCACTCGTCGGCGTTGTACAGGTGCGTGAGCGAGAAGTCCCGCTCGTTGTGCGGCACGCCGTGCTCGCGGCACAGCCCGAGCACCGTGTCGCGGGTGATCCCCTCCGGGCACGCGATCGGGCGCGACGTCACCACCTCGCCCCCCGTGATGACGAACACGTTGGTCGCGTTCGTCTCGGCCACAAACCCGCGCGGGTCGAGCATCACCGCGTCGTCGGCGCCCGCGGCGTTCGCCTCGATCTTCGCCAGGATCGATTGGAGCAGGTTGTTGTGATGGATGTTCGGGTCCAGGCAGTCCGGCGAGAACCGACGCACCGAGCTGGTCATGAGCGTCAGCCCCGCGCTGCCCACGGCGTCCGTGTACACCGGCGCCTTGTGCTCGGCCAGCACGATCAGCGTCGGCCCGGCCTGATTCAAACGTGGATCCATGCCGCTGGTGATTTTGACACCCCGCGTGAGCGTCAGCCTGAGGTGCACGTTGTCGCGCATCGAATTCGCTTCGAGTGTTTTGGTGATCTCGGCGACCAGTTCATCGCGTGACGGGATCGACTCGAACGCGAGCGCCTTGGCAGACCGCCGCAGCCGCGCGAGGTGCTCGTCGAGCCGGAAGATCCGCCCGTCATATAGGCGCAGCCCCTCCCACACCGCGTCCCCGCCCTGCACGGCCGAGTCGAACGGCGAGACGCCGGCCTTGTCTCGGTGGATTAGCTCGCCGTTGATGTTGACGAGCAGGTCACGGTTCTTCTCGTTGAAGGTCTGCAGCATGCCAACAGACTAGCCCGGAGCGCAAGCGACGTGTCCCAGATTCGAGCACAAGCCCGTGACGAACCACGGAAGAACCCGTCACTGACGTTCCGGGCTAGTCAGACGTGATCCGTTCGCGGGAGAGCTGGTCGTAGAGCCCCCGACACTCGGTGAGCACGCCACCGAGATGGGCGGGGACCTCGGGCGCGTTCGGTTCGTATTCCTTGAACCCGGTCGATTCGTAGACGCTGGCGTACCAGTGAGGGGCCCAGACGCCGTCCGTGTCACGCGCCCCCGGCTCCCACGCGAGCATGTCGTCATCGAACCGCACGCCGAGGCGTGCGCACAAGGCGCCGAGCATCCCCGCCGGGTCCGCCAGCACGTCCGCCGAATCGATCACCACAGGCGTCTCGCCCGTCCGCGCCCGCACAAGCTCAAACAACTCCACCTGCTGCGGCAGCCCGAGGTCCTCGGGGCGTGGGTCCGGGATGACCTTGACAAAGCTCGCGATCATCGCCGCCGGGTCGCGGATCAGGAAGCAGTTCTCGAGCTGGTGCACCCAGTCCGTGCCGATGCCCGGTGTCAGGTGGTGGGCCATGTGCTTCTGATACCACACGCGTCTGCCCCCGGGAACGGGCCCGGTGAGCCGCTCGGCGACGAGCCGCCAATCGGCCGGCTGGCTCGCGAGCACGTCGTCCCACGCCGGGTGCGCCTCACGGGCAGCGTGTGGCAGCTCGCTCAGATAGTGCGCGTACAACGGCTCGTCGGACACCGCGCAATCCGAACGCGATCCCCACGAGCGCATCAACGCCGTAGATATGTTCCGCGGCCCGGACCACATGGCGATACGGATCGTCACGACGTGTATTCCTCAGCCCTCATGCGCGATGCCGTAGCTCTCGTTGTAGAGATACTCTCGCCAGTCGGGGGCCTCGGCTTGGACAATCGCGAGCATCCATCCTCCGAACGTCACAGAATCTTCATGTGATACGTACGCGATCCAATCGAGCGATTCTGAAGTGGAGAAAGCCTCAAACCCAAGGTACTCGGTCTCGAACCGCTCTGTACTCTCGATCCGAGCGTCGTGGAATTCATCTAGGCACCAGTACCGTTCGATGCCACGAGCTCGCATCGCATCCTGCAGCACCTCGCCGCGGAGGGCTCGCACGAAAGTGGAATAGCGGAACGCCTCGGTGTTGTCATTCGTGCGAGGCGTGAGCGGATACCAGTATCCGCCCTCGATGCCCCAATGCTCACGCAATGCGGCACGGATGCGAGTCTCTTCTTTGGAGTTGACAAAGTGCCTGTAGGGCAGCGGTGCAACACCGCGCAGGTCGTCCTCTGTAAGGCGCTCAATGTACGCGCAGAACTTGTCCCGTTCCTCTTGCGAGGCCTGCTTGGCTAATGGGTTCGTGTAGTTGGTCATCTCGTCGAGTGCGCACTCGCCGGCCGCGATAATGCGGCTCCGAGTGTCGCTCAAATCTCGAAGCAAATCAGGGTCGAGACGCTCCAGCTCGATGCAGATTGTGTTCAACGTCATGTATCGAGGAAAGGTCTGGTACGCCTCGGTGGAATAATCACCATCCGGTGTTCGACCGTCATCGGGCAACGTGCCGTAGTAGTTTGCCCAATCCGCGTGCTGTTCGGAGCAGTATCGCCTCGCGGCCACCTGGATCGCTTGTGCCGGATTCATCGCGACGATCCACTACGTGCCTGCGCCCGCCGGGCTCATCCGCGCCCGCACGTTCGTCTCGCCTTTGGAGCTGATCTCGTCGGCGATCGCCGCGACAAAGTCGCCCAGCGGCATCGCGCCAAGGTCCTTCTCCTCGCCGAACGCCCGCACCGACACCACGCCCCCCTCGGCGTCCCGCGGCCCGACCACCAGCAGGTACGGGATCTTCCACTCCGCCCCGTGCTTGATCTTCGCCTGCACCCGCTCGTTGGAATGGTCCACGCTCGCGCGCACGCCCGCGGCCATCAGCGCCGCGTGCACCTCGTCCGCGTACGCCGACGATTTCTCCGAGATCGGCAGCACCCGCACCTGCTCCGGGCTCAGCCACGTCGGGAACGCGCCCGCGAAGTGCTCGATCAGCACCGCGATGAACCGCTCCATGGATCCGAACGGCGCCCGATGGATCATCACCGGGCGGTGCTTCGTGTTGTCCGCCCCCGTGTACCACAGGTCGAACCGCTCGGGCAGGTTGTAATCCACCTGCACCGTGCCCAGCTGCCACTCGCGCCCGATCACGTCGCGCACGATGAAGTCGATCTTGGGCCCGTAAAACGCCGCCTCGCCCGGCTCCTCGGAGACCTTGGCGCCGAGCTCGGCCGCCGCGTCGAGGCACGCCCTCTCCGCCTTGTCCCACACCTCGGCTGTCCCGACGTACTTTGCGCTGTCCGGGTCGCGCAGCCCCACCCGCACGCGGAAGTCCGTCAGCCCCAGCGTCTCGAACGCGAGCTTCACCAGCCTGAGGCACCCGCGCACCTCGTCCCCGATCTGGTCCTCGCGGCAGAACAGGTGCGCATCATCCACCGTGAACGAACGCACCCGCGTCATCCCGTTCAATTCGCCCGACTGCTCCCACCGATACACCGTCCCGAACTCGGAGAGCCGCACCGGCAGGTCCCGGTAGCTCCGCGGCTGCGAGTCGAAGATCTTGATGTGGTGCGGGCAGTTCATCGGCTTGAGCAGGTACCCCTCGACCTGCCCCATGCTGATCTGGTTGCTCAATTCCGAGCAGCTGCACCCCTCGTCGGCCACCCGGTGGATGAACTCCCGGTCCATCACCGGCGTGAACTGCGAGTCGGAGTAGTACGGGAAGTGCCCCGACGTCTTGTACAACTCAAGCTTCCCGATGTGCGGGCAAAACACATCCGAGTACCCCATCTTGCGCAGCTCCGTGCCGATCCAGTCCTGCAACTCCTTGCGGATGATCGACCCCCGCGGCGTCCAAAGCACCAGCCCCTGCCCGACCGCCTCATCAAAGTGGAACAGCTGCAGCTGCTTGCCCAGCACCCGGTGGTCACGCTTCTTCGCCTCTTCCAGGCGCGTGAGGTGCTCGTTGAGGTCTTTCTTGTTGAAGAACGCGGTGCCGTACACGCGGGTCAGCCGGTCCGAGTTCTCGTCCCCGTGCCAGTAGCTCGACGCGAGCGACATGATCTTGAACGCGCCGATCCGCCCCGTGTTTGGCACGTGCGGCCCGCGGCACAGGTCCTCCCAGTCCTTCCCCGGCTCGCCCGTCGCGTACCAGGTGAGCGACAAAGACCCCGCTTCGTGCGCGCGGTGGGCGTTGTCGATCTTGTACTTGGACCCCTCGCCGTCGAGCTTGCGGATGCCCTCGCCGTACTCAAGCTCGTAGCGGGTGAAGGCGCGGTCCTCCTTCACGATCTTCGCCATCTCCTTCTCGATCGCCTCGAAGTCGCCCTCCTTGAGGTGGCGGTCTTCGGGGAACGCGATGTCGTAGTAGAACCCGGTCTCGAGGGCCGGGCCATAGACAAGCTGTGCCCCGGGCACGACGCGCTCGATCGCCTCGGCCATCACGTGCGCGCACGAGTGACGCACCAGCATCAACGCGTCCGGATCCGCCTCGCCGTCACGGGTCTTGGGCGTGACGATCGCCAGCGCACAGTCTTTGGTCAGGGTGGTCGAGAGGTCGGCAAGCTCCCCGTCCACCTTGGCGCCCACCGCCGCCTGGGCGAGGCGCGAGCCGATCGACTCGGCGACCGCCAGAGCCGTCACGGGGGCGTCGAATTCCTTGACCGATCCATCCGGAAGCGTGATACGGGGCATGCAGGGGGTCTCCGCGCGTGTGTGCGCGGATCCTAGCGGGCGCCGGCCCCGAGGACCGCCCGTGCGACAATCACCCCGGTCGCCGAGCCACGATGTCCAGGCTCGTGACGTACGCCGCCGGGTCCCCCCCGGGCAGCAGCCCGGCGAGCTTGCGGTACAGCGGGTCGCCCGCCTCGGTCATCGCCCGGACGTACTCGGGCTTGGGCGTCAGTTCGACACCCACGAACCCCGCCTGGGCGAGCATCGCCCGCATGTCCTCGACGAGCACCGCCCCCGCGACGCACCCGACCCAGTCCTCGACGGTCTTCTTCGCCCCCTCGGGCAGCTCCGCCAGCAGCGCAATGTCCGACACCGCCACCCGCCCGCCGGGCTTGAGCACGCGGAGCATTTCACGCCACGCCCGGGCCTTGTCGGTGCTCAGGTTGAGCACGCAGTTGGAGATCACCACGTCCGCAGACGCATCGGGCAACGGCAGGTTCTCGATCTCGCCCAAGCGGAACTCGACGTTGTCCAGCCCGGTCCGCTCGCGATACTGGTCCGCGTTGGCCCGGGCCTTGGCGATCATCTCCGCGGTCATATCGACCCCGATCGCGCGCCCGGACGCCCCGACCTTCGGGCCCGCGAGGAAGACGTCGAATCCCCCGCCCGAGCCCAGGTCCACGACCGTCTCGCCCTCGCGTAGCTTCGCGATCGCGGTCGGATTCCCGCAGCTCAGCCCCATGTTCGCGCTGCCCGGGATCTCGCCCAGTTCCTCGGTCGTGTACCCGATCTGCTCAGCCAGTTCGTCGACCCCGAGCGTCGTCGGCCCGCAGCAGCTCCCGCCGCCGCAGCACCCGCTCCCCCCGGCGAGCTTGTCGCGCGTCGCCGCGGATCCCTCTCCAACGAAGACGCCCGCCTCGGCGATCTGCGCGTACCCGCCCCGGATCTTGTCACGCAGCTGCTCGCTTGTCCGTGTGTCGTCGCTCATGGGTGTGTCCTCCGAGAATGTTCGTGGTGGTATTCGGGTGTTCAGCAGCAGTCCGGCGGGCAGACGGCCTCGCCGGCCTTGAGTCGTCGGGCAACCTCCGCCGCGGGCAAGCCGCAAATGGCGCCCAGGCGTGCGCGGTCTTCAGCGATCGTCGAGTCGTCCGCCGCAAGCCGGCCGACCATCGCCATCCCGTCCGCCTCGGGCGTGCCGGGCTCGGGCTCGGCGGCGCGGTAATGCACCCACCGCCCGTCCTTGCGGCTCGCCAGAAGCCCCGCGTCGCGCAGCACCGTCAGATGCCGCGACACCGTCGCCGTCGAGAGCCCCACCAGCCCGACGAGCTGACAGACGCACCGCTCGCTGCCGAGGCACGCCGCCACCAGGCGCACCCGCCCCGGTTCACCAAGGGCGGCGTTCACCCGGACGAGCCGGTCGAGCGTGGATTGTGGCGGGCTTTGAATCGTCATTTCGCTAATCATCGAATCATTCGGCCCCGATGTCAACGCCCCATCGAAAATTTTGTGAAACCCCGCGGCTGCTCTTGCGATATATCCGAATAAGATATATTCTGCGGCGACTTACGCCCCGGAGACCCCCATGCCCGACACCGCCCCCAAGCCCGCGCTCAAGCAGGACCAGGCCGAGCTGGTCGTGCTCGCCCTGCTCCGCGACGAGCCCAAGTACGGCTACGCCATCTCCCGCGAGGTCCAGGCCCGCTCGGACGGCGCCTTCCGCCTCACGCCCGGCGCCCTCTACCCGCTGCTGACCAGGCTCGAGAAGCAGGGCTTCGTGCTGACACAGTGGGAGGAGGTCAAAGCCCAGGGCGCCGAGCCCGACGCCGGCGGCCGCCGCCGCAAGTGGTACCGCCTCAGCGCCAAGGGCACCCGCCGGCTCGACCAGCGCATCGAGGCGCACCGCACGTTCACCCGACTCATCGACGGCTTCATCGAGGGCCCCGCGCCGCGCGGAGCAACCGCATGATGAAGACGCGCACGCGAACACCCAGCGTCGACCCGTCCGCCCGCGACCCGATCGGGTCGTGGCTGGACGTCTTCGTCGGGTTGCTCGACCTGCCGCGCGAGCAGAAGAAGACCATCCGCGACGAGCTCGACGACCACCTGCGCTCGCGGGTGGACGACCTGCTCATCACGGGCATTACCGAATCCGAAGCCACGCAGCGGGCGGTGGGGGAGCTGGGCGAGACGGCCGAATTGGCCCGCTCGTTCCGCGCCGCCGCCCAACCACACCAGACAAGGAGACTGATCATGACCGCGAGTCTGTTCACCGTCATCGGGGCCGGGATCGTGCTGGGGACCGCAACGCTCACCGGGATCCAGCCGGCGGCCCAGCAATCGCATCCGATCGCAGCCGCAGCTCACGCCGACGCACCGCTCATCGCCATCCGCGGCGAGACGTACGCAGGTCTGTTCCAGCTTATGCGCGCTCAGTCCGACCGCCCCGTGCTCGTGCACTGGGACCGGCTCGAAGAGATCGGCGTAAACCCGGACACCCCAATCGGGCTGGACGTCGACCCGCTGCCCTCGTATGTCGTGCACCGGCTGCTCCGGGAAGTGACCGAGAACGCTGCGGGCGAACCGCTCGACGTGCACGTGTCCGACGAGCTGATCGAGGTTTCCACGCGGTCGCACTTCGACAAACGCACGCGGGAGATGCGTTCGTACGACGTGCGAGAGCTCGTCGAGCTGCGTTGCGGGATCGGGGCGGACGCGTTGGTCGGTCGGGGCGAATCGAGCGAGTGGCGCGGCGCGGCCGAAGGCGTGTACGAGTCGATCGTCATGCTCGCCGAGCCGGACCTGTGGGCTGAGACGGGCGGCGACCTGGCCCGCGGGCAGCTGATCGGCGCGACGCTCATGATCGACGCCCCGGCACGGATCCACGAGCGCGTCGAAGCGGCGCTGGCGGTGATGCGTGAGGACGCCGATCGGACGCGCCGGCTGGCGAGGCAGCAGGTTGAACACGGGGACATCGAGCGCCATAAGCGGATAAAAGAGGCAAGGGCAGAGCTTGACGAGCTCGCCGCGCGGTACGCCCATCTCCGCGCACGCTGCGATCGCATGGTGTTCGAACACGACGGCGCTCCAAACGTCGACATTGCCCAGACGCTCATGGCCGAGCTCACGGTGCTCGAAGTCGAGCGTGACCTTGCGCAGCGCCGGGTGCACCGCGTGAGCGGGCTGATCGTGGACCTCGAGTCCGAATTGCAGAAGTTCAGCTCGCAGCGGGCCCACACCCCGGCAACGAGCGGCCGCGGCGCCTCCGCGCCAGCCCAGGCCGATCTGACCGGCAACGTCTACGTCCGCGGCGACGTCGCACGCCCCGGCGTCTACCAACTCCCGGGCACGGGCGAGCTTGACCTCGCACGCCTCATCTCGGCCGTCGGGGGGGCGCCCGCCGGCAGCAGCGTGAAGCTCGAACGCCCCGGCCACTTGGGCTTCGAATCCCTCGCCGGCACCCTCGCTTCCGACATGCCCTCCTTCACGGTCGAGAGCGGGGACCTAGTGACCGTCACCGCCCCCGAGTCCCCGGCTGCTTCACCCAATCCCGACCCCCTCGCCCGCCGGCTCGAGTCGATAGACCGGCTGGCAGAGTCAGGCCGCATCGACGCCGACCGAGCTGCGACCATGCGTGAGCGGGCCCGGGCGCAGACCGAGCGGGCCGGACTGCCCGGCAAACCCTGACCCCGCTTTGACGCGGGCCCCGGCTTCGGCAAGACTACCCTCCCGCGGGGCCCGCTCGGCCCCCGCCGGAGGGTTTTCCCGTTGATCTGCCCCGCCTGCAACGCGAACGAAGACAAGGTCATCGATTCGCGCTCGACCGAGGCGGGCAAGGTCATCCGCAGACGCCGCCAGTGCCTCGCCTGCGCCCGCCGCTTCACCACCTACGAACGCGTCGAGCAAGCCACCCGCCTGGTCGTCGTCAAGAAGGACGGCTCGCGCGTCCCCTTCCAGTCCGACAGCATCATCCGCGGCGTCTCAAACGCCTGCGGCAAGCGCCCGATCGCCGAGGACGTCAAGCAGAAACTCGCCGAAGAGGTCGAGGAGGAACTCCACGCCGAGTTCGAGCGTGAGGTCCACTCCTCGGAGATTGGCGAGCGCGTCATGACCCGCCTCCGCAACATCGACCGCATCGCGTACATCCGCTTCGCAACCGAGCACCTGCAGCTGAGCACCCTCGCCGAGATCCAGCGCGAGCTCGACGACCTGTCGGCCCGCCCGATGGAGGGCGTCAACCAGCAGGGGCTGTTCAACGCGAATCAGAATCGACCCCGAGGAAGCAAACCATGATGACCCGACCCCGCCGCGCCCACGTGCTGACGGCTGCCCTCGTGTGCCTGTGCGCTGCGATGTCCGCCTGCGAGACCGAGCCGCTCGCCGCCGGCGAGCCTATCTCGCGGATAGACGTCCATGTGGATCGCCCGTCCGGCACCATCGCCCGCACCGATACCCCCGCGCCGCGCGAGTCGGTGCCCGTGCCCATGAACATCGAGACGACCGACCCGGGCACCGTCATGGGCTCCGAGCCCGTCGCGGCCCGCACCGCCCCGGTCCGCCCGGCGCCCCAGCCCGCGCGGGCGTCCTCCCAGCCGCCCGAGCAGTGGTGGCTCATGACCCCCGAGCCCGTGCCCGGCCGGATCCGCATCGTCGCCAAGGGCGGCGGGGAATCGCTGCCCGGCGCGCGCCAAGCCGCCGTCGACGCCGGCCGCGAGCAGCTCACCCGCCTCCGCGGCTCGGCCCCCGACGAGCTCGACTTCGAGAAGACCCAAGCCTTCCCCCGCGCCGGCGGCGTCTACGAAGCCTTCGTCCTCATCAGCTGCGAACGCTGACCCGCGTCGCGCAGCAGCATCTTCTTCCTCCCTCTCCCCTCCGGGGAAAGGGCCGGAGTGAGGGGTCTTCTCTTCGCCTTGATCCCGAAGGACCAACCCAATGCCCGACAAGTTCCGCGACTCCGCCGCCGCCTGCTTCGAAGGCCTCCGCGACTCCGGCGTCCTCCGCGATGGCATGACCGTCCACGTCGGCGGCTTCGGCCTCTGCGGCATCCCCGAACAGCTCATCATCGCCCTCCGCGACTCCGGCGTGAAGGACCTCACCTGCGTCTCCAACAACGCCGGCGTGGATGACTGGGGCCTCGGGCTCCTTCTCCAGACCAAGCAGATCAAGAAGATGGTCTCCAGCTACGTCGGCGAGAACGCCACCTTCGAGAAGCAGTACCTCGACGGCGAGCTCGAGGTCGAGTTCAACCCCCAGGGCACCCTCGCCGAGCGCATCCGCGCCGGCGGCGCCGGAATCCCCGCCTTCTACACCGCCACCGGCTTCGGCACCCTCGTCGCCGAGGGCAAAGAGACCCGCAAGCTCCAAGCCCCCGACGGCTCGGGCCAGCGCGACTATGTCCTCGAGACCGGCATCTTCGCCGACCTCGCGCTGGTCAAGGCCCACCAGGCCGACCCGTTCGGCAACCTCACCTACCGAATGACCGCCCGCAACTTCAACCCGATGATGGCGACGGCAGCCCGCGTCACCCTCGCCGAGGTGGACGAACTCCTCGACACCTCAATCGACCCCGAGGGCGTGCACACGCCGGGCAGCTACGTGGACCGGGTCGTGCGGACCGTCGCCGAGAAGCGCATCGAGCAGCGCACCATCAGCGAGGCGTAACTGCTCTTACAGCGTGTGTGAGGCCCAGTTTGTCACGCGTGTGTCACGTGTTGCCAGGGCCCGTAACACAGAACGCGCGGTCGTGGTATCACACCGTGGCACTCGCGCGTCGTGCCCGGAGAGCCCCCATGAGAAACCGCACCACGATCACAGCCTGCTGCACCCTCATCGCCATCGCCCTCATGCCCTCGTTCGGAGCGGCGCCCGAGCCGGACAACCGACGTCTCCACGCCAAGATGGAAGGCATGAAGGAGAACCTGAAAGCCATCGCGATAACCCTGCGCACCCCCGATGCACCGTTGGACGACGCGTTCCGCCCGCTCTCCCGCCTGCAGGCCGCGGTGATCGACGCGAAGTCCATGACCCCCGCCCGCGTGGAGCGTCTGGACGAGCCCGAGCGTTCGGCCGAACTCGGTGCCTACCGCGCCGAGCAGGCCAACCTGCTCATCGAGCTGTGCAAGATGGAACTCGCGTTGATCGAGGGCGACCGCGACGCCGCCTGGGGTTTCGTCGCCGGCCCGCTCCTCGAGATCCGCGAGCGGGCGCACGAGCGGTTCCAAGAGCCCTGAGCCCCCGAATGTCGCCCCTGGTAGACTCATCGGATGCACAAAGCCAAGCTCGCCGGGGTCGTGATTGCGCTCATCGTCGTCCTGATCCTTATTCTGCAGAACACGGCGCCGGTAGAAACCCGGATCCTGTTCATGACCGTCACGATGCCCCGCGCGCTGCTGCTTGCCGTGACGGCGCTTCTGGGCATGGTCGCCGGCGGGCTCATCGGCCTCTCCCGCTCCTCCAAGCCCGCATCTGACTAGCATCCACCATGCCACTCAACCGCGATCAAATCGCCAAGCGTGCCTCCCGAGAACTCCGCGACGGCTACGTCGTGAACTTGGGCATCGGCATGCCCACCCTCGTCGCCAACTACATCCCCGACGGCATGGACGTCTGGCTCCAATCCGAGAACGGCCTGCTCGGCATCGGCCCCTTCCCCACCGAAGCCAACATCGACGCCGACCTCATCAACGCCGGCAAGCAGACCATCACCGCCCGTGACGGCGCCGCCTACTTCTCCTCCGCCGACTCCTTCGCCATGATCCGAGGCGGGCACGTCGACATGTGCATCCTCGGCGCCATGCAGCTCTCCCAGCAGGGCGACATCGCCAACTGGATGATCCCCGGCAAAATGGTCAAGGGCATGGGCGGCGCCATGGACCTCGTCGCCGGCGTCAAGAAAGTCGTCGTCGCCATGGAGCACGTCACCCGCAAGGGCGACCCCAAGATCCTCCCCGAGTGCACCCTCCCCCTGACGGGCAAGGCCTGCATCGACATGGTCATCACCGACCTGTGCGTCATGGTGATGGACGACAACGCCCAACGCTTCCGCGTCACCGAGCTCGCCCCGGGCGTCACGCTCGACGAGGTGCTCAAGAACACGACCGCGGAGCTGCTTACCGACAAGGTGCCTGAGACTTTGCAGGTCTAACCGAGCAAGCTCTTCACCCGCTCCGCCAGCGTGAACCGCGATAGATCGCGCAGCTCGCCCGCGTCGTAAAACGTCCCGCCGCAGTGCGTGCACAGGTCGTACTCAATGTGCGCCTGCTGCGGCACGCGGACCGGCGTGAGCCGCTGCCCGTCCCGCGGGCACACCCGCACCGTGTCGGATGCCGGCGCGTGCGTGTGCGCTTCGGGGTCGAGATCCGCGATCTCCGTCTTCGCGTCCTCCACGCCCAGCAGCTGCGCAAGCTCGCCCAGGTCCAGCCACACCCCGCCGCACCCCGGGCACCGATCAACCACGACGCCCTCAACATCAACTTTGCGCATGACCGTGCCGTCGCACGGGCACGCCGCCGCGGGGTCGTTCGAGTTCGGCTGTGCATTCCGGTTCATGGCAAACGGTAGCGGAGTCTCATCCCAGCATCCCCTTGAGCTTCTCCGCGATCGACACGTGCGTCAGGTCGTTCAATTCCCCCGCGTCAAAGAACACCCCGCCGCACTTCGGGCACAGGTCGTACTCGATGTGCTTCTGGCCCGGGTCGCGGTGCACGCTCATCCGCTGGTGGTCACGCGGGCACAGCAGCGGGTTCGGCCGCTCGCCCACGGTGCAGCACTCATCCTTATCCAACGCCCCGATCCGGGCCCGCCCCCGCGAGCCGCTATCCAGGATCGCCCGCAGCTCGCCCCGGTCCAGCCAGATCCCGCAGCATTCGGGGCACCGGTCCACCGCGACGCCGGCGATGTTCACGCGGTCCATCGTCTTCCCGTCCAACGGGCAGGCGATGGGGGGGTCCTCGGTGTGCTCGGGCATGGAATGGTCCCTCCGGCGTGCTCCCCATAGACTACCCCCCCTCGCAGGGGACACACACCTATCTCAGGAGACACCCATGGCAAACTACAAAGTTGACGACGTCGAAGGCATCGGCCCCACATACGCCGAGAAGCTCACCGCCGCCGGCATCAAGGACACCGACGCCCTCCTCGCCGCCTGCAAGACCCCCGCAGCCCGCAAGGAGCTCGCCGCCAAGACCGGCATCGGCGACGCCCACATCCTCAAGTGGGCCAACATGGTCGACCTCTACCGTGTCAAGGGCGTCGGCTCGGAGTACTCCGAGCTCCTCGAAGCCGCCGGCGTCGACACCGTCCCCGAGCTCGCCCAGCGCAACGCCGCCAACCTCGCCGCCAAGATGGTCGAAGTCAACGACGCCAAGAAGCTGACCCGCAAGGTCCCCACCGAGTCCGATCTCGAGAAGTGGATCACCGAGGCCAAGTCCCTCGGCCGCGCGCTCGAGTACTGAGCACGTCAGACCACGACGCCGTGAATCAAACAGGCGGGCCGGGGATCACCCGGCCCGCCTGCGTTTAGCGCACATCCAGAATTCTGCGCCCGCTCAGGGCCCGTCGTCCTCGCTGTTTTCATCAGCCCCCGCGTCAGGCGTTTCGGGCTCATCCGGCACCGTCACGATCGTGTCCTTCGTCTTCGAAGGCGGCAACGTCCGCCCGATCGCCTCCTGCACAGCCCGGGCGATCTCGTCGGAAACGTCAACCTCGTACAGCTCGTTGGGCACCTCCGCCGCATCCGCCTCGGCGATTGCCAACGCCGTAACCTCGCGCAGCTCGTCGGCCGTCGTGGTCTCCGGGTCCTTCAGATGGAGCTGGAACTCAGGAGCATTGATGTGCACGCGCGGCCCGGTGGTGTTCGTCGTCGAGATCGGCCCGAACACACGCCCCATCCGGTCCGGGTCGATCGTCTCGTCAAACAACCCCCGCGCGACCCGCGACAGCGCCATCTTCCCCGCGGCTTTCTCCTCCTCGCTCAACTCGCTCGGCGCGTAGTAAAGCGTGTGCATCCCGTACACCATCCCGGCGGGCAGCAGCGGGCTCTCGATCACGCCCTTGAAGATGAGCTTCGCCTCGGCCAGCGAGAGATCCCCCGACCGGAACGCCTCGGTGACGGCACGGATCTCGCCGAGCACCTCACCCTTCTCCGTGTCCTCGAGGTTCGACTCCTGCACCACTTCCACAGCGATCGTCTCGGCCCACGTAGCCGCCCACCCCTTCCACGTCAGCATCCCGTACACAACGGCCGCGATGATGATGAAGACGAAGACGCCCAGCGCGATCAGGCACCCGAGCTTCGCCCCGCCGCGCCGCGAGGGACCCAAGGCGCCGGTTCGGTACGGTCGTTTCATGCGATTCCCCTGCGATCGAGCAACGCCCCGGGCCAACCCCAGCCCAAACCACGACGCCGGGCGATGCGCTCAAGTCGTTATACGGATTCAACGCGGGCGGATTGCACGAAACGCCCCCGGTGCGCCCATCCTACCGGGTTCTACCATCCCAGCGTGAGCACCCCGCCCAGCAACACCGCCGACCACCAACCCCCGCGTTGGTTCGACGCGCATCTTGATTTGGCCTACCTCGCCGAGTCCGGGAGGGACATGCACGCCCCGCTCGCCGACTGCCGTGGCCGCATCCAACCCGCCGCGGTCACCCTCCCTTCGCTCGCCGCCGGCCGCGTGACGCACGCGCTGGCGACCGTCTTCACCGAGCCCATCACCGACGCCCCCGCCGCGGGCGGCGCCCCCGACCCCGGCCCCTGGTGCTACCCGCCAGACGATGTGGACGCCGCCCGCCGCGCCGGCCTCCGCCAGCTCAAGCTCTACGACGCCTGGGCCCGCGCCGGCGCCGTCGGACGCTTCGGCGCCGCGTCCGACGCCCCCGTCTCCCTCGGTGTCCTCGTCGAGGGCGCCGACCCCATCGAATCGCCCGACGCTCTGCCCGAGTGGACCGACCTGGGCGTCGTCGCCGTCGGGCTCACCTGGGCCCGCTCCTCGCGCTACGCCGCCGGCAACGGCGCGCACCCGAAACGCGACCCGACCGGCCTGACCGACCTCGGCCGCGCCATGGTGGGGGCCCTCGACGCCGCCGCCCTCGTCCACGACCTCTCGCACCTCGCCCAGCGCGCCACCGACGAACTTCTCGAACGTGCCACCGGCCGCGTCATCGCGTCCCACTCCAACGCGCGCGCCCTGATGGGCGATCCCGATTCGGTCGCCAACCAGCGCCACCTCGCCGACGCCACCATCCGCGAGATCGCACGCCGCGGCGGCATCATCGGCGTCAACCTCTACACGCCCTTCCTCGACCCCGCCATCGGCCACGCAGACAAAGCCCGCGCGCCCGTCGACGCCGCCGTCGCGCACATCGAGCACCTCTGCGAAGTGGTGGGGGACCGACGCCACATCGGCCTCGGCTCGGACATGGACGGCGGCTTCGGCGCCGACCGCCTCCCCGTCGGCATCGACACCCCGGCCGACCTCCCCAAGCTCACCGACGCCCTCACCGCCCGCGG